>DATCQV010000019.1:0-10198 GCA_036569325.1 Mucilaginibacter sp. | reverse complement strand
ATGTATTACCGCCAGTGCATTTGCGCCAATACATTAACGTATAAGTTTTCTCGCTCGCGCTCGAAATGACAAAACTGGGTGTTAACAGTAACAACGAAGGTAAAAACTGCCACTACCCACTGCCACTAACCTCTACTGCTTCTGAGTAGCCGCAGCCTTATCAATAGCCGCCTGCTTTTTGGGGTCTACATATTGATCATCAGCTGCGGTAGGAACATTACGCATATCGATATTATCTACATATACCCAGCGGCCATTTCTTAACTTATAGCCATCGTAGGTAAAGTCGGGTCCGTAATTGGAGAATTTTCCTTTCAGTTTGGGATCAGGCGGGGCAAGATGATCGAACACAATGAGATTCTGATCGGGAACATATCTCAACAGCATCGAAGCATCGCGGGCGTATTCAAATACAACCCTGTCGCGGGTTTTTCCGTTGCCATCGAATACATGCCGTCCTAATTCAGGTTTGCCTTCGTTAAATGATAACACATCGATCACTTTTTTGGTTGATTCTACGGTGTTGCCTTTCCATCCAATTAAAACGTAGTAGGGCTTTGGTGCATAAACGGGTATGATCTTGTAATATTGGGCGCCGTACCATTTCCGGTTGTCGGTTACCGAATCCTCGGGGTTTTTAAGCAGGGGAGAATAATCCTCCAGCGGGTACATTTTTAAACTGCCGCCGGTGTTCATTTGTACGGTGCCGTAAAAGCGGTAGCTGCCGTCTGAATTGATGATATGCCAGCTGAAGATCCGGAAACGGTTATCGGGCGAATTAATAACGCTGATGGTTTTAACGGAATCGAAATTGAATAAAAAGGAGTTTGGGATCTTTAACGCGCTAACCAGCGTTTTGATAAAGGCGTAATTGGCGTTTTTACGTTCCAGGTCATTGTCATCATTGATGAATTTCTTGCCAAGCGTTATCAGCGTATCGCGGTAGGCCTGTAGCTGGGCTATGCGGCCATTCTCATCAGAATGCTGCGCGAAGCCTTTTGAACAAATAACGGAAACGACTAATAGGATTAATGTAAAACGCTTTATCACAATATGGTTCTTCTGATGGCCACTTTGGCAATTAACGCTGCGTGGCTGTTTTTATTTTCGGCCAAAACTAATAATATTTAATTACCAGGCTGATGAAAATATAAGCTCATCATCAGAGATTTTCGATAACCATTGCACTTGCACCGCCACCGCCGTTGCAAATTCCTGCAGCGCCGTATTTACCATTGTTTTGCTTTAGCACATTCAGCAGCGTTACAATAATTCTTGCGCCTGAAGCACCAAGCGGGTGACCTAAAGAAACCGCACCACCGTTAATATTCACTTTTGCAGGATCAAGCTTTAATAATTGATTATTGGCGATAGAAACCACAGAAAACGCCTCATTGATCTCAAAATAATCGATATCCCCGGCCGACAAGCCTGCGCGGTGTAAGGCTGATGGAATTGCTTTTGACGGCGCAGTTGTGAACCATTCGGGAGCTTGCTGCGCATCAGCATAAGAAATCACTTTGGCTAATGGGGGAATGCCTAATTCATCGGCTTTGGCTTTGCTCATCAGCACTACTGCTGCGGCGCCATCGTTTAAGGTAGATGCGTTGGCGGCCGTTACAGTGCCGTCTTTTTTGAATACGGGCTTAAGGGATGGGATCTTGTCGAACTTTACGGTTCTCGGCTCTTCATCGTCGGCAAACAGGGTGATGTCGCCTTTTTTATCTTTTAATTCTACCGGGGTTATCTCGTCTCTGAATTTACCTTCGCTCTGTGCCTTTTGCGCGCGTTGGTATGATTCAATGGCAAAAGCATCCTGGTCTTCACGGCTGATGTTGCAATCGGTAGCGCAAAGTTCGGCGGCGGAGCCCATGTGGTAATCGTTATAAACATCCCAAAGGCCATCTTTTACCAAGCCGTCAATGATCTGCCCATTGCCCAAACGATAGCCGTTGCGGGCTTTATCCAAATAGTAAGGTACATTGCTCATGCTTTCCATTCCGCCGGCAACAACAATATCGTTCTCGCCCGATGAAATGCTCTGCGCTGCCAGCATAATGGCTTTCATGCCGGATGCGCACACCTTATTAACGGTAGTTGCAGGCAAATAGGGTAAACCGGCAAATATGGCCGCCTGGGTAGCTGGCGCCTGGCCTAAATTGGCCGATAATACATTGCCCATGAAAACTTCCTGTATCTGCTCAGGTTTTAAGCCCGCCTTTTCAACTGCCGATTTGATGACAGCTGCACCCAATTGTGCGGCCGACAGGCTTGACAAACTTCCTCCAAAACTGCCGATAGGCGTGCGGGTCGCTGCAACTATTACTACTTCTTTCATGGGTTGTATCTGATTTATTGGTGGCGCAAATTTAGTATTTTTTATTATGCATGCATAATAAAAACTGTCGTAGAGACGCAAAATTTTGCGTCCCGGAATGGATAGACAAATATGCGAATCCGTTAGGAATGGTTTGTAAGCCACGCAAAATATTGCGTCGCTATGAAGTCTTTTTCTTTGGGCCTTTCTTCCGCGCATTAAGCGCCTGTTGCAGCAGGTATTCTATCTGGCCGTTGGTGCTCCGGAATTCTTCCCCGGCCCAGGTTTCTATTTCCTTCAGCACTTCGGGGTTAATGCGTAATATAAATGCTTTCTTTTCGGCCATATTAATGTGCTGCCTTTCTCCGTTTTCTTAATATCATCATATAGGTGCCAAAAAATATCAGCAGCGGAACGATCGATTCCGGCGCCATATTGTTGTCGATATAAACCTTGCCGGTGCGGCTGAATAAACGGCCGCGAATATGCATTATTTTTCCGCATCCCGGCGCTTCCCAAACATAACAACGCGACCATATCGACGGCCTGCTGAATTCGCAGATAAAACCGGTTTCCAGCGTCAGCGTGGTTTTTGTGCTGAACAATTCTCTTTTTGCCTTGCCTACGGGTAGGCCATCTGCATCGGTGATCAGCAAAGTGCGGCTCAAAAATTCGCCCCGGCTGAACGTCCATTGACGAGTAGCCGTCACCGCAACGGCCGTTCGTCTGAAGAAATTAGTGTAGGTCATCAACCCGTAGCTGTTGTTGGCGTTGTCCGTCAGTTCGTACGCGCCGTCGAACCAGCTTCGCCTGATGATAAACAGCTCTTTTACTTTCTTGGGGTCAAGTGTTTGGTACATGTGCTTAATGGTATAAGGTACCGGTATTTACAACAGGGTTTACGCTGCGATCGCCGCAGAGCACTACCAGCAGGTTGCTTACCATTGCCGCCTTGCGTTCCTCATCCAGATCAACGATGTTTTTCTCCGACAGGCGGGTCAGCGCCATGTCAACCATTCCTACGGCTCCTTCAACAATAAGCCTCCGCGCCGAGATGATGGCCGCTGCCTGCTGGCGCTGCAACATGGTGTGCGCAATTTCAGGCGCGTAGGCCAGGTGCGAGATCCGGGCTTCCAGTACCTCAATGCCTGCGCGGTCGAGGCGCTCGTTCAGTTCTTTTTCCAGCAGATGGCTTACTTCTTCGGCGCCGCCCCTTAAAGTGATGGTGGCCGATTCATCTTCCATATTGTCATAAGGAAACATATTAGCCAGGTGACGTACCGCGGCTTCGCTTTGAATATTCACGTATTGCAGGTAATTTTCAACTGCAAAAACGGCGCTGGCTGTGTTTTTTATCTGCCATACAATTACGGCCGCAATTTCAATAGGATTGCCTACGCTGTCGTTCACCTTTAACTGCTGACCGTTAAGATTGAAGGCTTTTAATGAAACCTTCTTTTTAACGGTAAAAGGGTTTACCCAATGGAATCCTTCTTTCTTTACTGTCCCGGTATAACTTCCAAAGAAGGTGAGCACTTTAGATTCGTTCGGATTAACGACAATGAAGCCCGGGAGGATGAACAGGTCAGCCACGAAGATAATTCCGGGAACTACATTGTTGCCGTAAGCAAGCACAATAAAGGCAATGGCAACCGCTACCACCAATAAAGCGAAGACGGTGATGCCTGGTGTAGGGTCGAGTGTTTTTTCGTTATTCATGATTCAAGTTGATTTTAAAATGATATCATAAAGATACTACGATTTGTTTGAGAAAAGCAAGAAAAAATACAGATAACAGAAACTTATGTTAATTTTGATCTACAATCGTATCAATGGCAAAATTATCTTCATCGCGTCAAAAGGCTATATTCCGTAAATATTCGCGCAATGTTAAGTTCCTGATGATGCTGGCAAGCGTTTGTGTAATTGTGTTTACGCTGCCCAAACAGGCAAAATTCAGCTATGATATTGAGAAGGGGAGGATCTGGAACCAGAAGGACCTGGTATCGCCCTACAACTTCGCCATATTAAAAACCCAGCAGGAAATTGAGAGCGACCAAAAGACTGCCTTAGCCAGCATTACACCTATTTACCAGTTGGATGACGGCCTGGTTGAGCACGAACTGGAAGGATTTAAGAACGACCTGGAAATAAAATGGCATAACGCCGGCATTGCCGACAATAAAAAGGCACACTATGCTACGACAGGCTACGATCTGCTGAAATCGGTTTATGATAAGGGTGTGCTCACGCTCAACCCTAAATATCAGCAAAACGCCGAAAATTATAAGATCACTGTATTAGATAACAATATAGCCACAGATAAAAACACATCAGACGTATACACCCGCGCCAGGGCGCTTGATTATTGCGACCAGTTTTTAACTGCCCACAAAGAGCTTGATAAAGCCTTTCTGCTCGATCTCATCAGCAACCGCCTGCAGCCTAATCTGATCTACGATAATAAGCTTACGTCGAGGCTGGAAAAGGAAGTGGTAGAGAACCTTTCGACCACGCGCGGCATGGTGCAAAAAGGGGAAATAATTATAGCCAAAGGATCGGTAGTGAGCGATGAGGCCTTTCAGAAGCTGCAATCGTATAAAAAGGCATTCGAGGATAACGCCCGCATTAACGGCGACCGCAGGCTGGTTCTGTTAGGCCAGTTTTTATTGGTAGGCATCGCCATTACGCTGCTTATCGTATTCCTGTACCTGTTCCGTAAGGATATTTACGCCGACAACCGCCTGGTAAGCCTCATTTTGCTGGTTATTACCGCTATGCTGTTCACGCTATCGATGGCGATCAAGCTTCAGCTGCCTAACCTGTATTATATCCCTTATTGTATCGTACCTATCATTATCCGGATATTGTTCGATACCCGTTTGGCGCTGAACATACACCTGCTGGTGGTACTGATAGCCGGTTTCTTTGTGCCCAACAGCTTTGAATTTGCTTATTTTGAGATCACTGCCGGGATGGTATCCATCTATAGTATCAAAAACCTCATCCGCCGCGAGCAGTTCCTCATCTCGGCGCTCATCATCACCACGGCTTATTTTGCGTCGTTCCTCGGTATTTCATTCATTCGCGAGGGCAGCCTCCGCAGCATCGACTGGATGGACTTTGTGCCTTTTATTGTAAGCGTACTGCTTACGCTGCTGGCCTATCCGCTCATTTATATTTTTGAAAAGGTGTTTGCCATCACCTCCGATATTACACTTATCGAGCTCACCAATACCAATGCACCTTTGCTGCGCGAAATGGCGTTTACCGCGCCGGGAACGTTTCAGCATTCTCTGCAGGTGGCCAACCTGGCCGAGAACGCCATATATGCCATTGGCGGCAACGCATTGCTGGTTAGGGCAGGGGCGTTGTATCACGACATAGGCAAGATGGAGAACCCGCTGTACTTTATCGAAAACCAAACGTCGGGCTTCAACCCGCACGATAAGCTGCCTTACCAGGAAAGCGCGCAGATCATCATCAGGCACGTTAGTCAGGGGATCGAAATGGCGCGCAAGGCTAACCTGCCCGAGATCGTCATCAATTTTATCCGTACGCATCACGGCGATACACGGGTGGATTATTTTTACCAGTCGTTCCTGAAAAATTTCCCCGAAAAATTCATCGACGAGAACACTTTTCGCTATCCCGGGCCGATTCCGTTCACCAAAGAGACAGGTGTTTTGATGCTGGCCGACTCGGTTGAGGCCGCCTCACGCGCTTTAAAAGAACCCGACGAGCATTCGATCAGCAATTTGGTGGATCGTATCGTTAAATATAAACTCGATCAGAACCAATTGAGCGACAGTGATATAACGCTGAAGGATATTGAAACCATTAAAACTATTTTTAAGAAAATGCTGATGAGTATTTATCACGTGAGAGTGGATTACGACTAAAAAGAACTTTTTTTTTGATGGATAAGCTGAATTGCTATATTTGCAATCCCGAAAAAAAGGGAAATATATTGAGCGGCCCGCACGGGCAAAATTGGTGAGGTGCCTGAGAGGCCGAAAGGATCAGTTTGCTAAACTGACGTACGGGAAACTGTACCGAGGGTTCGAATCCCTCCCTCACCGCTAAAAACAGTAGTAAAACTCACAAAAACCCTCTAAATCGCGTATTTAGAGGGTTTTTCATTTTAGCGACCCGCAAAATTTACCTGAAAAAGCCAAAAAAAAAGAGAGTAATTCGAGAGTACTTTACTTTGAATTGCAAAGTACTCACCAAAAGTGGCTTAATGCACTGTTAATCAACAAGTTCAAAAAATGAACATCTTGATTTTTATCTGTTTCAAATCGACATTTGTCCATTTAAAAACGCAGTAAAAAGAGAGTAAAATGTTGGAAAAAAATTTCAGTGTAAATGTGTATCTCAAAAAACCTAAGTTTTACGAAGCCGGCGACCCATTTCAGGTTTACATCCGTATTACCGTAGATAGCGAAAGGGTAGAGATCACAGCGAAGAGAACGTGGGATCCAAAACGGTGGAACGCCAGGAGTGGAAAGGCAGAAGGTAGCCGGGAAGACGCTCGGGAACTTAACAAATGCATTGATGCGCTCACTCATAAGATCCATGAAGCGCGCAGACAGCTCATTGAAGCTAATAAAGAAATTACGCCTTATAATGTCAAGAATCTCCTTAACGGCATCAATGATCGCAAATATATAATTGAGGTGTTCAAGGAGCATAATATTGCTTTTGAAGCCCTGGTTCCCGTAGAATACTCTGCCGGAACGCTGGACCTGTTCAAAAGGACTTTACTTCATACTGAAAATTTCATCAAATGGAAGTACAAGAAAGAAGATCTTGAGATACATAACCTGGACTATGAATTCATCGAAAAATTTTGTTTTTGGTTGAAGAGCGTTCGCAATTGCCAGCATAATTCGGCAATGAAGTACCTGACTTATTTTAAAAAGATCGTATTGCTCTGTGTCAAAAGGAAATGGCTATCGCAGGATCCTTTCGCAGAGTTTTCCATGGCCAGGCGTGAAACGCCACGCCCTTACCTTACAAAAAGGGAGCTAACCACCATCGGCCAAAAGGATTTTTGTGTTGAACGGCTTGTCCTGGTGAGGGATATTTTTCTATTTAGCTGTTATACCGGTCTAGCTTATGCGGATGTTCAAAAGCTAGGCAAGCTGGATATCATTGACGGGGAGGATGGCCGGCTATGGATCGATGCAAAAAGAAAGAAAACGGAGAGCGCTTTTAAGTTACCATTGTTACCAATACCGCTGCGAATCTTAAAAAAGTATGAGGATCATCCGGTTTACCAAACTAAAGGTAAAATGCTTCCTATCTTGTCAAATCAAAAAATGAATGCTTATTTGAAAGAGATCGCCGATGTTTGTGGGATAAGAAAAGTACTCACGTTCCATATCGCGAGGCACACGTTCGCGACTACTGTAACGCTTAGTAATGGTGTGCCGATCGAAACTGTCTCGAAGATTCTCGGTCATAAGTCGCTTAAACAAACGCAGCACTATGCCAAAATAGTCGATGCGAAGATTGGCAATGATATGCTCGTATTGGAAGAAAAGTTAGCTGCTGAATACGATTAGGAGTTCCGGAAGGATTTTTTTATCTCCGTATTTTTAAGAAATACAATTTTTTACAACACTGTCCGCAAATCATTAATT
This sequence comes from Mucilaginibacter sp., assembly GCA_036569325.1. Taxonomy (GTDB): domain Bacteria; phylum Bacteroidota; class Bacteroidia; order Sphingobacteriales; family Sphingobacteriaceae; genus Mucilaginibacter. Next base: position 2,233 of record DATCQV010000019.1, on the reverse strand, counting down.
GAATCGTTCGCATTTACTAAGTGACTGAAAGTCAGCGTTAGGCCGAATCGCGCTGGGACTCGAATCAGCAGAAATAAAGCTCTTATTATCAATATATTAGGTCATAAAATTTAAGACGTATATTGCAAGGTATACCGATTCTTTAGATCAATTTGATGTTGTTTGAGAACGTTTGTTGTCCACAATATACCGAATAATGTTGAACTGTGCAAATAAGTTCATTACAAGATTTTGGCAGTGGAGTAACAGCTTCTTTTTTCAGACAGTAGAGGCGGGGATGTTCAATTTCAATTTACAAACCATCGGTTAACGGGTTGCTAATCAAATCGGCTTTTGCAGCCAAATCAGACACGAAATCAATAAAATATTGCAGTTTTTGGATTAACTGTTTTGTATCAATAATCGTCTCATTTCCTCCAATCCAGTCCTGCTGGCAGTCCATTAGCTCAAAAAATTATTGAGGGGATATATTTGGAACAGATACGGTTAAGGTCGGTAAATTATAATCACCCGTATCACCGGGGTTATAGTTTATGATGGGCGTCGTATATCCGGGAACGGAAAGAGGTGATCCGTCCGCATTATGAAACCCTCCGGCTAACAAATCTCCATTGAGAGAAAAAGTCCCTTCAAAGTAGTCGCCTGGCGGAAAAGTGATTCGCCCCGAAATAAAATGCCCTTTTTGCCAATTGCCATCAAATAGAGGTATAACACCAGTTTTATTATTCTTTATTTTGGCAATTCCTTTACCCGAAAAATAGCCATTATCGAAATTACCGGTATAACTGTTTCCATTTTTATAGTTAATCGTACCAATTCCAGTTGCAAGACCATTTGATAGTGCCCCCGAATAAGTGAACTCTGGAAATTGCAAGGCGACGTAATGATCGAGGTTCCCATTCTGAAAAGATGCTGTTTGGGTTAAAATGCTGCCTTTTTGCTGGGTGGAAAGGGTTCCGACGCCATTAGGCTGCCCATCCTTATTGATGAAGCCGAAAAATTCTTGATTTCCGGAAGAAAGGTATTCCCTGCACTGCTGGTCTTGCTTATTTTGGGGGTCATAATTGAAAGCCAGATTCCCGTTTGGAAATGAATAGTCAGTAGATGGGAGGTTATTTGTTGGTACTCCTGAATTCAAATTAATTACTCCAGGTGAAGGGTGAATAGTCTGTAAAGGCGGGCCTGAGGGAGCCGGACTATACAAAATGCCGCCGTCCGTTGCGTTTGAAACAGTACAAGACATTGCCCCGTTTCTTGTTTTAACTTCCACTGCGCTTCCGCTACCATCTATAGTACAGACGTTTGAATTTTTTGCATCACCGAAAACGGTGGAATATGACCCATTGGCTGAGGCAGAAACCGTACCTGTACCGTTGTAAATGGTCATCTTTTCTGCACTATTGCTTAGTTCATTAGCAAGAGCTTCCAGATATTTTATAGGAAGGTCCGTCAATAGATTTCTGTCTGGCATATCCAAGCCAATGCTTCGCCCTACAGCCGCCAAGAATGAGACACAATCATTTTTTAAAAGATGGTAATTGGGCATTTTCGTCGTGTAATCTTTTACCACTGACATTGACTGTTCAAATGTGTATTTATCAACCTCAAAAACGATCTGTTTCTGGTTTTGGGTTTCAGGATTAATCAAGTCTGATCTCAGCACCCCCGGAACGCCACCAGATTGACCACCTATCATGCCTTGGGCGATCGCAATAAGCCTTCCCGGCAGTGTTGTATTCAACAGACTAGTCGGAAAGATGGTAGTGCCGACAATAAGACCCGTGAATGTGGGGTTAAGCTTTATTTGGTCATAGTTAGGCCAAAATCCGTAACCCCAGATTTCACCTTGGTGGGTGAGTTGATTATCGCGAAACCAGACGACCCAGGCATGACCGGCAGTGCTGTTGGGATCGCTGCCGTGTGCGGCAAAAATGATGTAGTATTTATTCATTCCCGCAGGGTAAAGTGTATTGATGGCAGTTTGCAATTCGCTTGGAAAGTCGGTTCTCTGCCCTTCAGTTGTAAGGTCAATAAATAGTTTTGCCTGGGCTTTTACTTGTAGCACAGAAAATAAAAGCAAAATAATAATACAATTTTTCATAGCTGAAGTTATCTGTGTGAAAATGAGGTGCAATGAACTACATTCAAATTATAGCGAAAATCAAAAATTTAAATTACCAAACAAAAACAAAATAGTACAAAGTTAATATCCGTGATTGCTCTCCGACCAGAC
>DATCQV010000018.1:0-7250 GCA_036569325.1 Mucilaginibacter sp. | reverse complement strand
GCCTTATCCCCGCCTCTTCAAACTCCGGCCCTGTTTTTACAAAGCCAAACTTTTCATATAGGCCAACAGCCTGTATCTGTGCGTGCATATAAACATAAAAAGCGTCAGCAGGCAGATCAGCCAGTACGGTGCGCACCAGTTCCTGCCCTACGCCCAGACCACGAAACTTTTGTAACACGGCAAAACGTTCCAGCTTATATCCCTTCTCGGTTTTACGCCAGCGCGAGGCCCCGGCAGGCTCGCCGTCAACAGTAGCTAAAAAGTGGGTAGATTCATCTTCAAACTCCCATTCCAGTTCAGGCGGACAATTTTGCTCGCCTACAAATACTTCACGGCGTATGGCAAATACTTTTTCAAGATCGGCAGGGTCGGTTACTTTGTTTGCTTTTATTACTGCGGGCATTTTATAAGAGTTTCTTAGATTAAAATAGAGATCGGAAGCACTGAGCCATTCACAATATTATTGAATTGCTTATCATCCGGTTCGGCTAATTTAGCTAAATGAATATAAAATTATAAGCTAAAAAAGCGTTCATTCTAATATGACAAAGTTTACACAACAAAAAAGCGCCGATGCTTTTCACATCAGCGCTTGAATATTTAAATTTATCAAGTTTATTCGGAAGTCGGTCAACCCAATCAACCGCTCACCCAATCAACTAATTACAACTTGCTGTTCACGTCCAGGCAATTCAGATCGCCGAAGGCATGTGTAAGTCTTTTTACAAAGTTCTCTTCACCTTTACGTAACCAAACGCGCGGATCATAGTATTTTTTGTTCGGAGAATCCTCGCCTTCAGGGTTACCGATCTGGCTTTGCAGGTATCCTTCTTTCGATTTGTAGTAATCTTTAATTCCTTCCCAGAATGCCCATTGCATATCGGTATCGATATTCATTTTGATGGCGCCATAAGAAATAGCTTCCCTGATCTCTTCCTGAGTTGAACCAGAACCACCATGGAACACAAAGTTGATCGGCTTCTCGGCAGTCAAGCCGAAATGCTTTTTCACATACTCCTGCGAATTATGCAGGATGACAGGCTGCAACTTCACGTTACCTGGTTTATAAACGCCATGCACGTTACCAAACGCAGCTGCAACTGTAAAGCGGTGGCTGATCTTTGATAAATGCTCGTAAGAGTAAGCAACGTCTTCAGGCTGGGTATATAAACGTGAACTGTCAACGTCAGAATTGTCAACGCCATCTTCTTCACCACCGGTTACGCCAAGCTCAATTTCGAGCGTCATACCCATTTTTGCTATACGGGCAAGGTATTTGGCCGATATTTCAATATTTTCATGCAAAGGCTCCTCAGAAAGGTCGAGCATGTGCGATGAGAACAGCGGTTTGCCGGTCTCAGCAAAGAATTTCTCACCATGATCTAACAAACCATCAATCCATGGCAAAAATTTCATGGCAGCGTGGTCGGTATGTAAAATTACCGCAATGCCATAATGCTCGGCTAATAAATGAACGTGCTTAGCTGCAGATACTGCGCCAAGAATGCAAGCCTGCAGTTTAGAGTTATCTAACGACTTGCCCGCATAAAATTGCGCACCGCCGTTCGACAGCTGAATAATCACCGGTGAGTTTACCGCCTTAGCTGTTTCCATAACAGCGTTAATAGTATTTGTGCCTATTACGTTTACGGCCGGCAAAGCAAACTGATGCTTTTTTGCTGCCTCAAATAGCTCCTGCACCTGATCGCCGTGCAATACGCCCTTGTAGTTTTTTAATTCCATTTGATCTTAATTGGGTTCCGAAGTTATAAATTTTGAGAGTATCGTACAAAAACTATGGCATTATTTAATAACTTACCATTTAATAACCCATTATTTATGCATCTGGCAAAACGGAAAGCTTAAACCGTTCGTAAATTTCCAATTTGATAATGCATTTAAAACGCGGAATAGGAGACCGAAGTTTATCACAGGCTCATCTGTCAAACTATTTCTTTTATCTTGACTCTTGGTTCCTGGCTCTTAATTCTCATATCTCAAAAAAAAATTCGTTACTTTGTATCAATTTGAAAGAGTTAGATATAGATATGGCTTGGTTTAAACGTGAAATTAAAGGGATAATTACGACCACTGAGGAAAAGAAAGAAACGCCCGACGGCATCTGGAACAAATGTCCTCAATGTAAAAAGCCCCTTCACTACTCCGAGCAGGTTGAAAACCAATATGTGTGTCACTATTGCGGTTACCACCTGCGCATAGGTTCTAAAGAATATTTTTCCATACTTTTTGATAATAACGAGTTCACCGAACTATTTCCCAATCTTACTTCGGGCGACCCGCTGCATTTCGAGGATACCAAAAAATATACCGATCGTGTAAAGGAAACCATGGCTAAAACCGGCCTGAAGGACGCTATCCGCGCTGCTACCGGTGCCATGAATGGCCAGCAATTGGTTATTGCCTGTATGGATTTTAACTTCATCGGCGGCTCGATGGGCTCTGTTGTGGGTGAGAAGATCGCCCGCTCTATCGATTATTGCATCGAGCATAAAATTCCGTTCCTGATGATCTCTAAATCAGGCGGTGCCCGTATGATGGAGGCTGCGTTTTCATTAATGCAAATGGCCAAAACATCGGCTAAGCTTGCTTTATTGTCGCAGGCCAAAATACCATACATTTCATTATTAACCGATCCAACCACAGGTGGTGTTACCGCTTCGTACGCAATGCTGGGCGATATTAATATTGCCGAGCCGGGTTCGCTGATCGGCTTTGCAGGTCCGCGCGTTATTAAGGAAACTATTAAGAAAGATCTTCCAAAAGGCTTTCAAACCGCGGAATTTGTGCAGGAGCACGGCTTCCTCGATTTCATCGTTGATCGCCGCGAAATGAAAGAACAACTGAGCTCATTTTTAAAGATGATGGAAAATTAATTTCCCCTAAAATATAAACGACAGCGGCCCGATTTGTTTAATCGGGCCGCTGTCGTTTTACAAACTCTTGTCATTGCGAGGAACAAAGCAATCTCGTCGCCATTGCTTTGGCGTTAATGCACCGGTGGTAATAAACGCGAGGAGATTGCTTCGTTCCTCGCAATGACAAATTAGTTTTATTTAAATACCCCTGCATTTTGCCCGGTATCGCCTTCAGCATCGTCACTGTCAACATCCCAGTTCGGGCCTTCCGGTTCGTCGCGCCCTTCGCCTTTGTAAGTTTTCATTAATGGATCGCCGCGGTTGATCTCGTGGGCGTATTCATTGCGGCAATTTGCAAATGGCTCGGTTGGGTCGTCCAAAGCGGCATCCAGCTGAGCCCTGGTTTTCGGATCTTCTGTTAAACTTTTCATAATCATGTAGATTTATTGGTAAAAACAGAACGCTATCAATACTGATAACGTTCTGTTGCTCATTGTATTATCAGGAATAATAATGTGTGCTTATATGCCCTCGGTTCCCGGTTCGTGACCTACCATCCGGCCGGTGGTGCGGCCATGGTCGCTTGGTCTGAAATCAGTGGTTGCATTACCCTGGGAAGGAAATTCCTTTTGATTTGGAGGAGTAACGTCGGTACGTTCGCTGTACGAGGTATCGGCGCCGTCCTGCCGTTGTTCCTGTTCTGTTTGATCAGGGTATTCGAGGTTTTCGTGCTCTGATTCTCTCTTCTCAGGAATTTCGTTCGGGTCGTCATGACCGGGACGTTCCTGCGGTTTCTCGTAATTCTGATTATGTGATTCCATGGTAGTTTAATTTTTAATTAAATAAATCAACAACTATGCCATATTGATTTGTTAATTATCAAAGTAAACTACCTTGAAAAATAAAATTAAGCGTTAACGAGGCAAATCTCGCGTATTTTGGCTAACGTGAAATCCACCTCCTCTTTTGTGCTGTATTTTGAGAATGAGAACCTTACAGACGGCCTTGATGAGCTTGCCCCTATGGCGGTTAGCACGTGCGAGCCGATATCACTGCCGGAGCTGCAAGCGCTGCCTCCCGATGCCGAAATCCCCGCAATATCAAGGTTAAACAGCAACATATCAGCCATTTCCATTTCAGGAAACTGAACGTTAAGCACGGTGTACAGGCTTTTAGCAGGATCGGTTTCTCCGTTAAAGTTCACACCTGGAATAGTGTCTACCAATTGGTTCATCATGTAGGTTTTAAGGCCCTGCACATGATTTTGATGTTGTTCCATTTCGGAGTATGCTATTTCCAGCGCTTTGGCAAGGCCAACAATGCCGTATATGTTTTCTGTGCCGCCGCGCATGTTACGTTCCTGCGCGCCGCCGTAAATGAGCGGTTTTATTTTGATACGATGATTCACGTGTAAAAAACCTACACCCTTAGGTCCATGCAGCTTATGACCGGCGCATACCAGGAAATGCGCTTTCAGCTTGCTCAGGTCGTGCTGATAATGCCCCATAGTTTGTACCGTATCGCAATGATAAATGGCATTATAAGCCTCGCAAAGATCACCTACGCGCTCCATGTCAGACAGTGTGCCGATCTCATTATTAGCATGCATCAGCGACACAAAGCTACGGTCGTTTTCTTTCAGTAAGGTTTCGAGGTGATCATAATTGATGCTGCCTTTGCTATCGATATCTACGTAGCTCAACTTAATGGTGCCGGATTTTTCAAGGGCTTCCATAGTATGCAGCACAGCATGGTGTTCAGTCCTGCTGGTTATTGCGTGTTTAATGCCATGATCGTGAATGCCACAACGGATGGCCGTATTATCAGCCTCGGTACCGCTTGAAGTAAAGAAAATCTCGGCAGGCGAAGTGTGCAGCAGGTTAGCAATGGTTTTACGCGACTTCTCGATCAGCGTTCTCGCCTCGCGGCCATGAGCATGAATAGATGACGGATTACCATAAGTGTTCTCCATTACCTTGTACATTTCCTGCAGCACTACCGGGTCAAGCGGCGTAGTGGCAGCATTGTCTAAATAAACACGCATAATTTGTCAGTTACTATAGTGGTCCGGAAAGTCTGAAAGAATCGGATTTTCCGGAGGGTATTCTTTTTGTAGTCCGGAAGTCGGAAAAGTCCGAAAGTCCGGAAGATAATATTTTTAGGTCGAAGCCATCAATCGGTCAAGCACAACAGTCTTTTCTGTCTTTCGGACATCCGACTTGCGGACTCTGCTGACTTTCCTGACTCCAATCAACTCAATTGCAGAATCTCTCTGATATCGGCAATTATTTTATTGGCCAGGTTATTCGCAACCGTCTCTGAATTTCCTTCAGAATAGATCCGGATAATGGGCTCGGTGTTCGACCGGCGCAAATGTACCCATTCTTTATCAAATTCTATTTTCAGGCCGTCGATAGTGCTGTATGGCTGCTTTTTATATTTCTCTTCAACTTTCGCCAGCAATGCATCGATATCCATTTCGGGCGTAAGGGTAATTTTATTTTTGGAGATGAAATAACCAGGATAACCGCTTCTCATCACCGAAATCGATTTTCCAGACTTAGCCAGGTGTGTTAAAAACAAAGCAATGCCTACCAAAGCATCACGACCGTAATGCAGCTCGGGATAAATTACCCCGCCATTACCTTCGCCACCTATCACGGCGTTTACTTCTTTCATCTTGTTTACCACGTTCACCTCTCCTACCGCAGCTGCGTGATATTCGCCGCCGGCAGCTTCGGTTACATCGCGCAAAGCACGGGTTGACGACAGGTTCGATACCGTATTTCCTTTGGTATTTTTCAACACATAATCGGCAACGGCTACCAATGTATATTCTTCACCAAAAACATTACCATCTTCGTTTACAAAGCAAAGGCGGTCGACATCCGGATCAACGGCAATACCCAGATCGGCACGTTTGTTCACCACCTCTCTCGATAGTGCCACCAGGTTTTCGGGCAGCGGTTCAGGGTTATGCGGAAAATTGCCATCCGGTTCGCAATAAAGTTCGTAAACGGTATTTACGCCCAACGCCCTCAACAAGGCCGGAACAAAGATCCCACCGGTTGAGTTCACGCAGTCGATAGCTATTTTGAAGTTGGCTTTGGTGATAGCCTCAACGTCGACCAGCGGAAGCGCCAGTACTTTGTCGATATGCTTTTGCAGGTAGCTATCGTCTTTGATCACCTTGCCCAGGTCATTTACGTCGGCAAATTTAAAATCAGCGTTCTCGGCAATTTCCAGCACTTCCTTGCCGTCTGCATCGCTGATAAATTCACCGGCGGTGTTCAGCAATTTAAGCGCATTCCATTGTTTGGGATTATGGCTGGCAGTAAGAATAATGCCGCCGGCAGCATTTTCATCCGGCACGGCAACTTCCACGGTAGGGGTGGTCGACAGGCCGATATCCACCACATCAATTCCCAGGCCTTGCAGCGTCCCGAGAACCAGATTGTTAACCATTTCGCCCGATATACGTGCGTCGCGACCAACAACGATCTTCTTTATACCGCTTTTATTAACAGCCCACGTGCCATAAGCAGCGGTGAATTTTACAATATCCAACGGGGTTAATCCCTCGCCTACCGTACCACCGATGGTACCTCTGATGCCCGAAATTGATTTTATTAATGTCAAAGTGTAAATGTTTATTATGGCGCAAAAATAATATATTTAACCGAAGCAATAATAAAAATCGCATTGTTTTAAGCCCACAGCTAAATAACTATATTTACCGCTTTTAAATAAGCTATCAGTTACCGCAATGCCCGACTTTCTTTTACAATTTGACCGGCATTTATTCCATTTCATCAATTACAGCCTCAGCAACCCGTTTTTCGATATGGTGATGCCGTGGCTGCGTAACCCCAGGTTCTGGATCCCGCTTTACCTGTTCATCATCGGCTTTTGCCTCATTAAATTCAAAAAGCAGGGAGTGGTTATCATTATATTATTAGCGCTCTCCGCCGGCTTTGCCGATTTTACCAGCGCCAACCTCGCCAAAAAGACAATCAAACGCGATCGCCCCTGCCGCGACTTGGTTGTTTCAAAAACCGATATAACACGCGTACCCTGCGGAACAGGTTACAGCTTCCCCTCAACGCACGCCACCGATCATTTTGCAATGGCGTTCTTCCTCATTATGCTATTTCAAAAACGCTGGAAATGGATCTGGCTTTGGGCTATTTTATGGGCAGGATCGATTTGCTTTGCGCAGGTGTATGTAGGCGTCCATTTCCCTGTAGATGTGATTTGCGGAGCGTTATATGGCGCCCTGGTTGGATGGTTGTTCAGCTTGATATTCAGGAAGGGATATCCACAATTTGGCTTGGGAAAACTTACGAATTTTTAAAAACTAAGTTTAGATAGTTT
>DATCQV010000017.1:0-27037 GCA_036569325.1 Mucilaginibacter sp. | reverse complement strand
TTGGCTTGGGTTTATCATTGGTTCCGGTAGTTACGGGTATTGTAGTACAGCTTTTACAGGGCTTTTACCATCTTAATCTCGCGGCTTATTTTACTTACCTGGTTGTGATACTGATCCCCAAACTGCTGGAAGCGGTGGTGTTTTGTTACATAGTACAGGTGGTTACCAATAACAAGTTTGCCGGTTACGCCATAGGCGTTACGCTATGGGTAGGCATGTTTTTTTTAGAGACCACGCATATATTCGATTATCATTTACTGCTTTATTCATACACCCCCAACGCTGCGATTTCTGATATGGATGGCTTAGGGCACATGGTAAAACCCATAGGCTGGTTTGATTTGTACTGGCTGCTGAATGCCGGGTTACTTGTAGTTATTTCGGCGCTGTTTTATTACCGTGGTGTAAATTCATCGTTCAAAGAAAGGCTGCAATTGGTGTCGCAGCGTTTTGACAGAAAGACGAAGCTGATCACTGCGGCATTGCTGCTCCTGTTCCTTGGGGTTGGGGCCTATAACTATTACAATATCAGTTATCTGAATAAATACCTGACCAAGGACGAGAACGACAACCGGGCCATTATCTATGAAAAAGCACTGAAGCATTATCAAAGCCTGCCACTCCCCAAAATTACAGCCATAAAAATGCAGGCCGATCTGTTCCCCGATAAGCAGCAGGAATTTGTGAATGCGTTTATCAGCATTGTCAATAAAACCAATCAGCCTATATCGAAGATGCTGCTGGACGGCGATCAGCTAACCGATTATTCGATCAGCATGAACGGGAAGGTAATGTCATTTACTTATCCGTTGTTGTATCCGCGGGGCTTTTTTAACTGGTTTGGGCCTAAGCAGGATACAGCAGCGTTCAGGCTGTATCAATTTGAAAAGCCGCTTGCGCCCGGCGATTCGGCCGTGCTGGAGGTACGGTCCTCGATTATTTATCACGGTTTCGGAAATGGGCTTTATGCTAATAATTTACTGTATAACGGAACGTTTTTCACCGGCGGCCTGCCCGAATTAGGCTATGATGACGATGATGAGATGGGCAGTGCGTATGAACGCAAAAAGGCGGGCCTGCCGCCAAAAACTGAAGAGGAAATAGCCCAGAACGACCCTGAAGGTATCAATAACTTAAAAGCCGGCAAGGCGGCCGATCTGCTGAAGGTTGATCTTACAGTGAGCACTGTTGCCGGGCAAACGGTTGTTACGCACGGCGACCTGGTGAAACAATGGACGGAGAACGGGCGCAACTATTTTCATTATGTGCAGGATAAGCCGGGTATGTATATTCCCTTCGGAATATTGTCGGCGAAATATGCAGACGCGAAGGATAGCGTGATGCTGGATCATAAAGTGAATATCGATATCTATTATCACCCTGACCATAAGGCAAATATCGGTCGCTTTATGTCGGGTTATAAAGATGCGCTAAGATATTTCAGCTCGGTGTATGGCAGTTACCCCTTCAAGAGTATCCGGCTTGCAGAAACATCTATCTATGGCCCGGGCGATGCATCTACAACCACCATGGATACTTATGCAGAGTACAATAGCTGGAACGCCCATTTTACCAATCCGAACCAGTTCGACTACCTGTATTTTAATACGGCCCGAAATGCAGCGCAGCAATGGTGGCGGTTCCAGGTAGCGCCAAACAGTACGGTAGGATCGCTGGTTATTCCGGAAGGGATTTCGAACTATGCAGCGCTGGTAATGGCTGAAAGAAAATACGGAAAGGCCAATATGCGTTTTGTTGTGCTCGATCAGTTATGGTATTACCTGTTTTCGAGAAGGTGGATGGATAAAGAACATCCGGTTATCAGGGCCGATCAATCGTCGGAATGGAACGGCAAGGCCAGCGTTGTCCTATACGGCTTACGCGACCTGATAGGCGAAGACAGCTTAAATGTTGCCCTGCGCGAATTTAAAAATGAATATGCTTTCCGCAGTAAAGGGCCCTTTGCCGGAGCTAATGACCTGTACCGCATCCTGAAAAAACATGTGCCCGATTCGCTGCAATATTACCTGACCGATAACTTTGAGAAGATCACCTTGTATGACAGCAGGATAACCGACCTGAAAGCAGCGCCAACCGGCGGAAAGGATGAATATAAAGTAACGCTGAAAGTAAATATAGCCAAGGTGCGGATAGATGGCAAGGGCAAAGAAGTACCGGATAAGGCTATGAACGATTACATTGATATAGGCGTGTATGGCACCGAAATTACGGGTAAAGATGGCCGTGTGCAGGCAAACCAACTCTATCTCAAAAAATATAAACTAACCGCGGGCGAGCACACCTTAACCATAACGGTGAAAGGCAAGCCCAAATCTGCAGGGATAGACCCCATAGGGATGTTGATAGACCGGAATCCGAACGATAATGTGAAAGATTTTTAATGAAATAGTGTGAATGCTAAACCGACAGGCTGGCCCCATTCGGGGCCAAATATTGGTAGAAAAATGAGGAAGCGAAGAACCGCTCCGTCAGGTGCGTAACCTGTATGATAGGGTTAACGAACTATGTGTCGTACGTGCGACATGAAAAAGTTGAGGCATCAGGTTTTTCTACCAATATTACGCACCTACGGTGTGGGAAGGATTGATTAGTTATAGGCTGGAACGCTTGCGGCGTTGATGAAAGGAAACAGCTTGGCCAAGATTCAGAACGCCACGACTGACCCCATTCGGGGGCCAATATTGGTAGAAAAATGAGCCCACCCAATATCCGCTCTGTTAGGAGCGTAACATATCAAAGCGACAGCAATCACACCAATACCAACCCCTCCACCAGCGCTTCCTCATAAACCTCCTCGTTAAACTTGTAATAAGTTGGCGAGCGGTGTGCGCCTATTTTTCGTTTTTCATCGAGACGGGAAATGAGATTGAGTGCGATGAGCTTATTAGGAAAATTGGTTGGATTCAGCTTCTTTCCGGAGAGTACTTCATACAGCAACTTGATCTCTTTCAGCGTGAACTTAGGCTGCAGCAGGTTTTTGCCGATGGGGAAATGATAAAGATCGATGCGCATGCCAAATAATGCGTCTTTTACCAGCTCGGCGTGATCGAAGGCTAATTCGGGCAGGGCATCGACGGAGAACCAGGCGCATTCGCTGGAAAGAAAATCGGCGCTGGGCCGGGCGGTTACAATGTCGGTTATGGCGTAAAAGCCTACGGTTACGGTTTCGCCGGTTAGCCAGTTGTCCTTTTCGAGGGCGATGCCGGTTAGTTCGAAAAATCTTTCTTCATCAAAGGCGTCACGGGGATTATTCCTGCCCGGGTTGCCGAACGTTTTAAACTGTTTCAGGAATAAATTGCTGATGCCTGTGCGCCAGTGGGTGATGCGTGCGGCTGCTTCGTCGAGGTTTTCGGCCTTCTTCACAAATCCGCCAGGAAGGCACCATTTTGTAATTACCTTATTTTTCACCAGCAGCAGTTTCAGCCCGCCATCATGATAACCGAAAATGGCACAATCGACGGTTAAATTTGGCTGGTATTCTACCTGCCCTTCCTTTAAAAAATGCCGTATTTCCTGCAAAGTTTCCATTAGCAGTACAAAGAAAATTTTATTTATTAAATTTTAATAAATGTAAGAAAGAATTTACATACCTTCATTTATTAGCTTTTAATAAATAAAGACTCGCATAGACTAAATTATCGATCCAATAAACTAAATCAACATAGCAACTAAATTTTAACCCTTTATTTAAATTATGAAAAAAACAATTTTGTTCGTGGCCGGCATGTTTGCCTTTTTATTGTTCTCTGTTACAGCTTTTGCCCAAACTCCAACAAGCTTTTATGCAGGCAAATGGGATGTACTGCTTAAGGGAACGCCAAACGGTGATGTTCACCTGATGTTTAACCTTACAGAAAAAGACGGTAAGGTTGACGGTACCTTTACCGACCCTGAGACCAAAAAAGACGTTCCGTTAACTAAGGTAGAGAGCGCCGACGGCAAGCTGACACTTTATTTCACGATATCGTCGTACGATGTTAATTTAACGCTTGAAAAAGTGGATGATACCCACGTTAAAGGCAGCCTGATGGCCATGTTTGACGCCACCGGCGAAAGAGTAAAAGACGAAGCGGGCAATTGAGCTGATTTAATATTGATGAGAAAGCGGGCGCAAGCCCGCTTTTTTGTTTTAGATACTTTTAACTTCGCGATTAATACATATCCGGATAAACATCATGAAACGCTCAAACTTTGTACTGCTGGCCGATGCCTATAAATACTCTCACCATAAATTATACATGCCCGGAACCACGCATATTTACAGTTACCTTGAAAGCCGTGGCGGGATGTTTAACGAAACCGTTTTCTTCGGGCTGCAATATTTTCTGAAGGAATACCTGGAAGGCGCGGCATTCACACAACAGGACCTTGACGAGGCAGAGCCGTTCTTAAAGCAGGTTTTTGGCAGGGATGACGTGTTTGACAAAAGCCGTTTTCAATACATTCTGGATAAACACAACGGTAAATTGCCGGTAAGAATAAAAGCGGTGCCCGAGGGAACTATAGTGCCTACCGGAAATGTGCTGATGACCATTGAAAATATTGATCCGGAATGCTTTTGGCTCACCAATTTTATAGAAACGATGCTGATGCAGGTGTGGTACCCGAATACCGTGGCGACCTTAAGCCGCGAGGTGAAAAAGATAGTTACACGTGCTTATGAAGAAACCGCCGGTGATGGGAGCGAAGCCGGTATCGAATTTGTGCTGAACGACTTTGGTTTTCGCGGGGTGAGCAGTGTGGAAAGTGCGGGTTTAGGCGGAGCCGCCCATTTGCTGAGTTTCAGGGGGAGTGATAACCTGGCGGGATCAGTTATGGCGCAGCAATATTACAACACCCAAACGGTTTATGGTTTAAGCATTCCAGCTACCGAACACAGCATTTGCACGCTTTTGGGTGAGGAAGGTGAACTGGAAGTGTTCAGGCATGTGCTGAAAACCTTCCCGACCGGTACCATCGCCTGCGTGAGCGATAGCTATAACATTTTTAAAGCTTGTGAAAGTTATTGGGGTGAGGAACTGAAGCAGGATATTTTGAAACGTGACGGCACACTGGTGATCCGCCCGGATAGCGGCGACCCGGTGATGACCTTGCTGAAGATCTTTGGGATACTGTTTGATAAATTCGGGTTTACGGTAAACACCAAAGGCTATAAGGTGTTGCCGCCGCAGGTGCGTGTGATACAGGGCGATGGCGTGAACTATCATTCCATCATCGCTATTTACAAAGCGTTAAAGGAGAACGGCATCAGCGCTGAAAACCTTGTGCTGGGAATGGGCGGCGCCTTGCTGCAAAAGGTAGACCGCGATACTGAGAAATTTGCGTTGAAATGCAGTTATGCAGTGGTTAACGGGAAAGAAGTGGATGTAGAGAAAAGCCCGACCGAGATGGATGCTAAGGGCAATATCAGCGGAAGCTTCAAAAAAAGTAAGGCAGGTAAGTTGAAATTGGTTAAAATAAACGATACTTACCGCACGGTTAAGGCTGCCGGTCATCAGGATATGACCGACGAACTGGTGACCGTTTTTGAGAACGGTGAACTGAAACGGCAATGGACGTTTGAGGAGGTACGTGCTTTAACCAATAAAGATCTGTAACAGCGGCATGAAGAAAATATTATTCCATATTAACGAGTACCGGTACCTGGCCAAAAAGGTAATGGCGTCGGGCTTGTTCGACGAGGGTCGGGTTGAAGTAGAGACCTTTACCGACGGCGAATGTTACCAACGGATCTTAACCCCGGTAGAAAACCGGAATGTGGTAGTTATTGGCGGCACGGTGAATGATGCGGCAACGCTGGAACTTTATGATCTCGCCTCGTCGCTGGTGAGTTATGGTGCTAAATCGTTGACGCTGGTGGTGCCCTACTTCGGCTATTCGACCATGGAGCGGGCCGTGAAACCGGGTGAGGTGGTTACCGCAAAGAACAGGGCGAGATTGTTTTCGGCGATACCGAGGGGAAACAGGGGGAATAAGATCTACCTGTTCGACCTGCACACCGAGGGTTTGCCTCATTATTTTGAGCAGAACCTTTGTCCGGTACATGTTTATTGCAAAGACATTGTAGAGCAGGCGGCGCGTCAATACGGCGGCGATGATTTTGTGATGGCCAGTACCGATGCGGGCAGGGCCAAGTGGGTGGAATCGCTGGCGAATGATATGGGTGTGAGCGCAGCTTTCATTTTAAAACGCCGACTGAAAGGAGACCATACCGAAGTAAGTGCCATTAATGCCGACGTAAAAAATAAAACCGTAATTATTTATGACGATATGATCCGTTCCGGCGGGAGTATTATCAACGCCGCGAAGACTTATAAAGATGCCGGGGCGGATAAGATATTTGTAATTACTACACATGGCTTGTTTGTGAACGACGGTCTGCGAAAACTCAAAGACTGCGGGCTGATAGAGAAAGTGATCTGTACGGATACACATAAGAATGTGGGCGCGTTAGCCGATAGCTTTTTGGAAGTAAGAAGTGTTGCCGGGCTGATTTGTGAGGCGGTGGGGAAGTAACACGGTTATTCTCCTTTTATCCGACCGGAGCCTCGTTCACTTGATTTCTTTCAAAAAAATATATGTACAGATTTGCCGTAAACATAAGGGTTATGCTGCTTAGCCAAAGCCAGTACCCTATACGGTAACCTGTAATATCTGAATAAGTACCGCCTTCATTTACCATAAACTCAGAAACTTTCAGAAACAGCAGGCCAATAATCAAACTGGCAAGGCTTGTGATCATCGATAGCGTATATCGCCTGCGCATAAAGATCCAGGAAATCCACAAAGCCGGGTTGGCCAGCCAGGTAAGTCCCGCCGCTGAAGAAAAGAAACCAAAGGCCCCGGAAATTAACAATGCAATGCCTTCGCCGCTTTCGCCTGCCTGTGCCTGCGTGTCAAAACAGGCCTGCGTTAATGCAAATACATACAAGACAATGCTGAGCAATCTTAAAACATTGGAGACCGGGTGTTTTTTCAATTAGTTGATTTTAGAGAATTGTTCAAAGATAATGGTTTAAATGGCTGTGTTAATTATTATGGCAAAGGTGATAATTTTAATAAAAAATCTACCATGAACCTTCATACAAAACAGCAATCATTTATGGCGCAGGCGGTTCATTAGGCAGTACTGTTACTAAAGCGTTTGCTTTGGGGATCACCGGCATTATTGTGGATGTAAGCTGCGGCAGTGCTTCGGGTCTGGCTTGCCGCAGCAGCGGCTGAATTTTGACGGGAGACAGGACGTGATTTATGGGAGAATCCGGTTTGTTTTATCATTTTTTTTAATTTTTTTAACTCTTAAAAAACAGGCCGGACAATAACTAAAACAGCATTTTTTGCGTGTGCCAGCCGCTTGGGCACTATGGGTATGTAAACCTTACAGGTAATATTTTGTTAATACTGTTGGTTATAAAACAATATAACACATCTACTTACCTATAAATTAACATACCATGAAAATCAAATTTTTGCTGCCCGTACTTTTGTTGGCAGCCGTTTTAGCTCAAAGTAGTTGCGTGAGCAATAAGAAATATGCAGCATTGCAGGCCGACTACAACAAATCGCTCGATACTAATGCAAAATTGAAACAAAGCTGGCAGGTTACCCAGCAGGAACTCTCCGGCTCGCGGGCAAGGGTGACCAGTTTGGAAGAACAAATTGCTGCGGCCAAGCAGAATCAGCAAGCCTTGCAAGCCGCACTTGATAAGTGTTTGGCAGGTAACAACCAGGGTAATGTGAACATTGCCAAGCTGGCTGACCAGATCACCGCATCTGACAAATACATCCGCCACCTGGTGGAGCTGAAAAACAAGAGCGACTCGCTTAACCAGATCCTGACCAATAATCTAACCCGGTCGTTAAGTCCGGATGAGACGAGGGATGTAGATATTAAAGTATTAAAGGGTGTGGTTTATGTTTCGTTGTCTGACAATATGCTTTATAAATCGGGCAGTTACGAAATATTGCCTAAAGCCAGCGATGTGCTGAGCAAGGTAGCCAAGATTATTAACGATTATGCCAACTACGATGTGCTGGTTGAGGGCAATACCGATAATGTGCCGATCAAGCAGGTGAACATCCGTAATAACTGGGATTTAAGTACGCTGAGGGCATCGTCGGTTGTGCAGGCACTGCAGAATAGCTATGGTGTTGATCCGAAACGGTTGACGGCAGGCGGCAGGGGCGAGTATAACCCGGTTGCTGATAACAGCACGCCTAACGGCAAAGCGCAGAACAGGCGTACCCAGATAATTATTACGCCTAAACTGGATCAGTTTATGACGCTGATCGGTAAAGATGCGAATAAACCGGGCGGCGGGCAGTAAGCATATTGCTGGCCTCACTCTAAATTCCTCTCCGAAGCAGAGGGACTTTCAAAGTATCGAGATCAATTTCAGACTTACGAAGTTTTAAAACTTCGTAAGTCTTTTTTTATGGTGAGCGCTGATTCTTATGTTTTCCTAATCGTCATTGCTTCGTTCCCCGCAATGAAAAATTTGAGATTGGTATCAGGATAGAAATTAATAACATTTGAGCTTACGGTATGGTTATTGTACCTATCACCGTATCATCTAAATTATAATAACTATGAAAACGCCACCAGCTTTTAAAAACCAAAGCGTACAGGGCGAGCCGACATTCGACCGTTCCTTTACCAAACAAAACGACAGACTGAAAGAAACCGGTATCAGCAATTCCGGCGGACAACGCTCCGATCAGACATCGAGTAAGGATAGCGCCCATAAGCCTGAGAAAAAGAAGGCGTAAGTCATCAGCTTTTCCTTCGCGTAATTGCGACGACGAAGCAATCTCAGCACATGACATTCCGGATAATGCATTGGCGGTAATCAAAGTTCAGAGATTGCTTCGTACCTACCCATGACAAGTTAAATTGAACGTGCAGGTGGATGTCATCCTGCGCTTGAAGGGCAACGTGCGCAATGGCCAATGTCCGCACGCTAAGCATGACGGACAAGCCCGGCGCTCATGCTTCACTTTGGGAACCTCAGTGCAGGCTTGTACCTCAGCATGACACCCATTTTTGTCATTTCAACTTCAGAGGCGCCGGATTTATACCTTGCAATAATGCCGTTGGGAGCTGTCAAAATGCTGTCTGCATAATCTTATCTTATTTGTTTATTTTTAAGGAGTTCCAGGTGCGAAAATGCAACCCAAAACAACACAACGAAAAAATTCCTTTGTTTGTGCCCCGTACTGTGAGCGCATTCCGGTTCAAATAATTCGTTTCTGTTCTCTGAAATAACTTTTCGACTCTAAAAATCGCCAAAAAGCGGAACACCCTAAACGGCATTTAGCCTGTTCCATGCCGAAAAACGACTCACCCTAAATGCGGTTTAGCCTGTTCCACGCTAAAAAACGACTCACCCTAAACGGCATTTAGCCTGTTCCCTACCGAAAAACGACTCACTCAAAAAGGCATTTAGGGTGTTCCATATTTTAAAAAGGTACGGCCTGAATGGGACTTGGGCCGTGCCGATAGGCTGATAAATTAGTTTTTTACACGGTTTTGCTCACTTTCGGCAGCGTTATCGTTGTGTTTACGCTGGCCGGAAATGGCCTTGCCGAAACGGTAGCTGAGTGATAGTGTGCCTACCCGGTTATCGTTCAGGTTGCGGTAATTGGCCAGGGTATTGGCCAGGTTGTTAATGGTACCGCTGTTAATCATGGTGCGGAAGATATCATTTACCGCAAATTTGATGGTGGTGCCGGGCGATAGTTTTTTAGACACCCCGCCATTAACACGTCCGCGTTTGCCGCTTACAAACTGTGCATGGGTTACCGAACTTTGATAGCCGCCGTCTACCTGTAAGGTCCAATCATTGCCGGGTTTGAAGGATAGCGTTGGGCGGAGGAAATAGAAGGTGCCTTTGGTATCGAGGCGGCCGGTGTAAAAGTCGGATACGGTATGGATATTCTGCACAAAGCCATAAAAGGCAAAGTTGAACCATTTGGTGACATCAAAATTAGCATCGATGCTCAGTGTTTTGTTTACCGTGCTGCCGATGTTGTTGGGGCGGCTGTAGTAAATGCCGTTTACGATCTCGATGGTTTCGTTGATGTCATCGTCGTCCTTCTCGTATTCGAATTCTGCAGTGATATGCCCCCATGTGTACGAAAGCGCCACGTTGTTGCTGTACGATGGTTTCAGAAAGGGGTTGCCGGTGTAATAAGTAAACTTATCTATAGGCGACAGGAAGGGGTTCAGATCCTGGAAATAAGGCCTGTCGATGCGGCGGCCGTAGTTAAGGCTGATGCTCTGTTTGCCGGCGGTATCCAGTTTATATTGCAGAAAAAAGGTGGGGAAGATGCCGCTGTAATCGCGTTTGAAGATGGAATCGGGTTTTTGCACATTGCCTAACTGGTGACCGGTAGAGGTGGTGTTCTCGAACCTCAGCCCCGCCTGGATCGAAAACCTTTTGAAATCTTTGCCGGCATTGAGATAGGCTGCGTTGATCTGCTCGTTGTAAAGGAAGTGATTGGTTTTATCGTAATCGGGAGTGATCGCGTTGTTTACGGTGTTGAAGTAATCGGCAATGTTATCGGTTTTGGTATAGCTTGATTTAAGGCCTGCGGATAGTTTGATTCCGTTCTTCAGCGGGTGTGTGTAGTCGGTTTTTCCGGCAAAAATATCAACATTGGCAGGCAGCGCGCCGGTAAGCAGATCGGCAGCGGAAATGGTGCCGTCGGGCTGATAAGTTTTGTTATCGAACGATTGATCATTATTAGTTTTATACTTCAGGTAATCGAAATCGACGGTGAGCTCTTTCCCATTTTTATCAAACTGGTGACGATAATTGAGGTTGATGCCTCCGTTTTTGAAATCGCGATGTTCCCGGTTATTGGCAATGATGGTTGAATCGAGGGTGTTCTGTGCATCAAGCAGGTGGCTGGTGGCCACGGTGGTCGAGTGTGGCGAACTCATCGTGCCCGACAGCACGATGCCCCAGGTTGATTTTTCAGTAGCGTAATAGTCGACACCGATGCGGCTGTTGTATGACGGCCCGAAACGCCTGATGTATGAGTTTTGCAAAAAATTGGAAGACACCGTGCCATCAGGATTTAAAAAGTGACGGTTGATATCGAGGTCGTTGAAGTTGTTATTGTAGTTATAGCTCAGGTTGCCGAATACATTCAGCTTATTATCGCGGTAGTTAAAATTAAAGGCATCGTTGGTTTTGTTGTAGCGGCCATGAGTAACAGCGAGATTGAGGCCGCCGTTAAAGCCGCGTACCTTTGACCTTTTAAGGCGGATGTTGATGATACCACCGTTTCCGGCAGCGTCATATTTGGCGGGCGGATTGCTCATCAGCTCGATCTGGTCGATACTTGAAGATGACAGCGAGCGGAGGTAGCTTTCCAGCTGATCGCCTGAAAGGTAAGTAGGCTTATCATCGATAAAGATTTGTACACCTTTGTTTTTCAAACTTATTGCGCCGTTATCGTCAACAATTACGCCGGGCGATTTCTCAAGTACATCCAGCGCAGTTGAGCCGGTATTGCTGATCAGCGCATCAACGTTAACTACTGTCCGGTCTATCTTATGTTCTATAAGAGGTTTCGACGAGGTTACCTTTACCTCATTCAGTACTGTGCCGGCAGGCGTGAGGATAATAGGTGGAATAGTTTTATCGGCATCAAGCTTGAATGCCTCGCCTTTGTAGGTTTTGTAGCCCAGCATGCTAACAGTCAGGGTATAATCCCCGGTTTTTTGGTTGGTGAGGGTGAACGAACCGTCGGCATCGGCAAGGGCTGTTTTAACAAGGGCAGAGTCAGCTGCTTTTTTGAGGTAGATGGTGGCGCCGTCGAGCGGTTTACCATCGGCCCCTGAAATCTTACCGGTTATTTTAAGCCCTTGCTGGGCATACACAAAAGTTGAGGCAATAATAAGCCATGCGGCTAAAAAAGCCGTTATTTTTAATTTCATAATTGTAGTGGGTTTGTGGTTAAGCTATTGTTTTTCGTCGGTTTTTGGGCAAAACAAGCCCTGTTCACTTATTTGTGAGTTGAAAATTTTGTTAGATATGTGGTTTGATTAATTCTTAGGGTTTGCTATAGTAGTGCTGCTTTCGCGGTGTTTGTCAGCATCGTAATTGTAAAGCCACGACCATTCGCCCTGGCCCTTGCCGTACGATTCAACGTATTTTTCCTTGTATTTCTCAAAAACGTCATCCGGTTGTTTTTTGCCGTTCAGGATAAACTCCTTGTTGCTCATTTTGAACGACAGGTTATCCCTGCTGGTAATGAGCCCGTCTTTCATCATATCGCTGATGGCAGCGTCGCGGCGTTCATCATCTTTCCATTTTGCCGTTTGAATCATCTGGTAGCCATTAGCTTCTGTCTTGTAGTCCTTAGGCGAAATGGGCAATTTTGCCATTGGATCTAATTTTGTATCGGTTTTATATTCCTTGGCCTCTTTTGCATCGTACGGCTTGTATTTTGTTTTAGTATATCCACCGTGGCTGGCCTTGTAGGCCTGAAGCGCCGAATCGGCTGATGCGGTACGGCGGTTGTCGCCCTCATCAAGCTTTCCAAGCGGGCTCATCGTCAACTTCTGCTTGTCCAAACGGGCTTTCAGCGCTAAGTCGGCAGAATCCACAACGAAGTAGCCTTGCGAAGTATGCGGGTCTGTTCGGCCGGGCATACCGGCATCGTTGTACATTTTATTGGTTTGATCCTTTACAGTGGTAAAAGGACCGTTGTTGTCGTTTAGCTGATCTTTGCTTTTTTGACGGATATCGCCGATAATATTGCTATAATCGCCGACATGTTCAGACGGAACGGTGCGACCATTGATCTCCATTGAAACCAGTTCGTTATTCCTGTAATTTAATTGGTAAAGCGTGCGGCCTTCTTTATATAAGTAGGTGATATAGCCTTTATTGATGAGTTTGGCCAACGTACCGGCATCAACCTGGGCAGGCGCATAAATTTTCAATCCTGGCTGACTAACTGTATCGGCATAATGCAACTGAACACTGGCGTGAGCGGGCTTTTTCGCAGGTTCGGCCGATGGTTTGGCAACAGTAGCGGTTGCCTTTCTTACCAGTTTAGTGATTTTTTCCGCATTGGTAAATGCGGCGGTAAACAACGCGGCGGTAACCAGGCAAATAGCCAGCAGCGATTTTTCAACCCGGCTCAGCGATTGGTTGTTGTTAGATATGATACGGGTAACACGGTTTTTTAAATGATTTTTCTTACCGGCCAAAGCCATAGCAAACGCCGGCGAGGCGTTGGTGTATTCCTGGCAGGATACCAGCGCCTTGATGTAATCAACCTTACTGCTGCTGCTTTGTGCCACCACGATATCGTCGCAGCAGTTCTCGCGCTCGGTTCTTATCAGGGCCGAGATCCATAACACGGCAGGATTAAAGAAGAAAACGATCTCTACGAAGCTCTGCAGCAGGTTCACGAGGTAGTCGCTGCGGCGGATGTGTGCCAGTTCATGAATGAGGATAGTTTCTATTTCTTCGGTAGAAAGCGCAGTTAATAATCCAACCGGAATCAAGATCAGCGGCTTTAAATGGCCTACAACCATAGGCACATTTGCCAGGCCGGATTCGGCGATGCCGATCATCCGTTTTACCCCGAGAGCCCGCGCCAATTGCTGAACACGCTGTTGCCAGAAGATAGCTGCCTGGGTTACATTTTTCCGGCGCAGATAATAAACGCCTTGTAAACCTGTAGCCAATTGCAATGAGCGAGCACAAACGATCAGGAACCAGATCAATACGATCACATTGGCATTGCGGTTAAAAAAGGCAGTAATAATGGAGGTAAAAGCAGGTTTTTGAACGTCGATATACTGTGCCGGGGCCTGGGCGACTGCTGCATTTTCATGGTTGATATAGGCTGCAGGGGCGGGAGTGATATGAGTAACGCTTACCGGTGCAGGCTGCCGCAGGTTCAGCACAAACGTCGCAATTGTTCCGGCCGTGAATAATACCAGCGCCGTTATTAATAGATTATAGCGCCTGGCCGGTGATGATTTCCTTGTGAAAATAACAATGCATCCCGTTGCGGCGGCAAGGATAAGGCCCTGCCATAATGAATGGATCAGCGTATCGCACAGCGCCCGCATCAGGTTATCGGGGAACAGTTTTACTATCGAAAAGTCCATAGTGTGTCGCTTTTAGTGTTATTGTTCTAAGTTTTTAAGCAGATCTTTGATCTCCTGCAATTCCTGCTGCGAGGTTTTTTTATTGCCGATCAGTTGCATCACCAGCTTGCTTGCCGAGCCTTTGTACATCGAATCGACAAACTTATCCAGCAGGTGTTCCTTGGTTTTTTCCTCGGCTTCGGCCACACTGTAAATGTGTTTCATCTGGCTTTCGTCGCGGGCAAGAATGCCTTTATCGGCCATGATCTGCATCAGTTTCAGGGTGGTGGTATAATTCACATCTTTTTGCTTCAGCAGTTCGTTATTCACATCGCGTACGGTGGAGGGGCCGATCTCCCACAAAACTTGCAGGATCTCCAGCTCGGCTTTGGTGGGTTCTAAAGGCTTATTCTGATCTTTTATATTCATCACGACTCAAAGGTAGAAAATTTTTCGTACGAAACAAATTTTAGATAGAAAATTTTTCGTACCTTTTGGATGTTGTTTAATAAATTCAAAACAAATATTATGTTATGCTATTATTTGTTTTAACAAAGAGCTATCAAAATGTATTATATTGTTAATATAAGGTGAATTTTTTTATGATGTTATCATCCTTGCATTTCAGAATGCTATCTTTGATAATAAGGGCGTTTTTATACAATAGCCCTTTGATTACAAATAAAATACTGTCACTATGAAACAAGGACTATTAATTGATATGGATGGCGTGATCTACAGCGGCGAACAGTTGATCCAGGGCGCCGATAAGTTTATTGCCACTTTACTCAAAAAAGATATACCATTTACTTTTATGACCAATAACAGCCAGCGCACCAGGCTCGAAGCCGTGCGTAAACTGAAAAGATTGGGCATTGAAGTGACCGAGGAACATGTGTACACCAGTGCCATGGCTACCGGCAAGTTCCTGGGCGACCAGGGGCCCGGCGGCACAGCTTATGTGTTAGGTGAAGGCGGCCTGTTAACCAGCCTGCATGAAAACGGAATTACTTTGGTAGATACCGACCCGGAATTTGTAGTATTGGGAGAAGGGCGCAACTTCACCCTTGAAATGGTGCAGCGTGCCGTTGATATGATCTTAGGTGGCGCTAAGTTCATCACCACCAACCGCGACCCATCGCCCAAAAAACCCGGATGGAATAACCTGGGCATTGCCGCAACCACGGCAATGATAGAAGAAGCTACCGGCCGCAAAGCCTTTGTTACCGGCAAGCCAAGTCCGGTGATGATGCGGTCGGCAAGGAAATACCTCGGCCTGGAAACCGCCGAAACTACCGTTGTTGGCGATACCATGGAGACCGATATCCAGGGCGGGGTGCAAATGGGCTATAAAACGATATTGGTGCTGTCGGGCATAGCCCAAAAAGAAACGCTTAGCCAATATGCCTTTAAACCTGATTTGGTGGTGAGCTCTGTAGATGCTATTGATTTTCCTTTAAAATGGTGGAAAGAGGAGCATTTGGTGGAAGTGGATGAAAAGGAAAGCAAGGCATAGGCGCTTTGGTTAAACTTTGTTAAAAACTTTTACCGGGCGGGCTTATTGTAAGATACTTAAGATCATAAACTTAAACTGATGAAATCTCCTGTCGCAGCAATCAGCCTTATGGTGCTCGCTTTGTTTTCATGCAGGCAAAAGCCGGCACAGCAAACCCAGGCGAAGCCCATTGCCATTACCAATAACGGCGTAAACATTGCCTATTTTGACACCGGTAAGGGGGATACCACCCTGCTTTTTGTGCACGGATGGGCAATTAACCGCAGTTATTGGACCAACCAGGTGGCTTATTTTAAAAACAAATACCGGGTGATCACCATCGATATGCCGGGTTTCGGTGAGTCGGGTAAGAACCGGAAGGATTGGTCGACGGCTGCTTATGGGCGGGATATTGACTCGGTATTAGCCAAACTCGATCTTAAAAAGGTAGTAGTGATAGGCCATTCCATGGCGGGCGATATTGTATTGCAGGCTGCCGCCGATAACCCCGGCAGGGTAATTGGTTTGGTTGGTGTCGACAATTTCAAAGGCGTAGGTATCGAGCCAACCGCTGCCGATATTGCCAATTTTAAAAAGGCTATCGGCGAAATGAAGCATAACTTTC
This sequence comes from Mucilaginibacter sp., assembly GCA_036569325.1. Lineage (GTDB taxonomy): Bacteria > Bacteroidota > Bacteroidia > Sphingobacteriales > Sphingobacteriaceae > Mucilaginibacter. The sequence continues at coordinate 10,777 of DATCQV010000017.1, read as the reverse complement.
AAAAGGTGGCTGCGCAGTATTTTAATGAGGACCTGTTTTCAAAAAACACCCCTGATAGTATCAAAAAACGTATCCTCGCCGATGTTGCAAAGGTTGACACCACCGTTGCCGTGGCAAGCATGGAAGACCAGGACTTTAAGGAAGTACCGGCATTAAAGAGGGCCAATAAAAAGCTCTACCTTATCAGCAGCGACGTTACGCCGACTGACACAACTGAGCTGGTGAAACAGAAGCTACCCTATAATATCCAATATATTCACGGTGTTGGCCATTACCCAATGGTGGAAACGCCAAGAGAATTCAACGCTGATTTAGAACGCGTTTTGAAACAGCTATAAAAAGTAGAGGCGCAAATATTAAAGACCTTGTCATTTCGAGCGCGAGCGAGAAATCTTATACGCCTCGCATTCGGACTATGCACCACCGCTAATGCGTTGGCGCAAATGCAGTGGCGGTAATGTCGCTCGTTTAAGATTTCTCGCTTGCGCTCGAAATGACAAGGAGGAATAACGGGACTACTTCACCGGGGCCAATGTCTCTGTCACCTTTCCGCAGGTCAGCATTTCACTGCCGAAATACGGATTTTTAATATCCTTTATCTCGCTGATCCAGTAGGCCTTTTTCATCGGACAGTATTCTTCATACAAGATGTTCGAGTTCATTTTAACAGCCTTCAAAACCTCGTACATATTACCGGATAAGTTTGCAAAATGTTCGCGCTGGTGTTCAACGGCATCGCTTTCGCTGATATGCCGTGCGTCGAAAACCAATTTATCGCGGTATTTGGTAACCACCTTCTGCTGCGCAGGAGTAAGGCTCTGATCAGGTTGGGTAGAAAGGATATTGACCAAATTTGCTGCCTTCGCTTTGGCCGTTTTTGCATCGCTGCCTACCAGAGCATTTTTCAATTCCAGGTAGGCGTTCACAATTTTATCTATCGTATTTCCGGCGGCCGGGTCTGCGTTGGTTACTGTCGCAAAAACTACCAGCATTAACACAAGCACTGTTGTTTTTAAAGTTCTCATAAGCTTTGGTTATATCGGGGATATCAAAGTTAATATTTATATTATGTTGATGAAAGGCTACAGGCGCGGGTAAATCCTCAAAAACACTTCACCACCCATTGGTCCGGTGCCATATAAGCTTTTCAGTTGGTCGGTAACGCCATAATAACTCACCTGCCCGCCCGCCGCAATATTAAGCGGACCGAGTTTCAGTAAATCATAGTTAATACCAACACTAACGGCATTTACCGGGAAAATGGTATCATTGCCATAAATTATCCGGTTTAAATTCAATTCTTCAGTAGTTTTTTGAACAAATTCGAAGCGGGTGTACAGCGCCAGTTTTTTGATGCGAATGTCGCCCTCCAGTAAGAGTGAATTGTTGCCTGCATGTTCAGGGATCTTATTCAGCCCCCAAACAATGGTGGCATTAAAGGTTCTGTCGTTCCCGAAGGGTAAACTATAAATGGCTGATGCTGTGGTACGATCAATGTTTTCGTCAGGCTCAAGCGCTTCGGGGCTTTTTACAAAAGCATGAGAAACCTGCAAAGCCCAGTTTTCAGAAGGATTATAGTTCAGTCTGGTTGCCCATGAGTCGAAGCGGATCTTGTCGAAACCATAGCGGTGTTCATCCGGTTCGCGGCCGTTAAATACCGATCCTTCCAGTTTAAAATCGCTATAGCGGAAACCAAGCGTAGCCACGCCGAAGGTAATATGTGTGGCGTCAGACCAATGGTGACTGATTGGTGCGTCAGGATTCGACATAGCCGATGGGCGGTGCATAAACACTGCGGGGCCAATGGCAGGCTCGCCCGGGTAACCGACATACAAATTCAGGTCCATCTTCTTCGAGAAGGCATACGTGTAATTGGCCGCCAGTTCTGCAATCAGATCATGCGGATGTTGCCTGTCCACCAATGGAATACCCTTATAACTTTCGCCGGTTTGAAACAGCAGCGGATAGCCGCCGCCTGATTCGGTTACAGGATCCAGCGAGGTCATCAAATGAAAGCTGATCAGTCCTTTTTCGCCAACAGGACGCTGCGCCATGCCCATAAACCAGTTCGGCGCATCGAACTTTTCGGCGCCACGGGTGCCTTTGTTAAAAACATCCTGTTTGGTGTACCTGAACCAAACGCTGCCATGCAGCATGTACATCCATTTGCCGTTGTGCAACATTACGCCGTACATAGGCGAAGCGTCAGGCAGCCAGCTTGTGCCGGAGCCATTGCGCTCCATGGGCAGATTTTTTGATAAGGCGCTGCTCATTTGCATGCTGCCCATATCCATGCCCGGCATATTCATCTGTTCGGTTTTGGCGGTGTCTTTCATCATCATGTGATGATGTTTAGACGTATCGCTCATGTTCATTTTTTGCTGCGCCGATGCCGATTGAGTAAATCCGAGCCATAGGGCAGCCAGTATCAGTAAATATTTCATAAAATAGTTATTAGATGGATAGCCATCTTTTGGTAGAAAGAATAAAGTTAATTAAAGTAAGAAAAGGGCATAAAAACCCCAACCGCTAAGAGTTTGCGGTGATGCTTTGATCAGATAAGAAAGGTTTGATTCAGAATAGCGATATCCCTGCCCGATTTGCCAGGCGGAGAATTGTTCAAAATCCATGAGGTGTTTTGCGCTGCCTTGACAGGCCTGGTAATATCAGCAATTACAAATGACGGGATGATAACAGCCGTTTGACTGAATTGAACATCGACAGATGATTTCAGGTTCTCCTTCAGAATATAACTGCCATGCTTTTGGGCGCAGTTATGATCTTTTTTAGCACAGCAATCATGATTATCCTTCATGGCCATAGCCATCTGCGGCGTAGAAGGGATCAGCAGATTTTCAGCCGCGCAATGTACCATGCAAACGAACATTCCTGTCGTGAGCAGCAAATAAAATGCGGTGATAGTTAAAACTGCGGCCTTTTTCATTGTAAAGCAAAGGTATAAAAAACTTGTCATTATAAGCGACAGCGAACAGATCCCGCTATCAATAAAATGACAAAGGGTTACTACCGTCAGCAGAAGAGCTTCGGGAAAAAGCGTGGCGTTAATGTCTTATATAGAGATTGCTTTGTACTTTGCAATGACGCGTTGAAAGTAGAATGTTATTTATTTCACCTCATCCACATTCCACCCATTCACTAAGAAATACGGCTCACCATTTCCTGCATCTTTATTTAAATAATTGCATTCAATAGTCCGTGTTTCTCCGGGAGCAAGGGAAATATAATTATCTTCAAAAATTACCGGCAAAATATCGTCGCCACCTTTTTCTTTTAATGCCCTCACATGCACAAAGAATGCAACTGTTTTGCCGGTGTTCTTCACGATGATATGGTGCGACATGCTGGTAGCCGTTTTCTTCGAGGTGTGGCTAACATCCAGCGTAGTTTTCGGCATATTGGCCAGCGAACTATAATCTGTAAACACCGATTGAGGTGTATAGTACCAGGTCGATTTTTTCCAGTTCAGTTCGTCTTTTTTACCCGATAGCCAGTACCAGTTAATGCTTTCAACCTTCCCGGCAGCATTTTTCAGTTGGAGGCGCACGAAATAAACATCGCTCAAACCGTCAATCTGCGGCAGGACGAAGCATTGTTTGGTGCCGTCTTCGGCCACCTCGGCGGTGGTTTCTTTATTAAATTTAACGGTGCCGTCTGCATTGTAAACAGTCGCGTTAACTTTCAAACCGCTGAACGATTGCAATAACGAGTTAATGATATTAACGCTATTGGTATTGTACGAATACATCACATGCAGTGGCTCCATCGATTTTTTCATGCCGAAATAGGTGCCGGCAGGGTACAGGTAATAATCGTAAGTATGCCAGATCAAACTTGGCCACGGGTTGCTCAGCATCCACTGCACTACGCCGGTGGCATTATTGTACTTTTTCAGTCCGTAACCTTCCATCATGGCGCGGTGACCCTCGTAATTTTGCAGCTGTGCCTTAGCCAGGTAGTCCATCATATCCTTTGGCTTGCCATAGCGTGCGTACAGCGCCGTATCGAAGATCTTGGTGTTGCCAAACTGCATGGTGCCGCAATGGTACAGCCAGTCGAGGCTTTTATTATTGATAGAGTCTTTCGGTAAAAATTTGATCAGACTTTCATACGGTGGGATAGAAGGACCCGGCGAGATCTCAGTAGCGAAGCTCCACGCGCCGCCATATTTAGCAGTGTCGGCTTCCCAATAAGCAGGCGGAACCCAGTCATAAGGCCCGGCCATTTTTACACCGGTTGGTCCTGAAACTTTCGATGCCGTTTCATTGGCGCTGGCTACGGTTGGGTTAGGCCATTTCAGGTCGGCCTCGATAGCCAGCCAGTCGGCCTCTACTTTTTTATCGCGTGGCGGCATATCGCTGCCGTTCAGCCAGGTGAGCATTGATGGCTTGTTGCGCAGCCAGTACATTACGCTGCTATCGGATGCCATAGCTACACTGCGTTTAGCGGCATCCCATCTTTCGGGATATTGCCAGGCGCCGCAGCACATCCAGCCGCTCATTACCAAAAGGCCTTCACGGTCGCATATCGCATAAAAATTATCATCTTCCAGTTTACCTTCCGAGCGCACGATGTTCATATTCATATCGCGCACCAGCTTCAGTTCCTGCTCCTGGCGCTCGCGCGAACGACGCTGAAAAATATCCGGCGACCATGCCGCGCCACGCAGCATAATAGGCTTTCCGTTGATGATAAACTTTCGTCCCTTGTTATTATCGATCAACACCGACGATACCTGCCTGATCCCGAAGTTTTCCGAGAGTTCATTACTCAATTCGCCGCCAATTGACGCAGATAATTCAATGCGGTTCAGCTCCGGCTTGCCATATTCCCACGGCCACCAGATGCGCGGATTTTTGATACTTAGCTGCGGATAATTAGCCGTGCTGAAGGTCACCTGTTTCTTTTCGCGCGCCTTCAGATGCACTTTTTGTTCGAAATTTACCGAACCGTTTATTTTACCTTTTACAACTGCGTCCTGTTCTTTATCTGTATAATTTACTGCCATTGCATCAACCTCCAGGTGTGCAACAGCTAATGAAGGCAGATCGAATTTGGTGGTAACCAGCGGGTACTCAACCCCAACCTTGCGGAAGGTTTTTACCTCCACATTGTTAATGATACCGTTATTAAAATCGGGCGGGTAGTGGATCCAGTCGGCATAATCTATGGCCAGATCGCCGCCGCGTTTGTTTGGGTCGAAAGGGCGTTTAACTTCTATGGCCAGAACGTTTTCTCCGGTGTATTTAATATTTTTTGTGATGTCCAGCTCAATAATGCGGAATGGCCCAACGATCTGCGTAGAATCGGCGATCAATTTGCCGTTCAGCCAAACATTGGCTTTGTAGTTTACGCCCTGGAGTTTCAGTACCACATTTTTGCCGTTCTCGCTTTCGGCCAGTTTAAATTCCTTGCGGAACCACCAGGGTTTGTCCAGCCGGGAATCATTCAGCTTTTCAAAATTCCTGCCGAAGAAAGGGTCGAAATCATAAACTTTATTGGCCAGTAAGCCTGCGATTACGGTAGTGGGAACACTTACCTTGTACCATTTATCGGCTTTAAAAGTGGTTGTAGAGATCTGCGAACCTTTCGATCCATCAGTCACTGCCGATTGCATGTTCCAGCCGTCCTTCAGTAGCTGACGGTAATTTTCGGTAGCGTCCTGTGCGTAAGATATCCGGCACGCGCAGCCAAGTAATACCAGGAGTATCAGTTTTTTCATTGTTGAGGTGTATTGAGGCCGAAGCCGGTGAATAGCAGGTGTAATTATTGGTTCACAATTTTAATAAAATAATGCCGTAAACTTCTCCGCATAACGTACTTTTTACGACCTTCGGCACTACAAAACCACTACTTATGAAAGCGATTTGTGTTTTTTGCGGAGCGAATTTTAATGGAGATCCTTTACTGGCACAGGCTGTTGACGATCTGGCCGGGATTATGGTGAGCCGTAATATCAAATTAGTGTACGGAGGCGGAAAGGTTGGCGTGATGGGCCTGTTGGCCGACGCGATAATAACACGTGGCGGAGAAACGATAGGTGTGATCCCGCAATTTTTGATAGAGAAGGAAGTAGGCCATACCGGACTAACCCAGCTGCACATTGTTGAAAATATGCATCAGCGCAAACAGTTGATGAACGACCTGTGCGATGGTATCATTATGCTGCCCGGCGGCTTTGGCACACTCGAGGAATTTTTTGAGGTACTTACCTGGCTGCAATTGGGTTTGCATAGCCACCCGGTAGGCATTTTAAACGTAAACGGCTTTTACGATCTTCTGCTTCAGCAAATGGATGTAATGGTTGAGCAGCGCTTTCTGAAACCTGCAAACCGGCAGTTAGTATTGTCATCAGGCGATGCGGTAGAACTGGTGAATCTGATGGATAGTATTGAAATTAAACCGGATGAAGTTTGGTTTAGGGATAGGAATTTGACGTAGAAATCCCTATTTCGATATAAATTTATACAACAACCAATATCCTGCACCAGCCACCACGCTTAGCCCGCACAACGCCCACCAAAGCAGGCTGAACCCGCCGTAAGCCGTTATCGCCCCGCCGATCAATGGTGCACAAACCTGCGCCGCCGACCACGACATACTATACAATGCCGCGTATTCGCCGCGATTGTATTCGGATGAACGGCTTATCCAGAAAGAATTCATAAAGGGCATGCTAAACATCTCGCTGAAGGTCATTAGTAACACTACGATCAGCCCTGCAGCTACACTGGCCGGTAAATAGATAAGCAAAGCAAAGCCAATGCCGCCCATCAATACGCCAGTTGTTATATAGATCAAGCCGTGACGTTTGCCTTCAAGATTGTGGATCATCACCATTTCAACCAGGCCTATTAATATGCCGTTAAGCGCCATCAGGATACCGATAAATCGTTCGCTGAAATGCCATTGCAGCTTGTAGAAAACAGGTTCCATAATAAAGAACTGGAAAAAGCACATGGCAAACAGCGTGGAAAGCAGGATGAAAACGAGATAGATCTTATCCTTATAGGGCGATGCTTTTTTAATGGTTTCGCGGGTCTTCCTGATTGTATTAACAATGGAAGAGCGGGGCATAAGTTTCAATAAAAGCAACGCAGCAAGGATATTGGAGATGCCGTCAACCCAAAACAATAAATGGTAATTTATGGCAGCCAGCAAACCGCCGAAGCCCGAACCCACTGCCCAGCCCAGGTTAATAGCCAAACGGTTAAGTGAATAAGAGCGAGTTTTATTTTCTGGTGTGCTGTAATGCGCTATGGCTGTCGAATTAGCCGGACGGAATGATTCATTGCACAAACTCAGTACAAATGTTCCTGCGCATACCGTTAAAAAAGTATGTTGATAGCCAAGCAGCAGAAACAGCATACCACCGCTTAGCAAGGCGCCGACCTGAAGATCATAAAAGCCGATCCGGTCGGTCAGTTTGCCGCCGATAAAGGAGCCGCTGATAGAGCCAACGCCGAAGAGCGCCATCACTGTGCCCGCCTGTACAATAGTAAAATGCAGTTGCTGAATACAATAAATGCTCATGAAGGGCACCACCATCGTACCGCTGCGGTTAATGAGCATCACCGCCGATAAATACCAGCTGTTACGGGAAAGCCCTGTGTACGCTTTCTTGTATAATTGGATAAACGAGGTGAGCATGGCCCGGCAAAGATAATGTGCAGATGTGCAAATATGCGGATGTGCGAATGCGAAAGCTGAAAATGCATTGTCCAACTTGCGAAGTTTTCGAAAACTTCGTAAGTCTATTCCTAATGACTAAACACTTCGCTGTTAGTATGGCAACGCCGGGGGCATTACTGCATTATTATTTCGCAACCAATGATCGGCAATTACTAATGCTGCCATGGCTTCTACAATGGGCACTGCGCGCGGAACTACGCAAGGATCATGACGGCCTTTGCCCGAAATCTCGGCGACATTGCCTGCGCCATCGATGGTGGACTGGTTGTGCATTATGGTGGCCACTGGTTTAAAGGCTACTTTAAATTCAATCGGCATGCCATTGCTTAAACCACCCTGAATACCGCCCGAATAGTTGGTAAGCGTTTTGATTTCGCCTTCCGTGTTTTTGATAAAGACATCGTTATGCTCGGTGCCCTGCATTTCGCTGCCTGAAAAGCCGGAACCATATTCAAAACCGTGCACCGCATTAATGCTCAGCATAGCCTTACCCAAGTCGGCATGCAGCTTGTCAAAAACAGGTTCACCCAAGCCCACCGGGCAATTCAGAATATGACAGCTCACTTTGCCGCCAACCGTATCGCCTTGTTTGCGGATAGAGTCGATAAAGCTGATCATTTTATCTGCTGTATCAAGATCGGCGCAACGGACAATATTTGATTCCCGATGATTGACAATGGCATCAACCTGACTTGTATTAATATCAAGCTCTGGCGCGTCTATCTTGCCTACACTGCTTACATGGGCAACAATTTCAATGCCCTGTGTTTTTAATAGGAGCTTAGCCAACGCACCGGCCGCCACACGGGCGGCGGTTTCACGGGCTGAAGAACGGCCGCCGCCTCTATGATCGCGGATGCCATATTTAGTTTGATACGTGTAATCGGCATGCGATGGACGGAATACATCCACGTTATGCGAATAATCCTTCGAGCGCTGGTCTTCATTCGGGATCAGCATGGCGATAGGTGTGCCGGTAGTCTTTCCTTCAAAAACTCCAGATAGAATCTTTACCGTGTCGCTTTCCTTACGCTGCGTAGTGATCTTCGACTGACCGGGTTTGCGTTTATCCAGCTCGCCCTGTATATAATCCAGATCTACTTCCAGTTGTGCCGGGCAGCCGTCGATGATCACGCCGATAGCCTCGCCGTGCGATTCGCCAAAAGTTGTTATCCTGAATAATTGTCCGAATGAATTGCCTGCCATGGTATTGATGTGCGTATTTGCCGATGTGCAAATGTGCGGATTATTTTATCATTTAATTTATTGATCGTCATTGCGAGGAACGAAGCGATCTCTACATAGGACATTGACGCTATGCACAGTCCAGAGATTGTTTCGTTCCTTATAATGACGCGCGGGGGTAGGGGGCATTTTACCTTTCGCCTTTTACCTTTCGCCTTTTACCTCCACCTCAAAGCCAACTTTTTCAAGGTCTTTCCAGAACGCCGGGTATGATTTTTCAACCACATCGGCATCCTCAACTTCAAGTTCGGGAACAATCAGCGCCAGCGGCGCGAAGGCCATTGCCATGCGGTGGTCATCGTAAGTATTGACGAACATACGCTCCGGTATCTGCTTTTCGCTGCAATCCAGTTTGTAAACCTGTCCTTTTTCAATCAGCTTAACGCCAATTTTTGCCAGTTCATTTTGAAGCGCCTTGATACGGTCTGTTTCTTTGATCTTTAAGGTTTCGAGGCCGGTGAAAGTAGCTTCGTGACCTAATGCTGCGCAAACGACGATGATGGTTTGTGCAAGGTCAGGGCATTCTTTCAGGTCGAATATCTTACGCTGGATGGCTTTTGGCTCTTTTTGCAGGTACACGCCGCCATCTTTAAACTGCGAAGTAATACCAAAGTTAGCCATGATCTCTGTGATCATGCTATCGCCCTGCAGGCTGTATTGTGTGAGGCCGGGAAGGAAAAGTTCTGCCTCGTCGGCCAAAGCAGCAATGGCGTACCAGTACGATGCTGCGCTCCAGTCCGGCTCAATATAGATGGATGTTGGGGCAAACTCCTGGTTCTTTATCGCAATTACGTTATCAGTCCAGGTATGCTGGATGCCTGCGGTTTGGAGCATGGCCAGGGTCATTTCCACATAAGGGCGCGATGTCAGGTCGCCTTCAATGTGCAGTTCCAAACCAAAAGGCAGCCGGGCTGCAATAAGCAGCAACGCAGTAATGTACTGGCTGCTTATGTTTCCTTTTATACTGACCTTATTAGAAAGCTGCGCTAAGCTGCCTTTTAGTTTGACAGGGGGGAAGCCCTCGTTTTCTACGTATTCGATTTGCGCACCCAACACACGCAAAGCCTCCACCAATATCCCTATAGGGCGCTGTTTCATCCGCTCGCTGCCGGTTAATATCACCTCTTCATCCTGCAAAGTAAAATAAGCAGTGAGAAAGCGCATGGCCGTACCTGCGGGACCGATATTAATTTCGGATGCCGGATGTTCGATTTCGGATCTGACGTCTCCGCTTAATTCCAATTTCTGATTTCTAACTCCATCCCGTAAGATGCCGGCCAATAATACCGCATCGGCCGCGTCGGATATATTCTCAACTTTTACCTTACCGTTGCTCAGCGCCTCGATGATGAGGGCACGGTTACACTCACTTTTAGAACCGGTGAGTTGGATGGTGCCTTTAGCCAATTTATCTTTTTTGGTAAGGATGATGTTATGTTTCATTAAAATCAATTCTTAATGTAGAGACGCAAAATATTGCGTCTCTTTTAGACATGATATTGAAGCGTCATTGCGAAGGCGTAATACAATTACGTTTCTGCATCTGCGCGTCAAAGGCATTTTTCGCGGAGACACAAAATGTCGCGTCTCTACAATTTTATGGTTTATGTAGAGACGCGATGCTTCGCGTCTCTGATCAAGGATTATATAAATTACGCGTGTGTCAATTTCTCAGCTGCCTGGCCTGCCTGATCTTTGTTCATGATCTCGGTTTGTTTGCGGATCGATTCAGCGTGGATCAGTTCCAGCAATTTTTCAGTAAACTCGGTGCTTAATTTCAGCGCTTTTGCGTAGCTGGTGCGTTTGTGTAAGATGTCGTCCC
>DATCQV010000016.1:0-20866 GCA_036569325.1 Mucilaginibacter sp. | reverse complement strand
CGGGGTTTCAACCAGTTCGATGCCTGCGTTAGCCACTACGATATCGATCTTTCCAAAGGCATTTTTTGCCTCTGTAAATAAGCGCTCAATGTCGGCTACCTTGCTGATGTCGGCCTGTACGGCTATTACACGTACGCCCATGGCTTTGATGTTGCTTACCACCTCATCGGCAGAAGCTTTATCGCGTGAATAATTGATAACGATATCTGCGCCCATAGCTGCATAACGTTCTGCAATTGCTTTACCCAGGCCCCTGGCTGATCCGGTCACGATGGCTACTTTATTATTTAGTGAGTTCATTTTAGTTTTGAATTAGTGATTATTGTTTAATTATTGAATTAGTGATTTATTTGATTATTGAGTCAAGTGTCGCTCTTTTCTTGTTTCTGTCCTGGCTCTTGATTCTTGACTCTTGGTTCTTCCCCTCAAGCCATTGCGCCATTGATACCTATGTTTTGCCCGCTGATCCATTTGGCATCGTCGCCGGCAAGGAATACTACTATTTTGGCAATGTCTTCAGGCTCGCCGATGCGGTTGAAGGCTGAAAGAGACGCCAGGCGGTCGATCAGTTCCTGTGGTTTGCCTTTAGTGAAAAGTTCGGTATTTGTTGGGCCGGGGGATACAGAGTTTACGTTGATACCCCTTGCGCCAACTTCTTTGGCAAATACGCGGGTAAGTTGTTCAACGGCGCCTTTGGTAGCTACGTAAGTGCTGTAGGTAGGCATCATTACGCGGGTAGTGGTTGATGAGAAGTTAATCACGCTGCCATTATCGGCCAGTTTGGTGGCGGCTTCACGCATGGTGTTGAAGGTACCGCGAACATTGATGTCGAACTGACGGGTGAAATCTTCGTCGGTAGTGTCTTTCAGCAATTTGGTGATCATAATACCGGCATTATTTACCAGTACGTCGATACGGCCGTAGTGTGCAATAGCAGCGTCGAACATAGCTTTTACTTCATCAGCTTTGCTCACGTCGGCCTGCAGGGCAATAGCCTCGCCGCCATTTTGTTTGATGTTTTCTACAGTTGCATCGGCAGCTTCTTTGCCGCCTGCATAGTTTACAATTACTTTGGCTCCGGCTTGTGCCAGTTTAAGAGCCACTTCTGCACCGATACCTCTTGAGGCGCCGGTTACCAAGATTACTTTTTCTGTTAGCGTTTTCATTTTTTTCTTTGTTTGTTTTGATGAAACAAAGTTGGGGAGAAAGGCCCCCCTGAATGATACGCATCTCAAAGCATTACTTACACATTTCTAAGATTCGTTAAAAAAGTGCTTTTTTTCAAGCTGTTATTTGACAACAGCGTGCTCTTTCCGGAACAAAACCGGCGACTGCCCCGTGTGCTTTTTAAAGTAATTGCTAAAGTGGGTCGACTCGGAGAAGCCCAGCAAATAGGTGATCTCCTTGATGGATGAGGAAGAGTTTTGCAGCAGCGATTTTGCTTCGGCGATGGTTTTTTCGGCAATCCAGGTACCTACCGATTTGCCGGTTTTGGAGGTTATAACATTATTCAGATAATTAGGGTGGAGGCTTTGCGCATCGGCATAATCCTGCACGCGGTAGGCCCGTTCTTCTAATCCTTTGCTCAGGTCGCGGTAATGCTTTTCGAGCAGCAGCTTAAAGTTTTTTACGATTTGCGAGCGGCGGTTACCCTCGTAGATGGGGTTATAATCGGCCCAGAAATATTCCTTGATCTTTAAAAGCAGTACCACAAACAGGTTGCCGATCAGGCGGCTGCGGTAGGGCGAATGGGAAAGGTATTCCTTCAGTATCTGAATATAAAGCTGTTCGAATTCAGCAAAAACATCGGGCGGCAAGGTGCGCGGTGGAACGGTTTCGGCCAGCAGGAAAGAAAACTCATCGAATATATGCGGATGAACGTTTTCCTTTAAAAACGATTCGCTCAGGTTGATGAGGAAAATATCTTCAATTTCATTCCACTCGAATGATTTATAATGACCGGGGTTGGTAAAATAGATGGTCCCGGGCGAGGTATCGAAATATTGTTCGTCGGTTGAGTACTTGCCCCTGGCATTCTTTACAAATACAAACGAAAAGAAATTGGCCCTGAACACCGGCGATTTGTAAGGGAGTTCTTTATGCACATCTATCAGGTTATGAATGGCAAACCCGGTTTCATCATCTATTTTATCAATAGGCAGACGGAGATGCCGGTACAACTCCTGGATGCTGTTAAAAACCAGTATTTTTTCTGTTTCCTGCATTCGGCTAAATATTACTGCAAAATAATCAAATGCTTTAATTAATCAGCATTGCAAATATGGATGATACCGGAAGGCATTCGTGGCGATCAGGAGGATCCGGCCGGAGCCTCCTCCTTTTCAAAACGATTTTCCCGTTACAATATTAACCGTACTGACCTTACCTCATCCCCAGCCGCGCACGCAGGGATTCACGATAGGTGCTGCCGACAGGTATTTTCTGACCATTGATGATGAGTTGATGCACCTCTATCATAGAGATATGCTTCACCGCTACCACGTATGACTTATGCACCCGAACAAAACCCGCTTCGGGCACAAGATCAAAAATATCGCCCATGTTTTCGCGAATTAGGATCTGTTTGTCTTTCAGGTGAACGGTAATATAGTTGCCATCTTTTTCAAGATACAGGATGTCGGCCACCTTTACCTGGTAGGTTTGCGATCCGCTTTTAATGAAGACCGTTGCTGCATCATCACCCGCAACAAAAACGCTACTTTTCGACGCAAGCAGATTTCCCACCTTGTTAACTGCAGCCAAAAAACGCTCGAAGGTGATAGGTTTCAGCAGGTAATCTACAGCGTTGAGGTTATAGCTTTCTACCGCATAGGTGCTGTAGGCGGTGGTGAACACGATCATAGGTTTGGAAGCGAGGGTTTGTACCAGCTGCATGCCATCGATATCGGGCATGTTGATATCGAGGAATACGAGATCTACCTTTTCGCTATTCAGGTATTCGATGGCTTTGATGGGTTCGCGGAAGGTGGCCTTCAGATCGGTAAGGCTGCTCTTCTGGCAATAGCGTTCAATCACCTCCAGCGCCTTGGGTTCATCGTCGATAGCTATGCAGGTGATCATTTTAACTCGATTTCAAGTTTAACAGTATATTTTCCATCGTCGTCGCCTATCGTCAGCCGGTGTTTGCCGGGGTACACAAGTTCGAGCCTTCGTTTCACATTTTCAAGGCCGATGCCGCTTTTTTCGCTTTCCATCTTTTTGATATAGCGATAATTGGTGTTTTGGCAGGTAAAAATTAACAGGCCGCCAATGGCTGTGATGGAAATGTCGATAGGCGACGAGGCCCCGATCAGCACCCCGTGCTTAAAGGCGTTTTCTACAAAGGGAATGAACAGCATCGGCGCAATAACGATCCCGGCGGTATCGGCCGGATAGCTGAAACTAACAATGACCTCATTATCGTCATAACGCAGTTTGTTCAGGGTGATGCAATCTTCCAGATAAGCGATCTCATTTTTGAGGGGTACCTGCCCGGCATTGCTCTCGTAGATCATGTAACGCATCATGTCTGATAGTTTCGAAATGCCGTCGGCCAGGTCGTCGGCGTTTTTTTTCTGCGCCATAGAGAAAAGGTTGTTCAGCGTGTTGAACAGGAAATGCGGGTTTACCTGCGATTTAAGGAACTTGATCTCGGTATCGAGCTGAACGGTTTCCAGCTGCGAACGGATCTGCTCGGCCCTGGCCCATTCCTTCAAAAAGAAATACGCGATTGACAGGCCGAAGATCCCCAAAAAAATAAGCGACATGGTGAGCTGTAAATGAGAAAAGCCATCCCCGGAAAACAAAGTGGTATGGGCCCGTATAATGTGATCGGCTATCGGCGGCGGGCCTTTGGTTTCCTTAATTTGAAATGCCGTGATGAGCTGTTTCGGACTTGCAGTTGATGGCTGTACTATATTTTCAAGGTAATAATTGACCAGGAAGATGGTAAGGAACCAGCCCGCCCCCAGGGCTATACGACCCCAGATATTTTTGTGTTTCAGTATTTTTCTGAGTATCCAGAATATATTACCGTAAAAAAGCAGCATTAAAAAGCCAAGCGTGAAGAACGTATAGGGCGACAGGGTATGCTTGAAGTCTTTTTCCATAACTGTGCCGTTGGTGCTGATGCGCACTCTGAAATATGAATCGGTGAGCGCTAAAAGCGTATAAAAAACGCCCACCCAGAATGCGATGTGAAACACCGCCTCGATCCAGTCTTTTTTCCTCATTACTATCATGTTAGCAAATGTAAAATACGGCAGTCGTCATCAAAAATATATGTTATTAACCGGCCCGATTGGTGCCTGAACGCTTGGTATTTGAAATTGCCGGATAACAAATATCCGTTTTTCAGCAATGTTAAACCTGCGTTCATACCAAAGTTTTTGGCAGGCCGGGTGTAGGAAATATTATTGCTTAAAAATCACAATTATGAAAAAGCAATTATTCCTGGCCACGATCCTGATGGCTGCCTTTTTTACAGCTTCGGCACAAAAGCCCGATATGGCGCAGGTGCTGGTGCACTACAAATTTACCCACGTACGCGACACCACCAACCGCGAACATCCTTATACCGAAAACATGGTGCTGTTTATTGGCAGCAGCGCCAGCGCCTACCGCAGCTATGACCGCCAATTGCAGGACGCACTGTTTAAAAAACAGGTTGCCGATGCAAAAGCCAGCAGCCCGGACGGTAATATAAGGGTAAACCGCCAGATGACCGGATCGGGTACGGAGTATTTTCAATTTCCGAACGAGCGGAAATTTTTTACCAAAGAACGCCTGCTTAACGCTTACCTGATAGAAAACCCGGTACCCGAAATGACCTGGAAGATAAGCAGCGACACAGCAACATTTGGCGGCCTGCATTGCCAGAAAGCCACTACTCATTTTAAGGGCAGAGATTACACCGCGTGGTTTTGCCCCGATCTGCCTGTGCACACCGGCCCGTGGAAATTGAATGGTTTGCCGGGAGCTATTGTAGATGCCCGCGACGCTAAAAACGAGGTGGTATTTAAGTTCGACGGAGTGGAGAAAGCAATGCCGACTCCTAAAGAAAGTGCAGCAAGCGACGACCATTCAGGTGCCCAGGTAGTGCTTCTTGGAATGGATGATGCGAACGGCGATCCAAATGTGATAGAGCTGCCAGCAAAAGCCATCAGAACAAGCGAAAAAGAATTTGAAACGCTAAGGGAAACCATGCGCAAAGACCCTAATGCCTTCGCACAATCAATGATGGCGGGACAAGGCGGAAACCTACAGGGCAACGGGCCGAAAATGAACTTCAAAATTAAATCAGGTCCCGGCCCGGTGATCAATAACCCGATAGAATTGCCGGAAAAGAAATGATGATCCGATTTTAAATCAAAAGCCATGAAAAAGTACATAACCCTGTTTGCATTACTGGGAATATTTAAGGTTGCTGCTGCGCAAAAGCCTGATACCGCACAGATACTGGTACATTACAATTTCAGCCACGTACGCGATACGAACAATCGCGCACACCCCTATACCGAAAACATGGTGTTGTTTGTTGGGAAAACCGCAAGCAGCTATAAAAGTTACGATACCCAGCTTCAAAATGAATTGTACAGGAGGCAGTTTCAGGAACTGTTGCTCAGCTCGCCGGGGGGTAATTTCAGATTAGACAGGAAGATCACCGGCTCGGGTACGGAATATTACCAGTTTATTAATGATAAAAAGCTGGTACGCAAGGAGGTGCTGTCGAACACGCCGTACATCATGAGCGATGCGCTGCCGGTAATTGCCTGGCATATCACCGGCAGCACAGCCAACTTTGCCGAACTGCATTGCCAGAAGGCCACTTGCCATTTCAAAGGTCGTGATTACACGGCCTGGTTTTGTCCCGATCTGCCCGTGCATGCAGGACCGTGGAAGCTGAACGGTTTGCCGGGTGTTATTGTGGAGGCTTACGATGCGAAAAGGGAAGTGGTTTTTAAGTTCAACCGCGTAGAAAGAGCCGTATTGGGAACCAGGAAGCCGATAAAGAACCGGGCCGGACGCATAGTAGAAGTTTTGGGCGATGAGGACGGTGACATAGATCCAAACATTATCCAGGTGCCGGGGCGTGGCGTTAAAACCACCGAACAGGCATTTGAAAAACTACA
The DNA here is from genome assembly GCA_036569325.1 of Mucilaginibacter sp. Taxonomy (GTDB): domain Bacteria; phylum Bacteroidota; class Bacteroidia; order Sphingobacteriales; family Sphingobacteriaceae; genus Mucilaginibacter. Next base: position 14,735 of record DATCQV010000016.1, on the reverse strand, counting down.
AAAGGCAATGCTGAAAGACCCAAATGCTTTTGCCCAAGCCATGAGCAGCCAGGGCGATGGACCTAAAATGGACAGAAGGGCAGGCCTGGCCCCTGTGCTGAATAACCCCATAGAACTACCGGAAAAGAAATGACACATTTAATACGATATATGGTGCTGCTGATCTGCGGCATGGGGTGGTCTGTGCTTTGTTTGGCGCAGGGCAACATCCGAGGCACGGTTAAAGACAGCACGGGTAAAGCCGTAGCTTTTGCCACCGTCAATCTAAAAAACAAAGCAAATAACGCCATATTAGCGTACACTGCAACCGATAACAAAGGAGCCTACAGCCTTACCCTGCCCACCGGTGGAAATCCCGATAGCCTGCTGGTGGAAGTACGCATTATCGGCTACAAAGCCCAGGTAAAAAGCGTTACCGCCGCAGCGCCTGTTGATTTTGTTGTAAAGGCTGCCGTAAACCAGTTACAGGAGGTGGTGGTGAAAAGCAACAGGCCCTTTTTGCGTACGCACGGGGATACCACGGGCTACAAGGTATCTGACTTTGCCAGTCCGCAGGATAGGGTAATAGGCGACGTGATTAAAAAACTGCCGGGCATAACGGTAGCTGCCGATGGGACGATCAGCTATAACAACAAGCCGGTATCGAACGTGTATATCGGCGGTGATAACCTGCTCGATGATAAATACAGTATCGCCACCAACACTATTCCGCATGGCTCAGTCGACCAGGTGCAGGTGATAGAAAACCATCAGCCTATAAAAGTATTGCAGAACAAGGTAATGAGCGACGATGTAGCGTTGAATCTAAGCATTAAAAAAGGGGCTAAGCTGCAATTGGCAGGACAGGAAACGGTAGGAGGCGGGCTGCCGGGCAATTACGATGTGAACCTGAACGCTATGGCCTTTAAAGATAAATACAAGGCCATTAATTACCTGAAGGGGAACAATACCGGATATGATATACAGCAGGATGTAACGTCGCACAATTACGCCGACTACATGCAGCGGATTGACAATGATGTACCGGCAACAGTATTATCGCTCGGCGCGGTGAATGACCCGGCATTGTCGCGGGAGAGGTATCTGTTTGATAAGTCGGGGATTCTCAATCTTAATAACCTCATCAACCTGAAAAACAATGTGCAGCTGCGGGCCAATGCCTATTATCTACACGATACCCAACGACAGGATTACTGCCAGCAAACTACCATCTTTTTGCCCGGTGATACGGTGAAATATAAGGAAACGCAGCATAACCGGTCGGTTCCGGATATTTTGCACAGCCAGTTTACGCTGAACATTAACCGGGACAAATATTACCTGAACGATGTCCTGCTGATGGACTATAACCGCACCAAAAGCTATTCGGACCTGAACACTAACGGAACTCCGGTTAACCAGGTTTTTAAAGACAACGCGCTGAACTTTTCGAATGAGTTTAATCTCATCAAATCGTTCAAATCCAACAATGTGATCCAGGGGTATTCGTATATCAGCCATTCGTCTGAACCGGAGAACCGGGTGATAGCGCCGGGATATAACGCCGCGATATTTAACAACGGAACGCCTTATAATCAGTTGACGCAAAACGTAAATGTACCTGCCTGGTACACCAATAATTACCTGTCGTTCAAGGTACCGGGCAATTTAGTAACGCAAAGTTTCAGGGCTGGATTTAGCGTGCAATCGCAAAAGCTCAATTCAGATTTGAGTATAATACAGAATAATAACAGCACAGACCTGGAATCAGACAGTGCGGTTAACCGGGTAAACTGGACAAAAAAGAAGGTATATGCCGAGGCCGCTTATGATCTGCCCGGTACTATCCTGAAAGCGAACCTGACCCTGCCTTTAACGCTTCAGCATATTGATTATGCCGACAGTTTATACGCATTAAATAAAGGCATGACAAGGCTATATTTTAATCCGGAACTGAGGGTGAAGTATCAAACAAGCACCGAAAATTACCTGAGCTTTCTCTACAATTATCGCAACGAGACAGGTACCATCGAAGATATTTACCAGGGATATATCCTGAAAGATTACCGCAGCCTGTACGCCAACAATGCCGACCTTACCGAGCGCAAAGATCAGCTGGCAGCTATCGGGTTTAATTACCGCAAGGCGCTGAAGCTGTTCTTCTGGAGTATCGTGGCGCGGTATAACCATATCGAAGCCAATAACATTGCATCGAGCGTGATTACAAACAGCCTGCAGCAGCGTATTGTGCTGCCCTATGCCAACAGCACAGATATGTGGACGGTTAGCGGATCGGTGAGCAAATATTCGTTTGCGCTGCGCACAACCTTTAGCGGTGGCATACAATGGCAAAGCAATAGCTCGGTGCAGATCCAGAACAACGTTTTGCTGCCTTTCAAAACTAATTCAACCCTGTATAACCTGAGTGCCGACACGAAGGTAAGCGATAAGGTAAACTTTAACTACAAGGCCACGCTCACACAGATCCGCAGCCGCTCTGCCGCTGAAGCGTCAATCAACCGGGTCGACCAATTGCTGCAGCAGGCCGCAGTTTATTATAACCCGGTTGAAGAAGTGCAGTTCAAGCTGTCTGGCGAGCATTACTTTACCCGCCAGCAAGGCAATCCCGATCTGAAATATTTCTTCGCCGATGCATCAGCCAGATTCAGGATCAATAAATGGAAGACCGATGTGGAGCTAAGTGCTGTGAACTTCCTGAATGTGAAAACCTATAATGCGCTGTATTTATCGGCAAATACGCTGATGATGAGTTCGTACAGTTTGCCGGGAAGGATAGCGTTGGTTAAGCTGATGTTTAATTTGTAGGTAGACGCAGTCTACAGGCATAGTCGTCCGAAGTCGGGAGACTTCGGACAGCGGGATATTTTACAGTCACCACTCCATAGTGATAGTAGGTGATGCCTTAAACTGTCGAATTTAATTTATTTTGATAAGTTTGGGCTTCATCCGCTCATCATGAAAAAACAATTCGTCTTTTTGCTCCTGTTTTTACTGTCAATACTCAAATCATTCTCGCAAACGCCTGCGCTGCCCACACAATGGACAAAAGCGGCGATGGAAGCATCCGTTCCGTTTCCGGAATATCCGAGGCCGCAACTGCAGCGTAACGACTGGCTATGCCTCAACGGCAAATGGGATTACTTCGGCGGGAAAAATGTGGCCGAAGCTTTAAACCCCCGGGAGCCTGCAACTTTCAGCGGGAAGCCTGAGCAGATCCGCGTGCCCTATTGCCCGGAATCGGTGCTATCTGGTATTCAGCGTAAGCAGGAGATAAATATGTGGTACCGCCGCAGTGTTGAAGTTCCGGCAGGATGGGACAACAAGCAGGTGATTGTCCATTTCGATGCAGTGGCCTACCATGCCACGCTGTTTGTGAACGGGCATAAAGCCGGTACGCATTCGGGAAGTTATGATGCATTCGCGTTTGATATTACGCCTTATCTTGTAAAGGGTAAGAATACAATTGTGGTCGGCGTTTATGATGCAAACGATGGTCGTGTGCCGTCGGGAAAGAGCGGTCCGCGGGGCGATTATACTTTTTGCTCGGGCATCTGGCAAACCGTATGGATGGAGCCGGTGAATAAAACACATATCGATAACATTCGCCTGCTGCCCGATCTGGCTAACAATCGCCTGAAAGTGATGGTAAACACTACAGGCGAGGGACAGGTAACTGCTACTGCACTCGACGGCAGCCACGAAATTGCGCAGGCTGTATCGGTAAGCGGCAGTTATTTTTATCTACCTATTAAATCGCCGAAATTATGGTCGCCGGATGAACCTTTTTTGTATGATCTGAACATCAGTCTGAAGGATGCGCAGGGCAACATCACCGATAAGGTTAAGAGTTATTTCGGGATGCGCGATATTAAGCTGGGCAAACTCAACGGCGTTAACCGGCCGCTGGTTAATGGGAAATTTATGATGCAGCTTGGCCTGCTCGACCAGGGTTACTGGCCCGACGGCGTGCTGACCGCCCCCACCGAAGAAGCGCTGAAATATGACATGCAATTCGCTAAAAAAGCCGGGTTTAACCTTATCCGTAAGCATATGAAGACGGAGCCGCAGCGCTTTTATTACTGGGCCGATAGAATGGGCTTATTCGTTTGGCAGGATATGCCGGCGATATGGTATCAGAACCAGGACACCGCCAAAAACAGAACTGAATACCGAAAGGAGTTGAAACAGCTGATAGATCAGCATTACAATTCGCCGTCTATTATTACGTGGGTGCCCTTTAATGAAAATTGGGGCGCGTTTGATGTAAGGGAGATCACCGATTGGGTGAAGCAATACGACCCTTCGAGGCTGGTGAACGGCAATTCGGGCTTCAATAATAATCCATCCTACCAGAAAGCATACGGCGATCCGCTCAACGGCGATTATGTAGATACGCACATCTACGTAGGTCCTTATGGCGCCTCCGAACCCGACGAACATCGCGCCGCGTCATTAGGCGAGTTTGGCGGTGTGGGCTTGTTTGTACGCGGACACATGTGGCCTGTAGAAAATAACGCTTACGATTACGAACCCACCCGCGAACGCCTGACAGACCGCTATGTATTCCTGTTAGACCAGGTAGAGCAACTGATGAAATACAAAGGACTCAGCGTAGCCATCTACACCCAAACCACCGACGTTGAACACGAAGTGAACGGCCTTCTCACCTATGATCGCGCCGTTGAAAAAATGCAAGTGGAAAGAGTGAAGGCGGTTAACGATGCGGTGATAAAGGCGGGATATGGTTTGGGTTTGTAGAAAATGATTAAGACTTTGGGCAGCGGCGGTATTACTCCGGAGCTCATATAATTTGTAGCGTAAATTCTTAAGTATCTTTACAAGATGAAATACAAACTACTCCTTGTTTACTTTTTTGTGCTTTGCTTGTCAGTATCTGCCGGGGTAATGGCGCCAGGAGGAACGGGCCTGGCAAAGGGCAATCAGCCACAAGTTAGTGTCGACGAAAAAGGGACACTTCACATCATATTTGGCAGAGGTGATGAAATTTACAATTCTGCTTCCTTTGATAACGGGACAAGTTTCTCGGTCCCGGTATTGGTGGCAAAGGTGCCTGGCATGCATTTGGGTATGTCGCGCGGCCCTCAGCTGGCCAGCTCAAAACGATACTCTGTCGCTACTGCAATGGATAAGTCGGGCAATATCCATTGGTTCAGGCTTAACAACTTATCGGGAAAATGGCAAAACATGGGTTTGATCAATGACGTTGCCGGGTCAGCGCCCGAAGGGCTTATGCATATCGCTGCCGACAACGATGATCACTTCTATGCCGTGTGGTTAGATATCCGTACAGGAAAGCATAACCAGATCTATTTTTCTGCCTTAAGTCCCGGCGCCGATAAATGGTCGGAAAATAAGTTAATTTATCAGTCGCCCGATGGTCACGTTTGCGAATGTTGCCAGCCGCATATTGCGGTGAACGGGAAAGAGGTGGCCATTATGTTCAGAAACTGGCTGAACGGATCGCGCGATCTTTATTTAACCGTTTCGCATAACAACGGTGCTTCATTTTCTCCAGTAGAAAAATTAGGCGCCAATACCTGGAAGCTGAATGGCTGCCCAATGGATGGAGGAGGCTTAAGTATCGGGCATTCAGCTGTTGCTACTACCTGGCAGCGGCAGGGGCAAATTTATTATTGCCAGCCGGGGCAGCCCGAAAAATTTATTGGTAATGGCCGGGGAAGCAGTGTAGTGTATACCAGATCAAAAACATTTGTGGCCTATCAATCGCAGGATTCGCTGAAACTTGTTAATGTTCAAGAAAATAAAGTAGAAATGGTGGGCAAGGGCCAGTTTATCAAATTAGCGGCATTGCCGGATAAGCAATTGTTGTGCGTATGGGAAGATGACGATCAGATCTTCTTCCGTAAGCTATAGCAGTGCGTCTTTGTTTGCCGGATAAAAATAGGTTCCGGCAGACCGCCTTTGGTCCCTTCATTTTGTTTACTTTAGTGTAACCGGTTGAGGCAAAGGCATGCCTTAAGACGAAATCGCTATGAGAAAATTGATCTATGCTATAAACATCAGCCTGGATGGTTGCTGCGACCATACTAAATTCAATCCTTCCGACGATCTGATGGATCATTTTACGGAACTGCTGCAAAGCACCGGCCTGGTCATCTACGGGCGGAAAACCTACGACCTGATGATCCCTTTTTGGCCCGATGTTGCCAGAGACCAGAATTTTGGGCGGGCCGAAAATGACTATGCAAAAGCCTTTGTATCGCTCGATAGAGTGCTGGTTTCCCGGACGGCGGCAGATCCCGGCGATCCGCAAACCACCATTATCCGTCGGGATTTGAAAGAGGAGATCCTGAAACTCAAGAATCAGCCGGGTAAAGCCCTATCGACAGGCGGGGTTGAACTGGCGGCAGAGCTGATCGCGCTTGGGCTGGTCGATGAATTTCATATCGTCGTTCATCCGCTTATCGTGGGCGAAGGCAGGCGATTATTCTCGGATGCGAATTTTCCGGAGAAGCTTGGATTAACGCTGGAAGACACGAAAGTACTCCCATCCGGCTGTGTGGTGCTGCGTTACCTGAAAGGTTGATTGCCGGCAGCCTGCGTCAATATAAAAATGCGTTCCGTATCTCACCCCGGAACGCACCACATAGTGTTCAACTAAACCTCAGATCGCATGTTTATATGATCTAAGTTCTTTCTGCCGGTCTGTACAAATGGATATGACGGCTGCGTGAAGGTGTTTTTACTCCACTCTTAAACTTTTTATCGGGTTGGCCATTGCTGCCTTTATGGCCTGGAAGCTGATGGTTGCCAGTGCAATAATGATGGCAACGAGCCCGCCAGCGGCAATTAGCCACCAGCTGATGCTGATGCGGTAAGCATACTCCTGCAGCCATTGGTGCATATAATACCAGGCAATGGGTGTTGCAATGGTAAAGGCTATTGCCACGAGTATGATAAATTCTTTCGAAAACAAATAAACTATACTGCCCGCAGTGGCGCCAAGTACTTTGCGGATTCCCACCTCTTTGATGCGCTGCACGGCCATAAATGAGGCTAAGCCATACAAACCCAAACAGCTGAGGAAGATGGCAATGACCGCAAATATTTTATAGAGTTGCGATAGTTGATTTTCCTGCTTATAGAAACCTTCAATTTTATCGTCAAGGAATTTGTATTCGTAAACAAAATCGGGGAATGTTTTATCAAATACGGTTTTAACGCCCTGCATGGTAGAAGTCATGTTTTTTGTCGAGAGCTTTATACTGGCCTGGGTGTACATGGTAATGTTTGTAGCAATCAATAACGGCGCCAGGCTTTGGCGGAAAGACCTGTCGTTAAAATCCTTTATCACGCCAACAACGGGGCATTTAATATTATCATTCCAGATGCTTATTTCCTTGTTCAGGATATCTTCCGGTTTTTTCAGGCCTAAGCTCTTTACCAGCGCTTCATTCACTAAAAACTCCTGTGTAAATGGCGACGACTTTAAGTTTCGGCCGGCCACCAGTGTTAACTTATAGGCAGGCACATAATCCTCGTCGGCAAATTTGGTGATCGCCTTAAAGCCTGCATCTTTCGTGGCATGGTTATATTTCAGCGGGCTCCAGGTATCATTATTGTCTTCGATAGGCGTATGCGAGCTATAGCTTACTGCCTGCACGCCGTTTACCGATACCAGCTGGTTCCTTAAATAATCCAGTCGGGCCATGCGAAGACTATCTACACGAAAAGGAACATTTACAATGGCATCCTTATCAAATCCCAGGGGCTGATCCATGAAGTAATTCATTTGTTTTACGATGACGAGTGTTCCGATGATGAGCGCCTGCGCGATGATGAATTGAAATACAACCAGCCCCCTTCTTAATGAAATTCCTTTCACGGTAGTGGCCGTGAGCTTGCTCTTTAAAGCATTAACAGGATTAAAACGCGATAAAACGACAGAAGGATAAAAGCCTGCGAGCGCAGTTACAGCAACCGTTACCGTGAGCAGGAATAAAATAATTGACGGATCGCTAAGTATATTGAATGAAAGCGAAAGTTCTAAAAGCCGGTTTACATAAGGCAGCGCCAGCATGGTAATAACTGCCGCAAGTATCACAGCTATTATAACTATCAAAAATGTTTCAACTATGAACTGGACCTGCAATTGCGATTTGTTACTCCCCAGCACTTTACGTACGCCAACTTCTTTTGCCCTGTTAACGGCTTGTGCAGTAGAAAGATTGATAAAGTTTACACAGGCAATGAGCAAAATAAATGCGGCAATGAGCCATAATACATTCAGCAACTGATGACTGATGGTTTTGTTGCTGTAATCGCCCACGCGGGTATCAAAATGTACTGCATTTAACGGCTGAATGATATGACTATCCTTATTGGCGGGAGACTCCACCCTTAATGAGTATGCCTTTAATTGTTCGTTAAAGTTATTGGCAGATGTGTTGGGCGGCAGCAACAGGTAACAGCCGAAATTACCTACAGTTGTATCCCATTCTTTTGATTGTGACAGGTAATCGCCCGTAAAGCCTGTTCCGTAGCTGACAACTATTTTTAGCTGAAAATCGGTATTTGGGGGGATGGTGGCTAAAATGCCCGATACTTTCAATACATCCGTACCATGCTCAAACATAAAGCCGCCCATTTGCAGTTTTATGGTTTTGCCCATTGCGGTTTTCCAGTCGCCGAAATATTTCTCCGCTGTCTCCTTGGTAAGGAATACGTTGTTGGGGTCTTTTAATGATTCGTATGATCCGGCCAGCAGCGGAAAGTTGAATATTTTGAAGAATGAAGGCGTTGTGTAAAATAAGCCCTGCTGTTCCCTGAATAATTTTTCGGTATTTCCGCTGCTGTTCAATATAAACAGCTGGTCGTTCTGGCTGGCAAAAACGGGGGCCAATTGTTCTATTTGAGGGAACGCCGTTTTCAATCCTACAGGAAATGGGAAAGGAAGATCCTTTCCATAAGAAATGTCTCCTGTTTCTGCATGATGGTATTCGGTTAGTACCCGGTAGGTGTGATCTTTCCTGGTATGAAAATTATCGAAGCTGGTTTGGTATTGTATAATGATGAAGATCATCATACAAACGGCGATACCCACAGCCAGGCCGGTAACATTAATGGCGGTATAACTTTTATTGCGCATCAGTGCGCGCCGTGCTATCTTGAAATAATTCTTAAACATAAAATTGCGGTTTAATTTGGCGTGAGACCATTTTGGAGTGGTTTCACGATTCAAACTTACCGGCGTAGCCAGGGGTTGACGCCCCAAGTTATAAGATGGTCGCTCTTTTTTAAGGTCGTTTTTGTATTCGGCCGGGCTTTTTCCCGTCGTCTGTCTGAAAATACGGTTAAATGTAGTTTTGGAATTGAATCCCGATTCGTAGGCAACACCCAACAGGGTGATATGATCATAGGCAGGGTCTTGCATTTTCTGCACTACCTCGCGAACACGGTATTCATTGATCAGGTCATTAAAGTTTTTTTTGAGGGCCTGGTTAATAATGCGCGATAACTCGTGCGTAGTGAGGCTAAGCTTTTCGGCAAGCGAGGTTAAGGTTAATTCAGGGTCCTGGTAATACCGGCTGGCTTCCATCGTTCTTTTCAGCCAAGCACCTTTTTGTTTTAATTCAGTTGAAGGCATCGGCTTGACCGCCGGAGGAGATAGGGCTAAAACCCCGGCCTGCGGTTGCAGAAATGCCGCCGCTGCCGTCCAAATGAGGATGGCCACAAAAAAGATATAAAAGGGATAATAAAGATGTATGCCCAGTTGATTCCGGTAACCAAAATAATCCACTGCGGCATAGGCCATCCATAAAATCCACAGCAAGGCGGTAGCAGCCAGTAAACGACGCAGCCAGCGGAATTCAAGACGCGAACGGTCTATCAGTGCGGGCTGGGGCCGCCGGTAAAAGCTTTGTATAAGCTGATGAGACCGGTACAGGTAGGTCATTAACGAAATGAATATCAGCAGCTGCAATACCGGGTTTAGTACCGCGAAAGCATGCGTGGTATATGTTGCCGCACCGGTGCGGCTGCTTTCGGTGATCTCCAATAGCAGTACACCAAGTTCAAGCAGTACCGGACTAAAATGGAGCAGGTCTTTCCAGCGGAATTTATATCCGGGCCGGGTTATTTTGAGCACATAGAAATAGATGAGCGGCCCCAGTGCCAGCAGAAACTGCATGGGCAGCCGGTCCCAGCGTGGCAGGTAGGTTTGCAGCCGGATATCGATGGCCAACACACGGATCATCCATAAGATCATGGTAGCCAGCGCCAGTGCAAGAAACCGGTTGGCCGTACGGTTGATGCTTTTTGTAAATGCTAATAAAAGGGCAAAGGTGAGCCCTATGAAGATCATTCCGAAAAAGAACAGATCGTACAGGGTAATATGGAGGGTATATGAATCCAAGTGCACTAAACGGGGCAATCTATGTTCCAAATTTACAATATTCTGTAAAGCAGTTAATTGCAGTTTATGTGCACTGCAATTTGTAATAAAAGCGGACATCGGGTCGTCCGGTTTCAGCGCACATATAAACTTGCCAGTTGCCGCGTTAAGGAGAAAATATTTAAAGTTGCTCAACCATTTTCCTGATCTCTTGCGGGCTCAGGTGCTCTATACTATTTCTTACGGCGGTTCTTCCCCACCAATTGCGTTCGGTTTCAAACATTTTGGAGCCGGGGATATGTGAAATTATTTCAGCCATTGCTTCGTTAATTAATAATGTATGCTTTTTGTATAACGACCGGGGCAGTGCAATAACAACGCCTTCGCTTATGGCCGGAACATCGGGATAGTTATACAAGCGGACAAAAATATCAGGAGGCATCCCGGTGTCACATACTTTATTCCAATCGGGTGCCCATATTTCTGTGTTAAAGAAATCAGGATGGTTGGTTAACGGGCCATCCTTACGGTATTTGGTGGTCCATTTAATGTTGTTTTCCTCGCTCCACTTCATTCTGCCGAATCCCAGCCATTTGTACTCGTGTTTGTAAGACTGAAAGGTTCGTATAAATGCCGGCTGACTGGTTAATTTCATCAGCTTGTGTACCGCAGGCAGTAGCAGTTTCCAGTTATCCCACAAATACAAGCCGCATTGTTCCGGTGTATTTACTATCCATAGCTTATACCTTCTATGTGTCCAGTCAATTTTAAAAATATCGCGTAAGCTAAGTTTCAATTGCGGTCGATCTGAATAGCCGAAATTAAATAAAAAAACCTCCGGATAATGCTCCGGAGGTTTTAATAATGTTAAGGAGATCCTGTTATGTGAGAGGATCTTGAAACTACTCCGTTCTCAAACTTTTTATGGGATTAACGATAGCCGCTTTTATAGATTCATAACTAACGGTTATCCACGCTATACTTAATGCAGCGAGAGCGGCTATTAAAAATATGGTCCAGCTTACATTGATGTGGTAGGCGAAACCGGCCAGCCACCCGTTGACCGCATACCAGGAAACGGGAATAGCTATAACTATGGCGATAACAATTAGTTTGGTGATGCCCGACGACAACAGGTAAACAAGCTCTGTTACCGATGCGCCCAATAGTTTGCGTACGCCAATTTCTTTAGTGCGCTGCTCGGCCATGAAGGCCGACAAACCATATAACCCCAGGCACGAAATAAAAACGCCAAGCAGGGCAAACAGGTTGAAAATGTTACCCATTTGCTGTTCCCCTTTATAAAGATTGGACAGGTCCTGATCAAGGAAGTCGAATTTAAAAGGATAAGCGGGGTTAAGTTCCTGGCTCATTTTTGCCAGAGCCTTTATAGTGGCATTGGTCTGCCCGGGCCGGGTTCTTACGGTTACGAAACTCTCAGCGCCTTAGTAATTATTCCGCGATAATATTTTGTCATAAATATTATCGCGGAATAATAATAGTGTAAGAGAGCCTGCCGGTGCGGTTAAACGGGTTGTTTGAACCGGGCCTCCCTTATAGGTGGTGTCTTGTTTAATCTAAGCCCGGTGTTATGGTCCAGGTATTATCAGGATTAAGTGTAGCATTCATCGAAAAAATGCCATGCGGGAAATCTATCTTCACCGCTCTGCCCAGATCAGACGGATTCAATACCTGGCCTTGCTTAAAATCTCCGAATGTTACCCAATAGTCAACGGCGGGAGAAAAATGAAACGTCATGTTGGGCTGGGCCTGCACGGCGAACGTACCTGAGCCCGACATGCCTATGCCTACGCTGGCCTGGTTAATTGCGGTGTTGGCATCGGAAGTAACCCGAAGGGTGCCTTGCTGAAACCAGGTTTGCAGACCGGTGAATTTGTAATTCCCGTCACGTTTAGTAAGCGTTACCTCGTTATTTTCGGTCATGCCGGCTTGTAAGGCCTCTCCTGCATTAAAGATCACGCCCGGTGCAAGTGCGCCTGTTTTAGCCCAGAAAAAATAAGAATCAGTATTCCATGAAATGGGCAATTTTGAATGCGGGTTTGCAAACTGCGAAAGCCATGCCAGCGAAAATACGCCCGGATTTGGGCTGTTGTGATTTTGCTGGAATACGCAGAAATTGCCGCCTGAATTGGAATTGTTGACAAAATTGATGGTGTAGGTTGCCATGTGTTGTGATTGATTTTGGTTTAAAAGGTATTTAAATTAATAGGAAAGTGTTTTCTGCCTGGCCTGTGGCCGGCTGTTCACACCGCACTACTAATATACAGTTTCCCCGATACAAGGTAACCGGTATTGTAAATTTTTCCGAAAACAGGTATCAATTGCAGATAAATAATAAAATCCGCTAAAATAATCGGTCATCTTAAACGTTATTTGCATCTTTAGGTATGAGAAGGAGTTGTTTGGGTGTTGGGATGGCTGCGCTTTTGCTGACAGTGCTGATTGGTTGTGGTATGGTAAGGTCGGTAGGTAAAAACCCGCGGGGAGAAGAGCTTACCCGTTTGGAGGCTTTGCCAAACTACAAAGACGGCGCCTTTGAGAATCTGGCTGAACGTGCCGACACAACTGTTAAACATAACTTGCTGTTTCATCATCGCCCTAAAACTGTAAGGCCATCACATGCTTTGCCCTGGGTTAAAACCGATCTGAATGTGCTGGCTGCTCCTGCACCAACGGTGGTTTGGTTTGGGCATTCATCTTTACTCATCAAAACCGGGGAGGGCAATATCCTCATCGATCCGATTTTCAGCAACCACGCCGGGCCGGTGCCGGGTGTGATCACGGCATTTCCGGGCACTACGAATTATCACGCCGGGGATATGCCGCCGGTAGACGTGCTGATCATTTCACACGACCATTACGATCACCTCGATTACCGCAGCCTGAAAAAACTGAAAGACCGGATAAAAATGGCGATAGTACCTATGGGAGTAGCTTCAGACCTGGTGTATTGGGGGTTCGATCCTAAAAAGATCATTGAACTGAACTGGAATCAATCTGTAACGCTTCCCGGCGGACTACAGATCACTGCTACCGAGGCTCAGCATAAAAGTAACCGTACGTATGGTAAAGAAAATAAAACGCTTTGGGCATCGTATGTAATACAGGCCGACCGCTACCGGTTGTTTTACAGTGGCGACAGCGGTTACGGGCCGCACTTTAAGCAGATAGGCAGGCAATATGGTCCGTTCGACCTTGCACTGCTTGAATGCGGCCAGTACAGCCCCAACTGGCCGTGGACCCATCTGTGGCTTGGCCAGGCCGCCCAGGCCGCTGTCGACCTGCAGGCCCGGTTATTGCAGCCCATCCATTGGGCTAAGTTTAAGGAAGCCGATCATCCGTGGAATGAACCTATCGAAAAGCTGCTGCCCGCTGCCCAAAAGCTGGGCGTGCAGGTAAACGTTCCGCGTATTGGCGAGCCTTACACACTGGGCGCCCCGCCTGATACGACAGTTTGGTGGAATTTTGAATAAGTTATTTGATGAATGACTTATTGAAGAAAATGCAGTACTAATTGTTCCCATTCCTCATCCAAAGAAATATCCGGCCGTACCTGCCGCGCCTTACCATACCAATAATCCGCATTCCAAGTATCACCCTCTTTACGGTGCAGGTAGGCATGCACCCATGCCGAGTCCTTATCGTCCAGGTGATCAACCTGTGCATGCGCCTGGTGCCAATCGCCCTTGCCATCATACCAAAGACTTTTTAACTGTGCAGAGAGCCCGCTAACGGGATGCCCTGAATTTAAGGATGCTTTAAATTCGGCCAAAGTTTTCATTGGGTGTTAATTTAATAAACCGGACGCTAAGTTATACATTATTAACGCAGATTGAGGGACATGTTGCCCGTATATGCCGTTATATTTATGTTAATAGTTGTGGCTTATTGCTTGAAAATCTTATATTTACAGACCGATGCCTTATTAACAATTGAATGGCCGGACAAGATAAACTTGTTTCCTGCCTCACCAGGCGGTTAATGGCCCTAAGGTGTTTCCCGTTCCTTAATTTTAGTTTTTCAATATATCATGGCGGAATCCGAAAAGCCGTAACAGAGTAGGAGTAACTGCTAATACCTAAACTATGTCAGAGAGCACCGCACAAGAGCCGGCCGCAGCGCCGCTGGCCCAAAACTTCAGACCGCAGGATAATATCTTCAGGTCGTTCAATGCTTTAACCCCCAACATCTTTGAGAACCTGATCAGTAACCTCCGGACCGTGAGGCAGGGTGATATGTCTGAATATATCACTATTACCAATGATGCCCGGAAGTTTGACGGCGTTTACCGGAGGCAATCCTCAAGCTTCGAAAGCATGGAGGAATTCTCCACATCGGT
>DATCQV010000015.1:0-4201 GCA_036569325.1 Mucilaginibacter sp. | reverse complement strand
CCGCCAGTACGATCAATCCGAAACCAACTATATGATTCCAGCCCAGCTTTTCAGTTTTGAAGAACACGGTGGTGAACAGGATAAAAATAGTTAAGGTAATAGCTTCCTGAATGGTCTTCAGCTGAACAAGCGTAAACGGACCGCCGGTTTCCTTAAAACCAGCCCGGTTGGCGGGCACCTGGAAAACGTACTCGAAAAAGGCGAGTCCCCAGCTGATAAGGATGATGGAAAACAGGCCTAAACTTTTGCCCCAGTCATATTCTTTGAATTTCAAATGCCCATACCAGGCAAAGGTCATAAAGGTGTTGGAGATGATGAGAAATATGATAGTCTTTAATCCGCGCATATCAGATATAAATCGGTGTAATCAAAAATAATCGGTGCAATCACAATTTTATTCTAACTTTTTCCTCGCCAGTTCGTCATGGTAGCGTTTAAGCAAAGGGGCTTTGGGCCTGGTAATAATAAACACAGTTGTTCCTTTTTCCCGGGCCAGCGGATGGGTAATTTCGGCAACCTTGCGGTAGCTTTCGATGGCCTGCGTCTGTCCGAACGACCGGACATTCCTGCCACCGTTGTCATCTACATAGATTACGTATTGCCCGGTTAAGTTATCGGGTGCCCAAAGCGTAAAACTGCTGTTCAGTGAAATTACGTCCGGTAGCCCGGTCCCTTTCAAATAGTGATGCACCGCGCCGGCATCGCCGTAATTATCGGCGTAGATCTGGGTATGTTTTTGTTGGTCAGGGGTGAGAGAGTTCCAGGCTTTGATCACGCCTGCGCTCACTTCGTCCCAGCCAAGCATATCGGCATAGTCTTGCGTTAAAGGATGTTGTTTATGATCTTCCCAGGTGGTAAAAAATTTGGTAGAACCCGCGTGCTTTTGGATCGAAGCGATCATCGATACGGTTTGATCAAGCGGAAACAATGGCAATACCATCGGCAAAAATATCAGGTTAGGCAGCGTAAATAATGCGATAGTTAGTCCCCGTAAGGCATAGCCGCTGGTTTTTAGCCAGCGCTCAAAGCCAAAGCCACCGGCGGCGAACAGCATCGGAAACGCACCGAACAGGTAATAATCCTTACCGTTCATCAGCAGTAAAAAAGTAAATATCAAAATGAAAGCCACTGCAATAAACTGAAATTTATGCAGCCTGAACGAGAACAACAGAAACACAAATCCGGTTACCCATACAAACAAGGCGATGCCGTTTACCAGTAGTTCTTCTTTGATAAAATCCGAGGGCTTATTATAGTCAAGCTGCTGCTCCTGTAAGGTTCGCATGTGGTTGATCACCGGTAAATGATGTGTAAGCTGCCAGATGAGGTTAGGCAGGAAGATCAGCAAAGCGAGCAAGGCAGCGCCGATAATATGCCTGTTTAATAGCAATTTGCGGTTCTTGCTGAACACCAGTCCGATGATGAGTGCACCCGTAAAAAAGATCATGGTGTATTTGTTCAGCATCCCTACACCTACCACAGCGCCCAGCCAATACAGGTATTTAACTGCCGATGTATTGCAATATTTAGTGAGCAGCCAAACCGCCATCACCCACCACAACTGATCGAACACCACCGGCTGAAACAGATAGTCGCTCGCGGCAAATGCAGGCGAGAAGATCAAAGCCAGGCAAGCCAGCGCAATGGCAAATTTCTTTCCGCCAAACTCAACGGTAATCAAACCGGTAAACCAGATGATCAATCCCCCGGCAATGGTGGGGAAAATGCGCGCCGCAAAAACTGAATTCCCGAATAATACCGAGCTTATTTTGGCTATCACCGCAACAAAAGGAGGGACTTCTTTATAGCCCCAATCTAAATGATCGCCCAATACAAGATGCAGCAGTTCATCGCGGTGAAAACCGAAATGCGATATTGCCAATAAATTCAGTCCGACTTTAATAGCTACAAAGACAAGTATAAAAGCGGCGTAGGTCGATCTCCGGTTTTGGTAGGGCATGCTTTGTTAAATAGGTTTGCGGATAAAGATAGAGAATTAGTACGAAAGTTAGTAAAGTCCGAAAACCGGTAAAGCAGTAAAGACAAAAAAGTCCGAAGGAGTATTTACTCTTCCGGACTTCTGTTGTTTTCTTCTTTCGGACTTTACTGACTTCCCGACTTTCGGACTCCCTTCAAATCCTCTTGATATTCGCTCCCAGTGCGATCAATCGTTTATCGATGTTCTGATAGCCGCGCTCAATTTGCTCGATGTTGTAAATGGTCGATTTGCCTTGTGCCGATAGCGCCGCGATCAGCAACGATACCCCGGCACGGATATCGGGCGAGGTCATCGAAATACCGCGTAGTTGTACCTGTTTATCCAAACCGATAACCGTAGCACGGTGCGGATCGCAAAGAATAATCTGTGCGCCCATATCCAGCAGCTTGTCCACAAAGAACAAGCGGCTCTCAAACATTTTCTGGTGGATCAATACCGATCCTTTGGCTTGTATTGCAACCACCAGGCAAATGCTCAGCAAATCGGGGGTGAAGCCCGGCCATGGCGCATCGGCAATGGTCATGATCGAGCCATCTATAAATGTTTCTATCTCGTAGTGTTTTTGAGCAGGAATATAAATATCATCGCCGCGCAGTTCCATTTTGATGCCTAACCGTCTGAAAACGTCAGGGATCATGCCCAACTCCTGGTAATGAACGTCTTTTATGGTGATCTCCGATTCCGTCATGGCAGCCAGGCCGATGAATGAGCCGATCTCTATCATATCCGGCAGCATGCGGTGCTCTGTTCCGCCCAGTTCGGTAACGCCCTCTATTGTAAGCAGGTTCGAGCCAATGCCGCTGATCTTTGCGCCCATGCGGTTCAGCATTTTACAAAGCTGCTGCAGGTAAGGTTCGCAGGCCGCATTGTAAATGGTGGTTGTCCCTTTAGCCAGTACCGCTGCCATTACAATATTGGCGGTGCCGGTAACCGAAGCTTCGTCCAGCAGGATATAAGTGCCTTTCAGATTAGAGGCATCAACATTATAAAAACCATTATCTGCATCATAATCAAAACGGGCTCCCAGTTTCTCGAAGCCCAAAAAGTGTGTATCCAGCCTGCGGCGGCCTATCTTATCACCACCCGGCTTTGGTATCGAAGCCTTACCAAAGCGCGCCAGCAGTGGCCCTACGATCATCACTGATCCGCGCAAGCCTCCGCCTTTCTGCTTGAAAGCATCCGACATGAAAAAGTCAAGGTCGATGTTCTTTGCTTCAAAGCTATAGGTATCTGAGGCAAGCTTTTCAACGGTAACGCCCATGTCGCCCAATAGCTCTATCAGTTTGTTAACATCTTTAATATCAGGGATATTGCTGATGGTTATTTTTTCGGGTGTTAACAACACGGCTGACAAGATCTGCAGCGCTTCGTTCTTGGCTCCCTGTGGTACTATTTCGCCTTTTAAAGGCGTTCCGCCTATTATTTCAAATGCGTTGGTCATATAGAGTTCATGGTTGTTGGTTCATAGTTCATAGCAGCACGCTGCCACCTGTTGATGCACAAAATTAATTTTAATTTCTATGAACCATCAACTATGAACCATGAACAAAAAATTAATATTTTTTGCCGCCGTTGTTACGGTTGCGGTTCTGGTTGTTATTGTTATTCCGCGCGTTATTGTTTTGGCCGCCGTTATTGGTACGGCCACGGTTATTCTGGTTGTTGTTCCTGCCCCGGTTGTTCTGATTGTTGTTGTTATGCGGATTGGCACGATATTCAACCTTATTTAGATTGATGTTCTCTTCCAGTTTAAGCGCGCCGCCTGATAAATAATTTAAATCAGATAGGATGCTCTCGTCTGTAACCGAATCCTTGTTCCATTGCACATAAGCCATCTTCATGAAGTTGGCAATAGCCTGCACCATGTGGCGTTTGCGGTCAGGTTCCTCGATAGCTTTCGCTTTTTCAATCATCAGCTCTATGGTTTTGCCATAATGCTTGTATTTGATACGCTGATGCGGATAACGCAGCGGCTCAGGTTTCAGATGGATGGCCTCCATCGACGGTTTCGGATATGGTGAATCCACATCAATCTGGAAATCAGAGATAATATGCAGGTGATCCCACAGTTTGTGTTTAAAATCGGCAACGTCGCGCAGGTGCGGGTTTAAGAAACCCATCAGGTCAATCACTACCTGGGCGTAGCGGTTACGTTCTTCTTTGGTAGGCAGCGCAACAATGTATTTAACCATGTTTTGCACG
>DATCQV010000014.1:0-9794 GCA_036569325.1 Mucilaginibacter sp. | reverse complement strand
ATCATTTATATTGTGGATACCCGCCGTAAGGATAATTGCATTAATTAACATTTAATCCCATCTCTGTTTCCCTGTGTATTCTCAGCGCCTTCTGCGGTAAAAATAACCACGGAGAAGCAAAGGAATTCACAGAGAGCGCTGAGTTTTAAGACCTATCTATCAATTTGTAAAAAGCTTCCCTGTAACTATCGCCTACGGGGATGATGGTATCGCCGATAAATATCCGGCTGCGTTCAACCGACCTAATATTACGCAGTGCTACAATAAACGATTTATGCACCCGCACAAAGCCGGCCGAGGGCAGTTGGTCCTCTATCTTTTTTAAAGGCTGTAAGCTCATCACCCGGCCGTCCACTGTATTTAATGAAACATAGTTTTGCAGCGCTTCCACATATAAAATATCCGCGAGATTTATCTTTTGAATGCGATGTTCAGTTTTAACGAAAAGGTACTCCTGCTGCTGTGAGGATGCTGGTTGCGGGGTTATTGAGTTGGTCGCTGTTGTATTCGCTATAAAACCCAGTGCCTTTTCTGCCGCGCGATAAAACCGATCAAATGCGATAGGTTTCAGCAGGTAATCGATCACGTCATGTTCGTAGCCATCCAGTGCATATTCGGCGTAGGCGGTGGTAAGGATGATCTTGCATTGTTTGCCCGCAATTTTAATGAATTGCAAGCCGGTAAGTCCGGGCATCTGTATATCGAGGAAAACAAGGTCTATTTTCTGCTCGCGGACGATATCCAGACCGGCAATGGGATCTGTGGTGGTGGCTACCAAATCAAGAAAGGGCACCTTCGAGGCATAGTCGGCCAGTATGTCAATGGCTAAGGGCTTATCGTCAATTACCAGGCACTTCAGTTTCATAGCAGGTTTAGCTCCAAATTTACGGAATAAAATTCGCCCTGCTGATCGATAGCCAGCGTATGCCTGCCAGGATACATCAGCTCGAGCCGGCGGCGTACGTTGTTGAGGCCGATGCCCGGCGTTTTGTCTTTCTGATCGCGGTTCTTTTTATTATGTACCCTGAAATCCAGTTTTTCATCGGTAGCCTGAAGATTGATCTTCACCGGGTTAGCGGCGTCGGTCAAAACGCCGTGCTTAAAGGCATTCTCAACAAAGGCAATCAAAAGCAGCGTGGCTATCGGCTGCATGCCTACGTAACCCTCGATGGTAAAATTAATACAAGCCATCCCTTTGGTGCTGATGCGCTGCAGTTCAATCACATCCTCTAAATATTTCACCTCGCTTTGCAGCGGCATGGTATCGTCGCGGCCCTCACGCAGCATGTAGCGCAAAATGTCAGAAAGTTTCAGTAGTGCAGCCGGTGCCTCATCAGAACGCTGATAGGTAAGCGAATAGATATCGTTAATGCTGTTGAACAGGAAATGCGGGTTAAGCTGCGACCGCAAAAAAGTGAGCTCGGCGGCAGCTTTTTCTTTTTCCAATTCCCGGCGGCGGTTTTTGGCTTTGTACCATTCGGTGATGAAGAAATACATCAGTCCGTACAGGAAGTAGCTCGGGAAGTAATACAACAATATATTGGTTGAGAACTGCCACACCGACCATACCCGCCCGTTATAATTATCGAATCCAAAAACAGGCAGGAAAAAGCGATATTCCATCACGTAGCGGTAGGCGACAACCATTACAAAAGTAAGGAGGAACAGCAACACCGCTTTGATGTAATTCTTCCGTGTGGTTAGCCGCGGAGCCACCAGCAGGTAAGCCGAATAAAAACAAACAATAGGTATCACATGATAAACCAGCTCGATCACCAGGTATTTAACGAACAACGACTGTGTTACCGGCTGCGCATTATGGCTGTCGAACACCCCGGCCGACAGTGAACGCCACAGGTCATTTGCGGTCAGCAAAAGCCAGAACGCAATATGAAGCCATAGGATATGCTTTCGTTTCATCGCTTAAAGATAAAACTCGTTTGCATTTGCCGGCGCCATCAATACACAAATGCCCGGTTTTTAATGACGAACGCCTTTAAAACGACGTTGAGGCAAAAACGGTTGTTCATCAGTAAAAAACCGGGCTTTGTCAATCGGATTTTTAAGGGTGCGCAACTCGTCTCATGTTTGTATCACTAAATTTTATTGACATGAAAAAGCTTGCATCTTTAATATTGATAGTCCTGCTGCCGCTCATAGCGGTTTGCCAGGACGCAAATCTGAAGATAACCGTGCATCCCGGGGTTGAACTTTTAACTATCGTCCAGATCCTTGCTGAGAAGTATCCGCAGCCTAATCCATCGCTTTATGAAAAGGAGGTGATGGATTATTTCGGTAAATACAAAGACCACCCTGCGGTTAAAAAGGTGATCGCTTTAGACAAGGTTTATGCCGACCTGCCCGAACTCGGCTGGTGCATGAGCGGCTTTCCCGACATCAAAATTTACGAGCCTGCGGGTACAGACCTGAACTGGTATAAAATGTATGGGAAGGAAAATATCCTGGAATACATCAGGTTATGTAAGGACTTCTTTAACGATACACAATTCTGGAAATTTTACCAGGCGCACACCATTCGCTACGACAGCTGGGGCAAAACGCTACGGGCGGGCATCGACACCGGTAAGCTGATCAGCAGGCTGCAGGACTTTTATAAATATGACACCGATGTACACTGGTACGTGTGTATAGATCCGCTGAACAGCTGGGGATCGCACGCGGTGATGACCAAGACGCTTAACCCTCAATTTTCTGACTGGGTGGTGTACAATACCGGCTATTTTAACGACAGCGCATCGGCAACAACCGACCCTGTTTTCAGGATCAACAATTTTGAGAACCTGGTATGGCACGAAGGCAGCCATGTTTACATTAATGGTTTGCTGAAAAAGTATGCAAATGAAATTGAACGGCTGTCGTATCTGTACAATAAAGATGATGAAGGCATGCACCGCAACAATATCAGCAATTGGGCCTATTGTTTCGACGAAAACATGGTGCGCTCTATAACGGCTGATTTGTATAAGAAATACCGGAGTCCGCGGGCTTATAAGCGGCAGATAGCCAGCGAGACCGCTAATGACTTTATTTATGTGGAAGACCTGGCGCCGTTCATTTATGATAACTACGTCAATTCGGACAAGTATAAGACCTTTGCCGATTTCTTCCCTGAGGTTATCAAATTTCTTCAAACCAAATACCCTAAAAAAGCCTGAGCGATGAAGAAATTGACGTTTTTATTGCTGATCCTTCCTGCTATGCTCAAAGCGCAGGAAGTAAATTATATGGCCAAAGCCGATTCATGTATGAAGCTGAAGGATTACGCCTGCGCTGCCACTAACTATCAGACTTATATGAATAAAGTTGACACAGAATCGAACGGACTGGCCTATATGGTGGCCAGAGCCTGGGGTATGGCCGGCGACAAAAATAAAACGCTCGCCGCATTGGAAGTCTACAAAAAGAACAATGCCCTCAACAATAATCCTTTTTTCAGTAAACAGCTGCTTAAAGAAAAGGCATTTGATTTTTTGAAGGACGATCCAAAATGGCAGTTGATGATTTCATCAGTGCAAAAAAGCGAAAACGAACTTTTAGCCCGCGAAAGGGCAGAAGCCGGATATGCAAGGCTGAACTGGAAAAACTTTGAAAGGGAAATGAATGTGCGCCCGCAATTAAACGGGCTTACTACAAGCGGCGATTTATACGCCAAACTGAAAACCAAACTCGCTTATCAATCGCCCCGGTCTTATCTGAAGGATAGCGGCATAGTGATGTACATTCACGTGGATACGACCGAGGTGCCGTTTTATGTTCACATTCCGGTTGATTATGACCCGGCTAAACCAAGCCCCGCCCTGGTGGTGCTGCATGGCGCGGTACGGGTTAGCAGTGGTTACGCACCGGCTGGAGCGCTCCCGCACATATATAATATTACCAGTCCGCACATACCCGGGTACACAAAAAAGTATATCACCATTTACCCTCTGGGTACCAAATGGATCAATTGGATGACGACCGAAAGCGGCTTCGATATGGTGAACAGGATAGTCATTCACCTGAAAGCCCTGCTGAATATCGACGATAACCGGGTGGAGCTGATAGGGCATTCCAATGGTGCAACGGGTGTGTTTACCTATCTGGTGAAAGCGCCTACCCTGTACGCCGGCTTTTATGGGATGAACACGCAGCCGAAAGTGTATATCGGCGGCACCTTCCTGCAAAACGGCATGGGCAGGCATTTTTACAATTTCGCCACCGACAAAGATTATTACTACCCGCCGCAGGCCGTTAAAATCATAGATAGCATAGCCAATTCGTTAGGCGTGAACTGGCATACGCAGCTGAATAAAGGCTATCCGCATTGGTTTCCCGCTATGAAGGAGTCGCAATTGCCCATGAGCGATATCTTTGAGGATATGGCAACCCGCGTGCGCAACCCTTATCCGCAGAAGATCTATTTTGAGACCGATAACCTGAAATACAACACTTCCGACTGGATCACCATCACCGTGCTGGATACCCTTTCAACCAAAGCCGCCTGGCAAATTGACCCCAATTTTAAAATAACCGAATGGCTGGACAATCAGGATTTCAATAAAGTAATCTGCCGCGAGGAAATGGCGTTTGATTACCCGCACAGATCAGGGGCGGTAAAAGCGCATAGAACGGGTAATGATATTTACGTTGAAACCAGCAATGTATCTGCTTTCTCCATCAAACTGAACAGGGATATGATAGATTACCGTAGAAAGGTAAATGTCTATGTGAACAGACAATTAAAGTTTTCGAAGAAGATTCGCCCCGATAAGCAATTTACGCTGAATAATTTTAAAGCAGAATTGGATAGAAGTGCTATTTGGGAAAATGAGCTAAAGTTTGAGGTCAGATAATTTTATTAATATATTTCATAAATACCTAACTCGTTGTCATCTAAAAAAGACAAAATATCTTTTTCTAATTTTATTAGCAGTACAGCAATATCTGAAGTGCTTATGTTCCCGGTTCTAAGCCAGATTATTTTGGGAGGATAAGAATAAATATTTTGAAGTTCTGAAAAATCTTCATCAAAGGTGAGTATAGTGAAATTATTTTCTTTGGCGAATCGCCAAATCATTAAGTCGGTCTGTCGTTGTTCACGTTTTATCTCATTCGACGGCAATATCTCCCATGCCGGGATCATCTTTTTTAACCTCCAGGAAATATTCTCATCGATGATCAGGCGCATGGTCTTACGCTACCTTTATAATACGCTCCCTGTTAGCTGCATAAGCAAGGCAAGCCAATATCTGTTTTTCATTAAGCTGAGGAAAATCGCTGATTATGTCTTCATGATTCATGCCTGATGCCAGCCAACTTAAAACATCATAAACGGTAATCCGTGTTCCCTTTATAACAGGTTTGCCAAACCTTACCTCAGGATTTACTTCTATATAAAGCTTATAATCAACCTGCTCCATATACAAATTTAATTAAAATGTGTGGTAATACAATCATCCAAACAACAGCCCAAACATTTCCTCTATATTACTCACCACCTTCACGTCAATTTTATAGCGCGATAAGTCCATTTTGCGCTTATCCTGCGCCGAAGAGGGCAGGTTGTATTTGGAAATAAAGATCTGTTCGAAACCTAATTTCTGGGCCTCAGCAATGCGGTTTTCTATCCGGTTTACCGCGCGGATCTCGCCAGACAAACCGATCTCTCCCGCAAAGCAGATCTTTTGCGAAATGGGAATATCTTCATGCGAGGAAATAATGGCAGCCGCCAATCCCAGGTCAATCGCTGGGTCTTCTACCCGGATGCCGCCGGTGATGTTCAGGAACACATCCTTGGCGGCCAGTTTAAATCCGCAGCGTTTTTCCAGCACGGCCAGAAGCATGTTCATGCGGCGGGTATCAAAGCCGGTGGCGGTACGTTGCGGCGTGCCATAAGCCGAAATGCTAACCAAAGCCTGCGTTTCGATCAGCATTGGGCGCATGCCCTCTAAAGTAGCAGATATGGTGACACCGCTCAATGGTTCATCCCGCTGCGAGAGTAATATTTCCGATGGGTTCGATACCTCGCGCAGGCCCTCGCCCAGCATTTCGTAAATACCCAGCTCGGACGACGAGCCGAAACGGTTTTTTACCGTACGCAGGATGCGGTACACGTGGTGCCGGTCGCCTTCAAACTGCAGCACGGTATCTACCATGTGTTCCAGTATTTTAGGGCCTGCAATGGTGCCGTCTTTGGTGATGTGGCCTATCAGGAATACCGGCGTAGAACTTTCCTTGGCAAAGCGCAGCATCTCGGCGGTACACTCCCGCACCTGCGATACGCTGCCCGGCGTGGATTCGATATGCGAGGAATGCAGCGTTTGGATAGAGTCGATCACTACCAGGTCGGGCTGCAGTTCTTCTATTTGCTTGAAAATGTTTTGGGTAGAGGTTTCGGTGAGGATAAAACAGCCTTTGATTTCGGGTTTCGGATCTTCGATTTCGGATTTATCCCTGCCAACTGCCAGCTGCTTACTGCCAACTTCCTGAAGCCGCTCCGCCCT
Organism: Mucilaginibacter sp.; assembly: GCA_036569325.1. Taxonomy (GTDB): domain Bacteria; phylum Bacteroidota; class Bacteroidia; order Sphingobacteriales; family Sphingobacteriaceae; genus Mucilaginibacter. The sequence goes on along the minus strand of DATCQV010000014.1, from coordinate 3,291 downwards.
CATCTTTATCTGCCGGTCGCTTTCCTCGCCCGAAACATAAAGCACTTTCAGGTCCGGCATATTCAATGCAAGCTGCAGCATCAGCGTCGATTTACCAATGCCCGGCTCTCCGCCGATCAATACCAGCGAACCTGCTACAATGCCGCCGCCCAGCACCCTGTTAAATTCGGCGTCGGGTGTTAGTAGCCGGTGTTCTTCGGTGTAGGTAATATCCGCAACCTGTACGGGTTTGTTGGCGCGTTGAAGTGAGGTAGACGGCGTTTTCCAGGTAGGTACAGCCGTATTGGGGCGCTCAATGATTTCTTCTACAAAGGTATTCCATTGCGCGCACGACGGGCATTTACCCAGCCACTTGGCCGATTCGTACCCGCAGCTCTGACAGAAATATGCAACTTTAGCTTTAGCCAATTTGATTTCGAATTTAGAAAGCTAAAATACTAAAAATAATAGCAAGTGAAGAATCCTGGATTTCGGATTTTTTAATTAACCAATGGCGCTGTTGCACTGTTTCACACGAATATGAAACAGTTGAGACAAAGTGAAACAGATAAAACACCCCACTGCTGTAAATCAATCACTTAACTACCTTGCGTGAAACAACCTGAAACAGTATGAAACAAAAAATCAGCGATTTTTAGCGATTTTACTGTTTCACCTGAAACACCAAAGGCATTCAAAATTCAACGGTTTAAATCCGAAATCAAAAATCATTTCAGCACCAGATCGCTCCTTACTGGATAATGATCCGATAGCTTTTTCTCGATGATCTGGTAATTGCGGATGTCAAAATCACGGCTGGCCATAATGTAGTCGATCTGGTAATTGGGGAAGGCGCCGTTGTAAGTACGACCAAAACCTGCACCCGCTTCGCGGAAGGCATTTTTTAGTCCGCTGGCCATCTGGTTAACGGCGTAGGATGACGGCGTATCATTAAAATCGCCGCAAATAACGTAAGGGTAAGGACATTGCGCCGCGTGGGCTTTTATTTTTACTACCTGGTCACTTCGTTTGATGAAGGCATTTTTCAGTTTGCCGCCTAATCGCATGGCCGACGATCCCTCAGGCTTTGCGCTTTTGCCGGCTATGCTGTTAAGGTATTTGTAATCCTCAGGGTCGAACCGTATCGATTGCAGGTGCACGCTGTACACCCTGAACTGTTTGTCGCCTTTTTTAATATCGATGTACAGGCAGGCATTCTCACTCAGCTTATTCGCCAGCGGCACAATCCCATGACCTACAATGGGGAATTTCGAAAAAATGGCCAAACCAATGGCTTCCTGGCTGTTAGCTATCACAGGTTCGAAATAATAATAGTTGCTGCCGATGATCTTCAGGATCGAATCGCGCATGTCGTACTCGCCCGACCTGCGTGTATAAAACTCCTGGAAACCGATCACATCGGGCTGGTTATCGGCAATTACCTGTAAAATATCATGCTTGGTCGATTTGTCGTTATTCGATCCGTATTTCTTAAAGTTATGCACGTTGTACGTCATCAGGCTGATCACCGTTTGTTTTGGCCCGACTGTGTATGACGATGGCCCATGCAGCTGGAAGTTATTGCTGAGCACGTGCCAGCCAACCAAAATAGTAACTACCGAAAGCAGCACATACCAGCTTCGCTTTATAGCCCAAAAGACAATAAATACAAGGCTTGCTATCAGCAGCAGCGGATAAGCCAAGCCGAAAAAGGCAATAATCCAAATGGTTTTGGGGTCGACAACGGGGGCAAGGTAGCTTACCAACAACGCAATGCACAGCAGCACGTTAAGCCAAAAAATGATCTTATCGATAAAGGAGTGCCTTTTTTTAGCCTTCATTGTTGTTGCTTGCCCGGAATAGTACTTCCCGCTCCTGCTTGCTCAAACTGTCATATCCCGATTGTGAAATTTTATCTAATATAAGGTCTATTTCTTCCTGGCGCGGCAGTTCGTTGCTTCTTCCGCCCGAATTTTTCGATACCACCTTCAATTTGGGCTTAGGCTTAAATATGGTCGAAAAGTTTGCTATCCAGTCGTGGCCTTTTTGCAGGCGTTTGATATACAAAAAGCCGATAGCCGCGCCGCCCAGGTGCGCAATTTCACCGCCGGCATTAGGGCCAACTATTCCTAAAAAGTCGAATACTACAACAAACAGCACCAGCCATTTCAGCTTAACCGGGCCAATGAGGATGAGCGAGATGGTATAGTCGGGCAACAGGGTAGCTGTGGCGACCGAAATGGCCATCACACTTGCCGAAGCGCCGACAAGCGCGCCGGTTCCGCCCGATAGTGCCGGCACCGTGTTATAACACAAAATAAACAGGAACGCCCCGGCCAGGCCCCCCATGAAATAAAGGCCGAGCGTGCGTTTTTTGCCGAGGTATTCTTCAAAGATCTGCCCGAACCAATACAGCCAAAGCATGTTGAACAGGATGTGCAGCGGCCCGGCATGCATAAACATGTACGTTACCGGCGTCCAGAAATGTGTAAGCAACGTTTTTAGGTTGGGCGAAAGCAGCAGGTATTCATCAGCATAAAAACCGATAACACCGGTTTTGAAGAAAAACTTCGCTAAGGTATCAGCTACATTGATCAGCAAAAAAACAATAATATTAATCCCTATCAGCAGGTTTAATTTACTGCCCGAGCGCAGCATTTTATATTGCAGATTTTGCCACAAAGTGCTCATAAAACAAGTAAAAGAATATTTATGTAAAGTTAACCCGCAATTCTCAAAATTGTTGCGCTGTATATGCTATTTTACAAATATGTAACAGTGCAGCGCCTGCAGGGAAAGCTTAATACATTCCCGGTCCCCGCAGCCGCCATATCCTCACCAGCAGGAAGCCGAATAATGCCCCGCCAATGTGTGCAAAGTGTGCCACGTTATCGCCTGCAAACTGCTGATAGCCCAGGTAAAGCTCCAGTCCTACATAAAAAATGATGAGGTATTTAGCCTTTATAGGGAAAGGGATAAAAAGCATCATCAGTTCCATGTTTGGGTAAAGCATGCCGAATGCTACCAATATCCCGAAAATAGCGCCGGATGCGCCAACTACCGGGTAACCATAAATGGCCTGTAATTTTTGCATGGCTAAAGGGTCAACCGCTTGTATGGTGGCGCTATGGGTGGTAAAGCCGCCTATTAAAGCGTGCACCTCGTAAGCCTGCACGGCCATTTGCAACAGGCCTGCGCCAATGCCGCATATAAGATACAGATTTAAAAATCGCTTTGGACCAATAGAATATTCCAATATCGGGCCGAATGAAAACAGCGCGAACATGTTAAAAATAATATGCTGCCACCCGC
>DATCQV010000013.1:0-3105 GCA_036569325.1 Mucilaginibacter sp. | reverse complement strand
ATTGAGAGGTTTGGATGACTTTAATACCGTGATAAATTTCTTGAATGGAGCAAAGACCGGATTTGAAACTTCGCTTGTCCTTTAATTTCCATAAATTTCAGTTGAGACCATGAAGGCGTTGCCTGCGGCCAGGCTTTGCGTTTATACTGCACAGGCCGGTATCCGCTGCAAGCCCTGACGCAATTGAGCAAACTATGATCTCCCTGATGATGTAATCAACGCAATCATTAAATCACAAAAATCAACGGTTAAGATATCTTCATGCTCTTTGCGAATCTCTCTGCGTCCTACGTGGCTTATTAACCGCAAACATAAAGCAGGCACAGATACCGCAAAGACAGGATTCGTTTTCATAACCCGGTCAAAACAGCTAATTTAGCCGTTCCTAAATGAATTTTTTTAAAAGACCAATTACACCGACCCCGGCAGACGACGAAAAACTGCTCGCCGATTATCGCGAAAGCGGCGATCTGCTGATTTTGGGTAAGCTTTATGAAAAGCAGATGCAATTGGTTTACGGCGTTTGTTTGAAATACCTGAAAGATGAAGAACAGGCGAAAGACGCCGTGATGGGCATTTTTGAAGAGTTGATAGTTAAGGTTAAACAACACGACATAAAAAACTTTAAAAGCTGGCTGTATGTGGTGAGCCGTAATTATTGTTTGATACAGCTGCGCGCCGGCAGGAAACTCGAAGTGGTTAACCTGGACGAGGTTATGGAATTTTCGCTGGTTTTGCATCCTGATGATAGTAACAGGGAAGCAGCCATGCAGGCGCTGGAAAAATGTATGGATAAACTTCCGGCAAATCAAAAACAAAGCGTGAGCCTGTTTTATTTGGGTGGAAAGTGTTATAAGGAAATTACGGAGCTGACCGGGTTTACGCTGAACGAAGTGAAAAGCTTTATTCAGAACGGAAAACGGAACCTGAAAATATGTTTGGAAAAAAGCGGTGAGTAAACAGGAAAGCGACATATTGCTGATTAAGAAATACCTGAACGGCGAGTTGGGTGCCCGTGCCATGCACGAGCTGGAAAAACGCGCCCTCGACGATCCTTTTTTAATGGATGCACTGGAAGGCTTTGAAGGAGCCTCCGCCAGCCAGCAACCCGCCTTTGACGACCTGTCTCAACGACTCCAAGCCCGGATACAACCAAAGGTAAAACGGATGTTCCCTTACCGGATAGTGGCCATTGCGGCATCGGTATTGGTGGTGGTTTCGGTAGGATGGCTGTGGTTGAGTCAAAAAACCGGAGTAACGCCGGACAAACAAGTCGCAGCTGTGCCCGTAGCAAAGCCTGCACCGGCAGAGCCGATACAGCGCGGCGATACCTCGAGGAGAGAGGATCTGAAGCTGGCAGACATGCCGCCGCCGCCAAAAATAAAGCAGTATATCCGCAAAGCGGAAGCAAAAAATCAAGGTGTTGTTGAAGCTGACCAGGTGGTTAGCAGTCCGGCTTTGGCCGAAGTGGCTGCCGCCCCCTCGATAGCGGACACTGCAAGCAATGATACCACACCGCTTAACGAGATAGTGGTGATGAACTATACCAAAGACAAGAAGGCTGCGACCAGCGATGAAAAGGCATTCAAATCTTCAGACAAGTTAAAGGAAGTGCCCGTAACCTCGCCTCAGCAATCATTGGAGAGCAGGGTGGCCGGCGTGAATAAAACCCCGGCTATATCTCCTTTTGCCCCGATGAGTTTGCATAAAATTGTGATCAACGGCCGCATTGTAGATCAAACCGATGGGCAGCCTTTGCCCGGTGCGTCGGTAAGGATACCAGGCACAGGCTATGCTACACAAACCGATATTGCAGGCAAATTCTCGATACCGGTAGACAGCGCAAGGAGATCGCTCGAGGTGGGCTTTTTAGGCTATAAAACACAAACGATAGATGCTAAAAATAAAGACTCGCTAAAAATAGCTTTAGCACCCAACAGCAGCTCCCTGGCCGAGGTGGTGGTAGTACAACCAACACGAACCGACGATAACGACCGGCCCGTCATCAATGCCCATCCGAGGGACGGCTGGAGTAAATTCAATAAATATCTAAAGACAAATGCCATATCGCCCGATCAGAAAAAAGGCGTGGTTAAATTGTCGTTCACTGTTTACCCCAACGGAAGCGTTGATAATATTACAGTTATTAAAGGATTAAGCGACGCCACCAACGAAAAAGCGATAGACCTGGTAAAGAATGGGCCAGCGTGGATTGGCAGCAGCGACAGGAAGCCGGAAGTAGTGAAGTTGAGAGTGAGGTTTGATAGGTAAAAGGATTCATCCGCCTCAAAATTCAAACACGGCGATTGACAGATGAAGAGGGTTTGCCAATCGCCGTATTCGTCTGAATTATTTCTTTTGCTTATCGGCGTAGCCAAATACTTTCTGCAGCAACGGCGAAGTACGGGCGCTGATGTTTTTACGGATATTCAGTTCCTCCTGTGCAATTTCTAAAAATAAGCCATCGATTGCCTTTTGGGTTACATACGCGCTGATATCAGGGTTGATCTTGCTTACGAACGGCACTTTATTGTATTCGTTAGCTGCATCGCCATAATATTTTGTTGCGCCTACCTTATTCAAACTCGCCTGGATAACCGGTTTGAACGAGGCGGTAAGCTGTGCGGTGGTAGTACGTTTAAAGTATTGGGTCGCGGCATCCTGGCTGCCCAGCAAAATGTTGGTTACGTCCTGCAGGGTCATTTGCTTGATAGAGTTGAGGAAGATAGGTTTTGCCTGTTTCGCGGCATCTTCGGCGGCACGGTTAAGCGACAGGATCACATTATCGCACAATTTGCCTAAGCCAATGCTTCTCAGCGTTTTTTCGGCTTTTTGTGCCTCCGGCGGAAACAGGATCTTCACCGCGGCATTAGCGAAATACCCATCGACAGCCGAAAGCTGGTCGGAGCTTTTTGATGTGCCTACCTGTAAAGCTTCTTTCAGGCCGTTGCCTATTTCGGCATTGGTTGGATTTGCCAGTTGCGCGGCACCTGTTTGCGCAATCTGGTTAAGCGACTGGCAGCTGCCAAACGTTATAAATAAAACTAAGGCTGGAATAATTAGTAGCGATCTTTTCATGACGGTAGTTTTTAGTCGGGGCAATAA
>DATCQV010000012.1:0-2956 GCA_036569325.1 Mucilaginibacter sp. | reverse complement strand
AGTGGCGGGATTAAGATATGCTTTTACTTCAGGGGCAAGGGCAATTTTAGCTGTAGCGGCAGCAAACTGGTCTATCGACCCTTTGAAAATAACGCTTAACTTATCTACCAGCGTAGTTACCCGTTCGGTACCTGTTGCCATTGCTGCTTCCTTAACGCTCAGGTAAGAAAACCAGCTGAATGCAAAAACAACCATAGTGAGCAAAATACAGATAAACAAGGGCAGGCGATATTGAATGGAAATGGGGCGAAATACGAAATACGGCTGCCCGCGTTTTTGTACGGCAGTTATATTTGAACTGGCAGGGAGCCTCTCTTCTGCATGTTCATTCATCGAATGGCATGTTTAATTTGTGTATATAAGGAATATCGCAGAACAAATTTAACATATCTTGCCAGATTAAGTTTTAAGGTTTTTATTTGAGATATTTCTTTTACAATTGATATTTTATTTCAAAAATTGAACAATTTAGGGCCTGATAAATGCCGGGAAACTTTTCGTGTAAGCAAAGAGGCTTACTGTGTTTCCTTCGCGGCGTATCCGTATTATAGGTAAATTTGATCATTATTTCCGGGGTTTTAGCCGGGCTTCTGCTTTTTAATTTTATATTATGCGCTCCTGCTTCCGAAATAGCCTGTTTATAATTATCGCTGTGTTACTGAGCCGGGTCTTTCCGGCAAATGCACAGGTGAACGATATTCAGGGAACAGGGAAAAACACCTTGCCCCTGCCTAATTATTACAAGGTCAGGAACGGACTTCCTCACTTCGGTCAAAAAATCAATAAGCGGGATAAGGTAACTGTCGCGTTCTTGGGTGGCTCAATAACCTATAACCCGGGATGGCGGCCCATGATTTGCGACTATCTCAGGGAGCAATTCCCCGGTGTTGAATTTCGCTTTATTGCCGCCGGCATACCTTCGCTGGGCAGCCTGCCACACGTTTTCCGCCTGCAGCGTGATGTGCTCGATTCCGGAAAGGTTGATCTGTTATTTTTAGAAGCGGCCGTTAACGACCGGGTGAACGGAACAGACAGCCTGACGCAGATCCGCGACCTGGAGGGCATTGTAAGACATGCAAAAAAAAGCAATCCCGGTATCGATATGGTGCTGATGGAATTTGCCGACCCTTATAAGAACAAGGATTATGACGACGGGAAAATTCCGGTAGAAGTAAAAAATCACGAACTGATTGCAGACCATTATCAGCTTCCATCCATCAACCTGGCAAAAGAGGTACATGATAAAATAGCCAACCAGGAATTTGGCTGGGAGAAAGATTTTAAGGATCTGCATCCGTCGCCCTTCGGCCAGCGCCTGTATTTCGAAAATATTAAAGGCTTGCTTAATGATTGCTTTAAGAGCAGTCTGCAGGCCCATAAGATATCAAATACTGCTTTACCGGCATCGCTTGATATGCATAGCTTTACCAATGGCGCTTATTTAAATGTAGCTAAGGCAAGGTATAATTCTGGTTGGCAGCTTGTTGCCAACTGGTCGCCGGTTGATTCTGCAGGCACCCGTGAGGGTTTTGTTCATATCCCCGTTTTGATGAATACAGCTCCGGAAGAAGAACTGACGCTCCCTTTTAATGGTACAGCCGTTGGGATAGCGGTTGTTTCAGGGCCGGATGCCGGTATTATATCCTATCGCGTGGACAATGGCCCCGAAAAAACAAAAGACCTTTTTACAGAATGGAGTTCGGGCTTGCATTTGCCCTGGTATTTGTTGTTAGGGAGTGCATTATCTCCGGGCAATCATGTCCTCCATATCAGCGTACAAAAACAACATAACGTTAATAGTAAGGGCAATGTATGTCGTATTGTTCATTTCCTCGTCAATAAATAACGTGGTTTAGCGGCCGGAAATCATTTTTCTGTTAAAAAAATTTCATTTTCAAAGGGATAATTCAGGGATACACATGTATATGTGTTATCTGTAGTAGTGTTGTAGAGTATTTGTGTTGCAAGGAAACAAATATTTCGCCCTACATTGCTATCGCCAAGTGGAGTTATCGTTACTCCACGACCAATTACTGTCTAAAAATATTATTTGAATGAACTTTACAAATAGCATCCGAAGAGCTATTGCTACAACCTTGCGTTATTTTTATTCGCACGCTAAGAAAGTCGTTATTGCCGGTGGATTACTCATGGTAATGGCTTTTTCATTAAGTAATAGCCACCCGACTGCCGATGCAAACAATGGCGGCTTGTTTTTGCCCGATGGTTTCAAGGCCATTGTTGTGGTTGATAGCTTAAAAGGCCAGGCCAGGCACATTGCCGTTAACACCAACGGCGACATTTATGTAAAGGCACGCAACCACCGTACCAACGACGGCTACGGCAATATTGCGCTTAGAGACACCAACGGGGATGGAAAGGCCGATATCATAGTCCCCTTTGGCAAATACGATGGGCACACGTACGGAACTGCCATGCGCGTTCACGACGGTTACCTGTATTTCAGCTCGGAACTGATGGTGTACAGGATGAAGCTTAAACGCGGTCAACTGGTTCCGGATAGTAAAATGGATACGATTGTGATCGATAATCCGCCTTATCATGAACACCAGACCAAACCTATTGCATTTGATAACAAAGGGCACATTTATGTAGGCTGGGGTGCAGGATCGAACGCGGGGCAGGAAAAAAACCGCCTGCCGGGTTCGCCGGGCGTGGGTGACCCGGCTTCAAAAGATAAAGGTAACCCCTGGCTGGTTGATCACGGCGGCATCTGGATGTTCGATGCCAATAAAACCAACCAGCACCAAACCGACGGTATAAAATATGCAACCGGGTTAAGGAGCCTCGTCGCTTTGGATTGGGACCCAAAAAGCAAATCACTTTATACGGTTAGCCACGGTCGTGATGATTTGCGGATGCTCTGGCCTGATCTTTATTCGCCATGGCAAAGCGCCATGCAGCCTGCTGAAGAGTTCTTTAAAGTAAGCGAGGG
>DATCQV010000011.1:0-23030 GCA_036569325.1 Mucilaginibacter sp. | reverse complement strand
TTGGTAGTAAACGTTTTCAATACTGTGAGTTTATAAAATCCGGCAAAGGTGAACAATTGATTATTATTTACCAAAAGTAACTTGCATAAGTGGTTGTCAGTTCATATAATAATGCTTATATTTGCACACTCAAATTTTTTTTGAATTTCTTTAATAAATTTAATACTGATATAGTGATGGGTAAATCTAAGCTTCTGTTTATAACTCATGAAATGTCTCCTTTCCTTGAACTCTCAAAAATTTCTGAAATAACCCGCCAGCTTCCACAGGCTATGCAGGAAAAAGGTTACGAAATCCGTATCCTGATGCCTCGTTTCGGAAATATCAATGAGCGCAGGAACAGGCTGCATGAAGTTATACGTTTATCAGGGATGAACATTATCATTAACGATAACGACAATCCGCTGATCATCAAAGTTGCCTCAATCCCTGCTGCACGTATGCAGGTGTATTTTCTGGACAACGAAGAATATTTTCAGCGCAAGCACGTATTTACCGACAAAGAAGGGAAATTTTATGCCGATAACGACGAGCGTATGATTTTCTTCTGCAAAGGTGCATTGGAAACTGTGAAGAAATTAGGCTGGGCTCCGGATGTGATCCACTGCCACGGCTGGATGAGCGCTTTGGTTCCGGCTTATCTGAAAACTACATATAAAGACGATCCTACGTTCAAAAATTCGAAGATCGTTTACTCTATCTACAAAGATGAGGTTACCGGGCAGATGGATGCCGATTTTGCGCAAAAAGCCGTTATGGGCGATATGAGCGAAAAGCACACTGAAGCGTACAAACCGGGTACCAACGCAGCCTTATATGCCGGTGCTATCCAGTACAGCGACGGTATTGTTCTGGCCGATGAGAACATCGACGAGGAAGTGTTAAATAATGTTAAAAACAGCCATAAATCGGTTTTAGAATTCGAATCGACCGCAGATTTCGAAAATTATTACAATTTTTACGACGAAATTGCCAATGAAGAACTGGCGCATGTTGTATAAGCTTTGAGATCAAATATGAAATTTTCGCGTATAGACTTATTGACCCTGTTAATAAGTCTTTTTATTTTGAATAGTTGTAAAAATCAGGATACGGTTGGCTTGGGTGTTAATTCAACTTCACAGTTAAACGGCGCCATGGTTGATACATCGACCATAGTGGTAAATACTGTGAAGGAAGACTCTGTGGTTACCACATCGCTTGACAAAAATCCTCTGGCTTATTTTACAGATCCCATTTTTGGGGTAACTGAAGCCAACGTTGCGATAAGTGTGAGCTTACCCGGGCAGGCTGCCTATACCTTGCCATCGGGTACCATTACTATCGATTCTGCAAGGCTCATTATTCCATTTGCCGATGGTTTTTATGGCGATTCTATTTCATCCAACTATAAAGTGAACCTGTACCAGCTGAAAACGCTGTTCAATGAAAATCAGGTATATTTTAATACTTCGGTTTGGGAAAAACAGCCAACCGTGCTGGGTTCGCTTTCGCTCAGATCGCGTACACACGACTCGATTAAAGTTACCAATATTGTGAAGGGCAAACCCGATACGGTAGTAAAAGTGCCGTCGCAGCTACGTATCCCGGTGAGCAATACCTTTATACTAAATAACTTCTTTAATGCAAGCTCGGTTACGCTGGCATCTAATAAAGTATTTCAGAATGCGCTTAAGGGGTTATATCTCACTATAGACAGAAGCGGATCGAGCGGCCCGGGTGGTATATTTGTGCTTAAATCGACAGATACGCTTGCAGTTTATTGTAAGGTAACTAATAACGGGGTTGTTGATACCACACAGATATTATTGCCGATCACCAAGCTTTCTTCGTCGATAACGCATACTTATCCGGATGCGATTAAGAATGAACTGAATAAAACCACGCCATCTAACGTGCTTTATTTGCAGGGGCTTGCAGGTTTGCGTACCAAGATCAGCTTCCCTAATTTCCTGGTGAACCTCAGGAAAAAGCTGGCCGAACAAAATAAAGACATTGTGCTGAACCGTGCAGAACTGATCATAACGCCTAACCCGGGCGCTACAGTACCTTACCGGCCGCTGCCGCGCATTACCATGTACAAGCTCGACATAGCGCACCAGCGCACCAGTGTGCAGGATGCCACACCGTCAGACCCAAGATCAGGCGGATCATCGGTTTTTGGCGGATATTACAGTCCGGCAAAAAAATCATACAGTTTTATTATAACCGCCTTTTTACAGGACCTGCTGCTGAACAAGACCCAGGACTACGGTACTTATATGGCGCCGGCCGATACTACCGATAAATCGACGGTGGCTACTGCTACTATTCCGCAGGCATCGGCCCGTACCATGGCAATAGGCCTTGATAATAATTCGGCTTATAAAATAAAGCTGAACGTTATTTATACGGAAGTTAATAAATAGAGATTAACCGGCAGAGATTAGTAAATAGAGATCAGAGATTAGTAAGAAAATATGCAAGCTTACGGAGTGATGAACTTCGTAAGTTTTTTTGTTTTGGGCGTCGCGAATGCGCTTTTCCATCTATTCTCTAATCTATATCTTCTCCACAACTGTTTAAAGAATATCAGCTTCACCTAATCTCTGATTTTCAACCTCCGATCTCTAATCCCTAATATTCAATAACTTAAAATACTTTTTAAAATATTTTAATAATATGATAAAGGGTATAAAATAATTCATTATTAAGTAATCTTTTTATTTTTGCGGCGGAAAACATTAATTTAACTATCTATTTATGTGTGGAATTGTAGGTTATATCGGGCATAGAGATGCTTACCCGATTGTTATAAAAGGCCTTCACCGGCTGGAGTACCGCGGCTATGACAGTGCGGGCGTATCGTTATTTGATAATGAACTGAAAGTTTATAAAAAGGCGGGTAAAGTTAGCGATCTGGAAGATTTTGTGAAAGACGTTGACCTGAGCGGTACTGTTGGTATGGGCCATACCCGTTGGGCCACTCACGGTGAGCCGAGCGATCGCAACTCGCACCCTCATGCTTCGGGTAACCGCAAGCTGACTATCATCCACAATGGTATTATTGAAAACTACGGCAATATTAAGGAAACCCTGCTGAGCAAGGGCCACACTTTTGCCAGTGATACTGATACCGAAGTATTGATCCACCTGATTGAGGAAATACAGGATGTAACCGGTTTAGACCTGCGCGAAAGTGTGCGTGTGGCATTGAACAGGGTAGTAGGTGCTTACGCCATAGTAATTATGAGCGAAGACGATCCGGATCTGTTGATAGCCGCCCGTAAAGGCAGCCCGATGGTGATAGGCGTTGGCAAAGGCGAATATTTTGTAGCTTCAGACGCTACGCCTATTGTTGAGTACACCAAGAACGTAATTTACCTGAACGATAACGAGATCGCCTACATTCGCCGCGAAGACCTGTTGATCAAGAACATCGACAATACCGTACAAACCCCGTATATCCACGAGCTCGACCTCAAACTGGACGCGCTTGAAAAAGGTGGTTTCGATCACTTTATGATCAAGGAGATATATGAGCAGCCACGTTCTATCCGCGATTGTATGCGCGGCCGTATCTATCCTCAAAAAGGACAGGTGCAGCTGGGCGGCTTAAAGGAATATACCGAAAAACTCAAAAATATCGACCGCATCGTCATCGTAGCCTGCGGTACCTCATGGCATGCCGGCCTGGTAGGCGAATACCTGATCGAGGAATATGCACGCGTACCGGTTGAGGTGGAATATGCATCGGAATTCAGATACCGTAACCCGATCATCACCGAGAAGGATCTGGTGATCGCTATTTCGCAATCTGGCGAAACTGCTGATACCATGGCTGCCATTGAGCTTGCTAAAGAAAAAGGCGCTACCATATTCGGTATTTGTAACGTGGTTGGCGCGTCTATTCCGCGTATTACGCATGCGGGGGTTTACACCCACGCCGGTCCGGAGATAGGTGTTGCATCAACCAAAGCCTTCACCGCGCAGGTGAGTGTACTGACATTAATTGCCTTCTATATTGCACAGCAACGCGGCGTGATAACCGAAAGCAAGATGATCGAGTACCTGACCGAGCTTGACGAAATTCCTGAACTGGTTGAACGTTGCCTGCAACTGAACGATCATATTAAAGATATCGCCTGGAAATTTAAGGATTCGAGCAACTGCCTGTTCCTGGGACGTGGTGTTTCGTTCCCGGTTGCATTGGAAGGCGCATTGAAGCTAAAGGAAATATCATACATCCATGCCGAGGGCTATCCGGCTGCAGAGATGAAGCATGGCCCTATTGCCTTGATAGATGAGGAAATGCCGGTTGTTTTCATTGCAACCAAAGATTCATCGTACGGAAAGGTAGTAAGTAACATACAGGAAGTAAAAGCCCGCAAAGGCCAGGTAATTGCCATTGTTACCGAAGGCGATACCGAAGTAAAAGGCATGGCCGACTACATTATCGAGATCCCGCAAACCGGCGAAGCATTTGTGCCGCTGCTGGCTACCATACCATTGCAATTGCTATCGTACCATATAGCTGTAATGCGCGGTTGTAACGTCGATCAGCCGAGGAACCTGGCGAAATCGGTGACGGTGGAGTAGCTTTAGTTGGCAGTGACCAGTTGGCTGTTGCCAGTTCTCAGTTTGCAAAGTATACAATAAAGGAAAAGCCGGTGGTTTTCAAAATCACCGGCTTTCTTTTGCTAAAACCGCCCCTGCCTGTAGCTAACTACACATTGTCAACTAACCCGGACGGCAATTCAATCACCGCCAATTGCGCACTGCCAACTGCCAACTCAAGAATGCGCTCCCATTGATTGCATGGCGGCATCCATATCAAGCTGTAAGCCTTTGGCTATGGCCATGCCCAGGCCAATATCGGCACGGAACCAGTGGCAAAGCTGACGGTTTATGATCAGGTCCTTCTTCGGACCGTCGATGCCGCTCATAGAGTTCACAATATTATTTATCAGATCTTGTTTGGCCTGGCTGTCCATCAGACGGTACAGGTTGCCTGGCTGGGTGTAGTGATCGTTCTCGCCTTCGGCGTTGCGGTCGTACCAGTCGGCTATGCTATTGCCCAGATCCCACGACGGTTCTTTGTAGGCTGCATCGGCTTCAATATCGTCAAAACTATTGGGGAAATAATTCGGATTGGCGCCGCCGTTGCCATCCACCCGCATGGTGCCATCACGTTCATAATTATTTACCGCGAACGGACAACGGTTCACCGGGATCTGCTCATAGTTGCCGCCTAAGCGATAACGGTGCGCATCGGGGTAAGACAATAAGCGGCCCTGCAGCATTTTGTCTGGCGAGTAGCCAATGCCGTCAACCACATGCGCCGGGGCAAAGGCAGATTGTTCTACGTGAGCAAAATAATTATCAGGGTTTTTATTGAGTTCCAGTACGCCAACATCAATTAAAGGAAAATCGGCATGCGGCCAAACTTTGGTGAGATCGAAGGGATTCCAGCGGTAGTTTTTAGCCTGCTCTTCGGTCATTACCTGGATTTTCATTTTCCAGCGGGGGAAGTTGCCGGCATCGATATTGGTAAGCAGATCGTGCTGGGCAAAGTCGGGATTTTTCCCGCGCATTTCACCGGCTTCGTCGTCGGTAAAGTTTTTGATGCCTTGCTCGGTCTTGAAATGGAATTTCACCCAGTGCCGTTTTCCTTCAGCATTGATCATAGAAAAGGTATGACTGCCGAAGCCGTCCATGTGGCGGTAACCGTAAGGTGTGCCGCGGTCGCTCATTACGATCATTACCTGGTGCAAGCTTTCAGGGTTCAATGACCAGAAATCCCACATCATGGTGGCGCTTTTACAGTTGGTATAAGGATCGCGCTTTTGGGTATGGATAAAATCGCTGAACTTTTTAGGGTCTTTTATAAAAAATACCGGGGTGTTGTTGCCCACCAGGTCCCAATTGCCTTCTTCGGTATAAAACTTAACGGCAAAGCCCCGAGGATCGCGCTCGGTATCGGCAGAGCCTTTTTCGCCGCCAACGGTAGAGAAACGAAGGAACACTTTTGTTTCCTTGCCTGCCTGGTTAAACAATTTGGCGCGGGTATATTTGCTGATATCATGCGTAACCGTAAAGGTGCCATAAGCGCCGGAGCCTTTGGCATGTACCACACGCTCGGGAATGCGCTCGCGGTTAAAGTGGGCCATCTTCTCGTGCAGGATAAAGTCCTGCAATAAAACAGGCCCGCGCGGACCAACGGTCATGGAGTTTTCATTTTCGTAATATGGGATGCCTGATGCGGTGGTTAGTTTCTTTTTGTTGGTTTCCATAAGAGCTTAGTTTTTGAATATTCAAACTTCATTAATTAAATCCAATAGAAAAAATCAATATTTGCTATATTTGAATAGAGAACGTCTATGACGTTAGAGCCAGGAATCAAGAGTCAGGAGCCAAGAGCCAAGACAGGAATGGGTAGAGACAAGAAATCAAGATACAAGAATCAAGATTGAAAGAAGTTAATCCCGTCGTTTTTTTATCTTGACTCTTGCATCTAACAAACAAACACGAAAATCCCTATGACCATTACCCAGCTTGAATATATTGTTGCAGTTGATACCTACAGGAGCTTTGTAGCGGCTGCCGAAAAGTGTTTTGTTACCCAGCCTACGCTGAGTATGCAGGTGCAGAAACTGGAAGATACGCTTGGCGTAAAGATATTCGACCGCAGTAAACAGCCGGTAACGCCTACCGAAATAGGGATAGAGATCATTACGCAAGCACGCATCCTGCTGTCGGAGAGCGAGAAGATTAAAGAGATCATTTCTGACAGGCAAAAGGAGCTTTCGGGAGAATTGAGAGTGGGCATTATTCCAACTATTGCGCCGTACATTCTGCCTAAAATACTGCATGGCTTCATTGAGAAATATCCGCAGGTGAAACTGATCGTTTCTGAGCAGACGACGGAACAGATTATTAGTCAGCTGAAACTGGGAATGATTGATTGCGGGATACTTTCTACGCCGCTGCACGAAAATACGCTGACTGAGTTGCCGGTTTTTTACGAGAATTTTGTGGCCTACGTATCTAAAAACAGCAAGCTTTCGAAAAAGAAGAACATCGTTCCGGATGATATTGATATGGAAGAGATCTGGATCTTGAACGAAGGCCATTGTATGCGCGAACAGGTGCTGAACATTTGCCAGCGGCGCAAGGCTACGCAGGGCTTTAAGCATTTTGAATACAATACCGGCAGCGTGGAAACCCTGAAACGCATGGTTGATCAAAACGATGGCGCCACCATTCTCCCCGAGCTGGCCCTCGCCGACCTCACCGATAAGCAACTGGATAAGGTCCGCTACTTTAAAGCACCGGAACCTGCCCGCGAGGTTAGTATTGTGATACAACGCAATTTTTTAAAACGCCGGATGATAGAGGCGTTGAAGAACGAAATACTGGAGTTTTTACCAAAACGGATGAAGAGCAAGAAGAAGAAAGAGGTGATGGATATTTAGGAGTTGGTGAGTGGTTGATTGGGAGAGTGGTTGATTGAGTTATTTCTTTTTACACCAAGTTCTCACTTCGTTCGAGATGACAAAAGGAGAAGAAGATTTAAATTCCGAAATCGAACATCCGAAATCCGAAATCCAACGCTACCTTTGCCTCATGGCACAAGTTCAATCTTTTGAAAATAATCCTTACCAGGAAAATACCTATATTTTGTTTGATGAAACCGGCGAGTGCGCCATTATCGATCCGGGTATGGAAACCGCGAGCGAGCAGAATGTTGTGGTTAATTTCATCAAAGCTAACGGACTGAAACCGGTGCTGCTGCTGAATACGCATTGCCACATCGACCATGTGCTGGGCAATAAATTCATTTTCGATATGTACGGTCTGAAGCCGAAATTCCATGAGGGCGAGCTGCCGTTACTGGAAGCAGTTGCGGCTTATGCGCCGTCGATGGGAATCCGATATGAGTTATCGCCCCTGCCAGATGAATACCTGCCCGAAACCGGCGCCGTTACCTTTGGCAATACCACCCTGCACCTGATATTTGCACCGGGACATTCGCCCGCGCACCTTTGTTTTTATGACCAAGTTGGTAATTTACTGATTGGCGGCGATGTGCTGTTCAGAGGCAGTATTGGTCGCAGTGATTTGCCGGGCGGGAACTTTACCCAGCTGATTGACAATATCGAACAAAAACTGCTGATCCTACCCGATGACTGTACGGTATATCCCGGTCATGGCCCCGAAACCACCATCGGGTATGAGAAGGTGACCAATCCGTTTTTGAATTAAGTTCTCATCCTGCTTAATTTTTTACTTGCTATCATTTAATTGTGAGGTATGGCAAAAGCCATTAACTTTAGGGCGTTTGATATGTCCAATCAATAAATCACTAATTCAATAACTCAGTAATTATTTGAACACCTCCATCTACATAGCTAAAAGGTACTTGTTCTCGCGCAAAAAGATGCACGCCATCAATATCATTTCGGGGATATCTATGGTGGGCGTGCTGATTGGCAGTGCGGCGCTGATCATTATCCTTTCGGTATTTAATGGTTTTGAGGAAGTGATCCTGTCGCTTTACAGCAACTTTACGCCTGAACTGAAAATTGAGCCGCGCATGGGGAAATCGTTCAACCCAAACACGGTTTATTTTAATGAGCTGAGGAAGGATAAGCGGGTGTTTTCGTCGATAGAGGTATTGCAGGAAAAGGTGCTGATCAAATACGAAGGACGGCCGGTGATTGGTGAGATCAAAGGGGTAAGCGCCCAGTTTATGAAGAAAGGCGACCTCGACAGTATTATCCAAACGGGATCATTCACCCTAAAAAAAGACGGGAACGATTATGCCGTGGTGGGCTCGACGGTTCAAAGCAGTTTGGGCATAAGCGTGCGCGATCAGTTTACGCCGCTGCAGATCTATTCGCCAAACCGCAATGCCACAGGCACTAATCCGCTGAATGAATTTACGGTGCGGGCTATTTATCCATCGGGCGTGTTTGCACTGGGACAGGAGTTTGATAACCTCGTGATCACGCCTATTGATTTTGCCCGCGAATTGCTACAACAACCGGTGAATGTAACCTCGCTTGAATTTAATTTTAATGCTGGTACAGATATATCGGCCGTGCAAGATGAAATAACCGCCAAAATAGGCAAGGATTTTACGGTGAAGAACCGCAGTCAGCAAAATACCGAACTGTACAAGACGCTGAATTACGAGCGCTGGTTCATCTTTATGATCCTGGTGTTTGTACTTATTATCGCAATATTTAATATCATTGGGTCGTTAACGATGCTGGTTATGGACAAGAAAAAAGACATAGCCATTTTAACCAGCCTTGGCGCAAACAAACAGCTTATACAGGGCATCTTCTTTTTCGAGGGGATGATGATATCGGTAATAGGCTGCCTTGCAGGTATTTTTTTAGGATTGGTATTTTGTATATTGCAGCAGCGTTACGGGCTGGTGAAGATGGGGACGGATAAGTCGATCATCGACGCTTACCCGGTTGCCTTGCTGGCCAGGGATTTTATACTGGTGTTTTTAACCGTAGGTATAGTATCGGTAATCGCTTCGGGCATAAGCGCCCGGCTGAGCATAAAGGGGCTGGATGATATTAAACAGGATTTGTAAATTGAGCGAATGCATTTAAGGCGAAGCACATATTTGTTAGCGGGGATAGTTGCAATTGCTGCATGCAGCTGTAACAGCGGCTCGCACAATAAGGGCAAGGAGATTGTCTATAAAGGAGTGTATAGTTTTGGTCCGGAAGTAAAATCGTTCAAAGATTGTGACAACGGCCGCGAGTTTTGGGTGACCGACCAGTCGCAACAACTCGAATTAAAATACTCCCAGCTAAATTTCGAAAAACCTTATGAGCCCGTTTATGTTGAAGTAGAGGGCGTAAAGATCCCGTCGAACAAGGAGGGCCTCGGGTCGGAATATGACAGCACCCTTGTGGTAAAAAAACTGGTGAAAATAACCCGTGAAATACCGCAGGATATGTGCCGATAGAGAGAGGCGAAAGCTTTTTAAAAAGGATGAAAGCTAAAAAGGTAAAAGCCTAAAGCTTTAGAAAAATAGAGTAAATAATATACAGCTTTGAGCTTTCTGCTTTAAGCTTTTTGCTTATAAGAACATGGAATCTAAACGTCAGCAAAAATTTGCCGGAGTGATACAACAGGACCTTGCAGCGATATTTCAGCGCGAGGGAATGAACTATTTACCTAATACCTTAATTACCATTACCAAAGTCCGCGTTACGCCCGACCTGGCCATTGCCCGTGTATTTTTAAGCTTTTTTAACAATACCAATACGCAAACTGCCCTTAGCGCCATTAAGCTGCATGCGTCGGAAATCCGTTATAAATTGGGTGCACGCATAAAGGACCAGGTACGCATTATCCCGCAACTCGAATTTTTTGTAGACGATACCAGCGAATACGTGGAGCGCATGGACAAGATCTTCGACAAGATAAGCAAAGAAGACCGGCAACCTGAAGAGGAATAGCATTATGGATGCGACTTCGCGGTTAGCGGCTTGTTTAGCCAATTATCCCGATGTTGTTGGCAAGGTGGTTGATTTTGATGCCGTCACTGACCAGCTTTATCATTTCAATTTTACCGTCTCGAATACAGAACTGGATGCCGGTACTTTTTCGGATACCCGGAAATTTGATAGCTGGATAACTCGTAAGCTTACGGAAAACAATTGCCGCTATGGCATAGGCGGTTATATGGAGCACCGCACCATTTATGCCCGCAGCGCACATTTCGATACTGTTGACGAGCCGCGCCGTTTGCACTTGGGCGTTGATATTTGGGCCGCTGCCGGTACCGCGGTTTATGCACCCTTAGCAGGCGTTGTGCACAGCTTTGCGGATAATGATCATTTTGGTGATTACGGTCCGACTATCATTCTGGAACATGAGCTTGGCGGGATGAAGTTTTATTCATTGTATGGGCATTTGAGTAAGGCAAGTTTAGATGGGTTGTTTATTGGGAAAAGCGTTGATAAGAATGAAAAGATCGCAGCTTTCGGGACGATGGATGAGAACGGGCATTGGCCGCCGCACTTACATTTTCAGCTGATGCTGGATATGGAAGGGAAGGTTGGTGATTATCCGGGTGTTTGTAAGTTTTCTGAAAAGGAGATCTATTTGAATAATATTCCTGATCCGCAGTTGATATTGGGGTTTCCGGAAACAATCAATTTGTAGCTTTTTTCTCTCGCAGATTATTGCTGTCTATGAAGCTGCCTTTACCGTCATCTCCCTTTGTCATCTTGGGCGTAGCGAAAGATCTTATATGCCCTGTATCCGGATTGTGTATTGACGCTAATTTATGACGTTGAGCTTTATTCCTTCGCATGTATCTTTGGTTCAATCCACCTAAGCATCTTGCCGCTATAATGCTTATTAAAAATTGTCAATTATACATTTTAATTTTCCTTTAAATTATTTAGCTTCGGAATATTATAAACCATAAACCCTTAGTTCCCATGAAATTTAAAGTATCGCTGCTAAGCTTTATGCTTATGTGTGCAGTCGCACTTGCGCAAAAAGGTAAGTCCTATCAGGTAAAATCGCCGGATGGTAATATCAGTATTGGTGTAAATGTGGGGGCAATGGTGGATTGGTCGGTTAAGCATGGGGATACGGAAGTGATCCTGCCGTCGGAAATTTCAATGACGCTGGATAATGGCGAGGTATTAGGAAAGAACCCAACGGTAAGTAAAACGTTGGCTGCAAGCAGTAACACTGTGATCCAAACGCCAGTTTACAAAAAGGCCAGCGTGCGCGACAATTATAACCAGCTTATAATAAAGTTTAAAGGTGATTATGACCTAATTTTTCGCGCTTATAATGATGGGGCTGCCTATCGCTTCGTTACCCATAAAAAAGATGAGCTCACCATAATTAATGAGGGCGTCAATTTTAATTTTAAGGATGATGACAAAGCCTTCTTGCCATTTGTGGAAGATTACCGCAACAAGGATAAATTCAATACATCGTTCGAATCGCATTATGATAACATCAGCCTGTCGGCCATAAAGAAAGATACACTGGCATTTTTGCCGGTATTGGTTGACCTGGGCAGTCCAAAAAAGGCAGTGATACTGGAAGCCGATCTGCAGGATTATCCGGGCATGTACCTTACTCCGGGTGCAGGCAATAACCTGCACGGTGTGTTTGCACCTTACCCAACTCAGGAAGCCGTCAAGAATATCAATTACGTGGTGAATGGCCGTGCTAATTATATCGCCAAAACCAAAGGAAGCCGCAGTTTTCCATGGCGTGTGGTAGTGGTTAGCACCGAAGATAAGCAGTTGGCCGATAACGATATGATGCAGAAACTGGCCGAGCCATCGCACATAGCAGATTACTCATGGATAAAACCCGGTAAGGTAGCCTGGGACTGGTGGAACGACTGGAATATTACCCATGTAGATTTTAAAGCAGGTATCAACGTACCTACCTATAAATACTACATCGACTTTGCTGCTGCGAATAAACTGGAATATATTATTGTGGATGAGGGCTGGTCGGACGATCATGATCTCAACAAGATGAAACTTGATGTGCAGCAGGTGATTGATTATGGAAAACAGAAAAATGTTGGGGTGATCTTATGGTCGACATGGTATGCCCTGACCCGCGATACAGAAGGTTTGCTGGCTAAATTTGCGAAGATGGGAGTAGCAGGCTTTAAAGTTGACTTTATTGACCGCGACGACCAGAAGATGGTGGCATCGCTTTACGATATTGCCGAAAAAGCAGCTGCACATCACCTGTTGATAGACTATCATGGCATGTACAAGCCCAGCGGGATGCAGCGTACGTGGCCCAATATTATTAATGCCGAAGGCGTGAAAGGTATGGAGAATATGAAATGGGGGACTGATAATCAACCGGGATATGATGTAAGCATTCCGTTTATCAGGATGATGTCGGGCTCGATGGATTATACGCCGGGTGCGATGCGCAATGCATCGAAGGCGGCGTTCCGCCCGGTAAACTCAAACCCGATGAGCCAGGGTACGCGCTGCCATCAGCTGGCTATGTACACCATTTTTGAAGCGCCGCTGCAAATGCTGAGCGATAACCCGACCGCCTATCAGCGCGAACCGGAAAGCACCTCATTCATTGCCGCGGTACCAACCGTATTTGACGAAACCGCCGCGCTGGACGGCAAAGTGGGCGACTTTGTAAGCATTGCCCGCAGAAAGGGCACTACCTGGTATGCAGGAGCCATGACCAACTGGAGTAAGCGGGATATTACAGTCGATCTTTCGTTTTTGGGAGAAGGGCAGTATAAGGCTGTAATTTTTGAAGATGGCGTGAATGCTGACAGAGACGGAACAGATTATGTAACCAAAACCATCAACGTTACATCGAAAGATAAATTGAATGTCAAGATGGCCTCGGGCGGCGGCTGGGCGGCGAGATTTGAGAGACAATAAGTATATTTCTGAACTTTGTTTAAAGAAACTTGATATTGCCGTTGACTTTGTGAACGGGCAAGTAGTGCTGTTTTGGCTTTTTATTCCGTTGACTAAAATCAACGGCAATATTGAATAATACTTTTTAGGCCTATCATTATGATAATCATACTATCATAATGATAGGCCTTTTTGTTTTGATTTTAATTAGTACATAATTGATTGTCAGATTGTTGTAGGTTTAATTGGGTTTGTGGTACGCCTATTGTCAACGGCTTTCGCATGTTAAATGCCCCTATCAAAATGATAATCAGCGGTACGGCCGGCCGGCTGCCGTTTTGCTCGTCTCTCACAATTAAAATTTCTTTTAAAATTCATGCAATCTCATATTAAAGAGCTTTCGTTTGCGGGAGCGCTGATCACCCTCGGGATCATTTTTGGCGATATCGGTACTTCGCCGCTTTATGTTTTTCAAACGCTGCTGGTGGAAGGCGGTAAGGTGAACGAAGCCCTGGTGCTGGGTTCTATCTCCTGTATCTTCTGGACGCTGACCTTGCAAACCACCTTCAAATATATCTTCATCACCCTGCAGGCCGATAACCACGGTGAAGGCGGCATTTTTTCGTTATATGCACTGGTAAGGCGATACGGAAAGTGGCTGGCTATCCCGGCAATAATCGGTGCAGGAACCTTGCTGGCCGACGGCATTATCACGCCGCCAATATCGGTAACCTCCGCAATAGAGGGGCTAAGCAATGTGCCATACCTGGCATCGTCGTTTGTGCCGGGCAGCAGACTGATCCTGGGAATAGTGATCGGCATTATAGTGCTGCTGTTCTTTTTTCAGCAATTTGGTACCAAGGTGGTAGGTTCGGCATTCGGGCCGGTGATGTTGCTTTGGTTTTTGATGATAGGTGTGATGGGCTCTTTACAGATAGTGCATCACCCGGGTATCTTCAAAGCATTGAATCCTTACTACGGGATGAGATTGCTGATAGATCATCCCAAAGGCTTTTGGCTGTTAGGCGCGGTGTTTTTATGCACTACAGGTGCGGAAGCGTTGTATTCAGACCTGGGGCACTGCGGACGTAAGAACATCCAGGTAAGCTGGATCTTTGTAAAAACTACCCTTGTATTGTGTTATCTGGGTCAAGGTGCGTGGGTGCTGGCTCAGCCTGTTGGACGGAATTTTAACGGCGTCAACCCGTTTTACCAGATTGTTCCGTATCCGCATCTGCTGATGATTCCTGCCGTAGCGCTGGCTACCCTGGCTACTATTATTGCCAGCCAGGCATTGATCAGCGGTTCGTTTACGCTGATCAGCGAGGCGGTGAGCATGAACTTCTGGCCGCGCATCACCATAAAATACCCATCGAACATCCGCGGGCAGATCTATATCCCATCTATTAATTGGATCTTGTGTTTCGGTTGTATCGCGGTGTCGTTATATTTTCAAACCTCCGAAGCCATGACTGCGGCTTACGGGTTTTCCATCACGGTAGCTATGCTAATGACCACCATTTTGATGTATTATTTTATGCGCTACGTGAAGCATTGGCCGCTATCGCTGGTTACCATTATATTGTGCGTGTTCCTTACGGTTGAGTTCAGTTTCTTTGTGGCGAACGCAGTGAAATTGCTGAAACGCTTGTTCTTCCTCGTGTTTGAGTTCGGGTTGATATTTACTATGTACATCTGGTTCAAGGCACGCAAGATCAATAACCGTTTCCTTAATTTCATCGACCTGAAAGACCAGCTTCCGCTGTTGAACGCGCTGAGCGCCGATAAATCGGTAGGCAAATATGCCACGAACCTGATCTATCTCACCAAAGCCAACAACGCCAAACAGATTGAGGAGAAGATCTTGTACTCCATCATGAGCCGGATGCCAAAACGGGCGGACGTTTATTGGTTCATCCACATAGAAACCACTAACGAACCTTTTACTATGGAATACAGCGTTGACCAACTGGAGCCGGGCAAGGTGATCAGGGTGGAGTTCAGGCTTGGTTTCCGTATTCAGCCGAGGGTGAACGTGTTGTTCCGCAAGGTAGTTGAGGATATGGTTGAACGTGGCGAGGTTGATATTACCAGTCACTACGACTCGCTGAACCGTTTTAAGATAACCGGCGATTTCAGATTTGTGATCATGGAAAAATTCCTGTCGTACAACAATTCATTCAGCGTGAAAGAAGGCTTTATATTGAACAGCTATTTCGCCATTAAAAAACTCGGGCAGAGCGAAGCGAAAGCATTCGGATTGGATACGAGCGAAACTTATGTTGAAAAGATACCGCTGGTGGTAAAGCCCGTAGGCAATATTGTGCTGAAGCGCGTGGCCGTTGCATAAAACAAAGGAGGCTGATCGGTTTGTGATCAGCCTCCTTTGTTTGCTTTGGAATATTGCTTAGATTTCCCCGCCTGCAGCTTATCGGCTCCCGTATTGCAGTGCGTAAGGAATAGAAGTCACTTTCTTTTTGACGAAATTATCCGGGGTTACGTATTTAAAGTCGAGCTTGCGGCCACCTTCTTTTTGGAAATATTCTATGCGCAGGGGATAAAATCCTTTTTTCAGCGGCGCCAGGTAGGAGCGGTTTATGTCAGCATCATGCAAGCCGTCAAGGTCGATAATGAGTTTATCGTTCAGATAGACTTTGCAGCCATCATCAGCCGCTAATCCAAACAAATAATAGCCATCCTGTTTAACCTCGAATTGCCCGGCGATAACCAGGCCGAAATTGTTTTCGCGGGGAAGTTTATTGATGTTGAAAGTGCTGTCGGCAACGCCTTCTTTAACCGGCTTTAATGTTTTAAAGTCGGGCAGCATATCCCATGCGCCTTCATAATAGGTGTAATGAAAGCCGCCGGGTTTATAACCTTTTGTGAGCGCTTTTGTGGGCAGATAAGTACCTTCCGTGAACTCGCCTACGGCGCTTTTATCGAATTGGTGACGAGTGGCAATTTGCTGCATGGTAACTTTGGCAGCACCGGCCAATTCTATCTCCGGCCTTACAATGGGCGATGCCTTCGAGGGCAGCGTACCATCAAAGGTATAATGAACGTTCGTTGTATCGTCAAAGTACCAGATCTTTACGGGCTTGTTTTTTAAAACGATGCCGTTAGAAGGGTGAAACTCCAGTGGTTTACCGCCCCAACCGTCATAGGCCCACCTCAAACCGTCATACATGTTATGGATGCGCACCGTGCCATGCGATTCTTTGGGATAAGCCTTCACCTCCCACAGCAGTCCCGCAGGCGCATCCTTCTTCAGCAGACTGTCCATATCGTTGATCTTCATTTCTTTCATGCCCTGCCCCTCACGCCCGCCGATATATAACGACTTCCCTGAATTGGCCAGCGACGGCAATTTATCCTTCACCTGTTTCAGCATTACGCCGTTGTCCCACCAATAGCTTGGGTCGCCGGCAATGTAGTTGTTAAAAAGCTGCGGTTCGTTTATTAAAGCGTAGGTAACGAAGACGCCGCCAAACGAGTGGCCGAAAAGCGTATTGTCGCCGGTTGTTGGGTAGGTTTTGTTAACGTAAGGGATCAGTTCGTCCTTAAAAAATTTAAGGAATTTGCCGGCACTGCCCGATGTTTTGTTTCCCTCGTTGTGGGTGGGTAGAAAATCTTTGTCGCGGTCGGTATTTAGCAGGCCGACGATGATCATTGGCGGCATGGTGTGCTCGTCGAAGATAAAATGCTGTATATCGCGGCCTAATTTTATGTTCCAGTCGTCAATAATGTACAATACATCATATTTGGTGGTTGAACCCGCTTTGTAATCATCGGGCATTATCACCTGGAGAATGCGTTTCTCATTTAATACAGCCGAATTGATGGAATCACGTTTGCCGGGTATGTCCTGCGCATCTGCACTGCCGGACAAATTAAAGATTAATAAAATAGCAAGGGCTAAAAAAAGTATGGGCCGGGTGTTCATAAGGATAAGTATTTGATTGTGAGTAAGACGATGCGCTAATAAAGATAGTTGCAGAAAGCTTATAAAAAAATAGAGGCTGCATCTTTTCGACACAGCCTGGCTATTGTTTTATATATGGAATCCTTTTGCAGGATGATTAGGGCAATTGTTATTAGTTGATGTAGATATCGCCGCTGCCGCTTTTGGATTTGGAAACATTTTTGGGGCTGCCTGAGCAATGGATATCGCCCGAGCCATGCAGTGCCGCATCGACCTTTTCGGTTGCGTGAATATAGGCATCGCCCGAGCCGGTGAGGCGGATGGCCGTACTTGCGGTAGTGAGGTTGCGTGCAGTATAATCGCCGGAACCTACCAGGCTAACGGTATTGCTGCCAGCATGGCCAACTAAACGCATATCGCCAGAGCCGCTAACGCTGCTTTCCAGCGTTTTTACTTCGATCTTGCCGGTCATGTCGCCCGAGCCGCTGATGCGCAGCTTTAATGAATTGGTGGTGAAGCCTTCTTTAAATGAAACATCGCCCGAGCCGGTCAGGCTGATGGCGTTCAGGTCTTTTGCCACTACATATACGGCAATTTTTTTATGACCATTCCACCAGTTGCCCCAGTTAAAGGTATCGTGCTTGTTGTAAATTTTTAGTACGCCGTTATTTACTTCGGTAAGGATGCGGTCGATCACGTCAGAGGGCGCCTCTACCTTAACCGATTCGGTTGAACCTTGTGTAATATATACATCGAACGAGCCGGCAACATTCACGGCATTGAAGCCCGACAGGTGGCGGTCGACGGTTTCATAGGGTGTTGTTTTTGTAATCGATGCAGGTTTTGCAAATGTGTAACCCGAGCTGGCGGCCAACAACAGCATCAGGGAAATTTTGAAGAGAGCTTTCATTGTTTTAAAAGTTAGTACGTCGATAGGACGCAGTTTAAGTGTTGAGGGTTGCATTAAAAATAAGAAAAAATTTAATATTGGGAAGACGGGTTTTGGGTGGCAGGCGTAAGATATTGACAGAGATTCGATTAGCGGTTTTTTACGCGACGTTAGATATGTGCCATAGCCCGGTTACCTGCACACGGGGTTCCGCACCTACGGAGCGGTATTTCTATATCTTTATTTTCTACCAATATTTGGCCCCTATGGGGCCGGAGGAATTATTTGAGTCGATCATTGTCGATTGACCGGATTTTGACCGCGTAAATACCCTTGATAACTTTTTTGAAATTATCATGTCTTTTCAAAGCAGATTTTTGGTCCGGGGCTTTCTGTTTATCTGACTTTAAGTGATTGAAAGAGGTGAATTTTCTTACCATCTAAATAGAGATAAGCAATCTTTAAATCAAAAAGGGATCAACCTTGTCGATTGATCCCTTCAAAGTTCTCGTTCCCCCTTCAGGGGGTCAGGGGCTTAATCCATCATCACCCCTATATAATAATTAAAGGTATCTACCTCGATATTGTCTTTTTTGGCGCCTTCAATTTTTACAGGTGTAAAGCGGGTTGATGGCGTAATGAACTGGTATTCGCCGCTTTTTAGTTTTACGCGAACCGGCATGTCGAACCCTTTTACGTCAGAGATCCAGCGGACATATAATTTACCGCCGGTTTCCATAAAATTGAGGATAGGAATGCCTTTATATTTCAGGTATTGCTCAAATACAGGTTTCAGGTTTTTGCCCGATTCATTGGTAATGTAGTTTACCACATCGTCATAAGTTACGGTTTGGTGGTAGAAGGTTTTGTTGAGGCCGCGGAGAATGCTGCGCCATTTTTCATCATCGTTAATGATGGTGCGCATCATGTTGAGCATATTGCCGCCTTTGTAGTACATATCGCCCGAGCCTTCATTGTTTACGTTATAATTTCCCACGATAGGGCGGTCGTTTACAATGGCGAAACGAGTGCCGTGCACATATTCCTGTCCGGCTTGCTTGCCGTAACGCTGCTCGATGAACAACGATTCAGAGTAGTTGGTGAAGCTTTCATGGATCCACATATCGGCAAGATCTTTCGACGTAATGTTATTACCGAACCACTCGTGGCCGCTTTCATGCACTACGATGAAATCCCATTTCAAGCCCCAGCCGGTGCCAGACAGGTCGCGGCCGAGATAGCCGTTGCGGTAATGGTTACCGTATGCGGTCCCGCTCTGGTGTTCCATGCCCAGGTGCGGCGCTTCGATCAGCTTATAACCGTCTTCATAGAAAGGATATGGCCCGAACCAATGCTCAAACGCTTTGATCATATCTTTCACGTTTTCGCCAAATTGCTTGGTGGCTTTTTCTACGTTATAATCAAGCACCCAGTAATCAAGCGTAAGTTTGCCTTTTTCGCCATCATAGCTGTCGCTGATGTGTTTGTATTTGCCGATGTTGGCTTCGATGTCGTAGTTATTAATGGGGTTCGCCACAAACCAGTCGAAACGGGTATAGCCGTTCTTCAGGTCAGTCACTTTACGCAGACGGCCGTTGGAGGCATCGGTTAAACCTTTGGGTACGCTGATGCTGATAAGGGCGCTGTCAACCTCGTCGGCCTGGTGGTCTTTGTTAGGCCACCAGATGCTGGCTCCGATACCCTGGCAGGCGGTAGCTACCCATGGATTGCCCAATGAATCTTTGGCGAATACGATGCCGCCATCCCACGGCGCGCGTTTGGCCACAGTTGGATTACCCGAATAGAATACGGTAAATTCTTCCTTTGCGCCTTTCACGACGGTATTAGGAAAGGTTACGAATACGGCGTTGAACTCGCGGGTATAAGGCAACTCGCGCCCTTTGTAAACTACTTTTTCGATTTTCAGATTGGCAAAAAGATCGAACTGCAATTTTTTGAAATCCTGCGTGGCGGTGAACTTGAACAGGTTGCTGCCGCTGATGAATTTATTGTCGATATCGAATTTCACATCGAGGTGGTAATAGTTGATATCATAACAGGTACGCAGCGGCGTAAGGTTACCACGCAGTGAATCGGCGCGGGTGAACTGTTGCTTGCCGGTACCCAACTGGGCATTGGCAGCAAAGGAGATGAACCCTAAAGCGCAGATAGTTAATAATTTGGTCAGTTTCATTTGATTGTTTATTGTATTTGCGACCTGTGCAAACGCAGGTCGCGATGGATATTATTCGAGTACGGTAATTTTTATGTTTGATTTGTTAGCCGCATCGTGATAAATGCGGATGGTCGATTTCTGGAAATCGGAATCCTTTGCCTGGTTAATGTCTACAAACTTTTGCGGATTGCGGTCGGCCAGCGGGAACCACGAGCTTTGCACCTGGATCATGATACGGTGACCTTTACGGAAGGTGTGGCCTACATCCGGCAGGTTATATTTTACCTGTGTTACCTTACCCGGCACGAACGGCTCGGGTTTTTCGAACGAGTTACGGAACTTGCCGCGGAAGATCTCGCCGCGGATCAGCATTTCGTACCCGGCCAGCGTAACGTTTTTAGGATTCGGTGTTGGATTAGGATAGTTATCAGGAAACACGTCGATCAGTTTCACTACATAATCGGCATCGGTTGTGCTGATGGAGGTAAGCAGGTCTGCAACAACGGGTCCTGTTAATGTGATGTCTTCCTTTAATGTATCGGTCTGGAATGTTTTCACATCCGGACGGCGCTGGGCAAAGCGCTGATCGTCCAGCATATATTCCCGGGTGCGGCCGCGTTGAATGCCGTCCTGGTATGGAACCGGTGAAGCAGGATCGCTCACATATTCGTCGAAACCTTCGCCCGCGGCAGGAGGATCGAACGACAGCTTGCCATTAGCATGGAAATATAAAGTTTTTTGGGCTGAATTTTCAGGCGGCCATTTGCTGAACTTTTTCCATTGATTGCTGCCGCTGATGTAGATTGCTGCCTCGGGAAGATCGTCGGCGCCTTCGCCTTTCAGGTAATATTTAAAGAAAGGCAACTCCAGATTCTCGCGGAACCACTGGCTGGTGTTCGAACCGAAATCCTGATCGGCAAAGTGCTGGATGTCTTTCGCTTCCCAGCCGCCGTGATACCACGGGCCCATTACCAGCATGTTTTTATGACTTTGCGGATTTTGTTTTTCGATGGCGTCATAAACATGCAAAGCACCAAAACAATCCTCGGCATCAAAGAATCCGCCTACCACCATGGTTGCCGGGGTAAGGTTCTTCAAATGGGGACGGATGTTCATATCCTGCCAGAATTTATCGTAATTCGGGTGCGCCATCATATCGTTCCAAAACTTAACCGAATCGCCGAAGTAACGTTTCTTATAGTTCGGCAACGCGCCCATGCTCAGGTAGAACTTGTAGTTATCAGTGTATTTAAACTTGATACCGGTTTTAAATTGAGCAGGAATAATTGGTTTGGGACGAGGCACACCGAAGCTGGTAATGAACGAAAAGGCATCCATTACAAATAAAGCGCCGTTATGGTGAAAGTCGTCGCCGATGAACCAATCGGTTACCGGGGCCTGCGGCGATACAGCTTTTAATGCCGGGTGTGCGTTGGGCAAGGATGCGGTTGAATAGAAACCGGGATACGAAATGCCCTCGATACCTACATTGCCATTGTTGTTGGGCAGGTTTTTTACGAGCCAGTCGATGGTATCGTAAGTGTCGGAGCTTTCATCAACCTGCTGGCCTTTTTTATTGTCGATGTTGGGACGTACATCGATGAAGTCGCCTTCGCTCATCCATTTGCCGCGCACATCCTGGTAAACAAAGATGAAGCCCTCTTTCTCGAGCAGTGCATTCTGCCCTAATGAGCGGCGGTAGTTATTCTCGCCATAGGGCGCCACGGTGTATGGCGTACGCGTCATGATGATGGGGTATTTTTTCGATTGATCTTTAGGGAGATAGATGGAGGTGAACAGGCGTTTACCATCGCGCATGGTAATGTATTTTTCCATTTTGGTGTAATGGTCGCGAACATAACCTGTGTCCTGCGGTGCCTGGGCCAAAGCGCCGTTAAGCCATAAAGCCAGCCCGGTTAAGAGTAGCAGTTTTTTCATAATGTTAAGATCAGTTAATTGTAGCTAATTTAAAAAGATAATCAGTAATATACTATTGGTGTTAACACTGTTACATAAACAGGATAAACCATTATTATAATAAGCTAAAATATGGTAAAATAAAAGTCAGACCTACACTTATTAAAATATTTTAAAAAGTATTGTTATTGTTTAAAAAACTTTTATAAGTTTGTATTGATAATGTACTGCACTTTAGTAAACGAACTTTATATCAGCCTTATGTCGGTAAGGGGACTTATAGTTAAATTGGTTTGAATGAAATCCTCGCCCAGGCGGGGATTTTTTTTGCAGTTTTTTTCGCTCACAACAACCCTAAAATACAACCTATAACAAATGGCTCGATTAAATTTATTAGAAGAGACGCGGTATGAGAAGTTACCGGTAACGGTATACGAGAACCAGCAGACGGCATCGGTGGCGGTAGCTGGCCGGATAGCAAAACTGATCAGGGAGAAGACGGCAAAAGGCGAAAAGACGGTGCTGGGCCTGGCCACAGGCGTAACGCCGGTCGGCGTTTATGCCGAACTGGTAAGGCAGTATAAAGAAGAAGGCCTGAGCTTTAAACAGGTGATCACGTTCAATCTGGACGAATACTACCCGATGCAGCCCACGGCAGCCCAGAGCTATGTAACGTTCATGAACGAAAACCTGTTCAGCCACGTGGATATCGACCAGAACAATGTG
>DATCQV010000010.1:0-23768 GCA_036569325.1 Mucilaginibacter sp. | reverse complement strand
CAATTATGTTATACAGGCTGTAACGCGCTATGGGCATTTTGCCCACGCCAGCCACAAATGGTGCTATGGTGCGGATAATAGGCATAAATCGGCTGAATATAACTGCCTTGCCTCCATGTTTGTCAAAGAATGCTTTGGTTTTCAAGTAGTAATCCAGCTTTAGAATTTTATTTTTTTCTTTAAAAACTTTCGGCCCCAAATAGTTCCCTATGAGGTAGTTTACCGTATTCCCTGCAAACGCAGCGGCTACCAATATAATCCCCAATAAAAAAACATTGAGCCCGGTTGCGCCGCCTGCTATCAGAGCGCCAGCCGCAAACAATAAAGAATCGCCAGGCAAAAATGGTGTTATAACGAAGCCGGTCTCGGCAAAGATTATGGCAAATAGTATTAAATAAGTAAGCGCATGGTATTGACTTATAATATCGGCAAGATGCTTATCGATGTGTAAAATAAAATCAATCAGGGTTTTAACTATTTCCACGGGTTTGAAATTTGGCCAAAAATAGAAATTTAAGTTGAATAAGACTGTGGCGCCGTGTTATCTGTTGGTTATTACAGCTGCATTAAACGAAGCTGAATCGATACGCGTGGTGTAACCATACGAGTAGATGGTGTACAAACGGCCATCCAATACCTGGACGTTAGTTAGCGTTTTCAATATGGTAGATGAACCGGTAGCCGTAATATCGAAATCGTAATAGCCATTGGGCAGTTCTCGGAAATCGGTGAATTTAGGATAGGCTATATTGCTGAAAGCTTTTACACCATTGGCATAAACATCGAAGCCTGCCGCCCCTGACGGCGACGCGTTGACAAAACGTACCTTACCGCGTCCAACAGCCGGTAACGTTGCAGTGTCGACCGTAAAGATCGACGTAAGCGAGTTATTGGCTACATCACCGGTTATAAATAAACTGTATTGGGCGTTTCTTTTGAGTATATCAGACCGTGAAATTACTACAGCGCCGCCGCCAGTTACCGATTGACGTATCAGGTAAGGCGTATCCAAAGCAGTTGCCTGAAAATAGCCCTGATTTACCCCATAAATAAAAGGCGTGCTGTTTACCTTCAAAAATCTGATATACAGATCAACCGGGTAAACATCCGGGCTCAGGTTTAAAACCTCGTACCTGATGTTTAAGTTGGGTGTAACTACATTAGTGCCTTTCCCGCACGATGATATAACCGACGCCAGCCACAAGCCTAATGCTGCCAGCGAAAGCAAGCTGAAGTTTTTTAAGGTGATATATTTAAAGGTATGCCTCATAAGTTAAGCGTTAACCCTACATTGAATCGTGAGCTACCGGTAGCGCCGGGTTGCCCGTAAGAATATAAGGTGTAAACATTGGTAGCGCTCATACTAAGCGTCGTGTCTTTTAACAACGTGGTAGTGCCGGCTTTGTAAACCTTTATTTCGTTGCTTCCGGCCGGGATCAATAAAAAGTCTTTTTGGGTTTTAAAAGCAGCAGCTGTAAATATTAATGTGCCATTAACAGCGATATCCAAACTACCTGCATTGGGTGCGGCGTTCACAAAACCCAATTTGGCTTTGGCGGTATCAGAGACAAGTACTTCTGTGGTGAGGAAAGCCTTATCGGCGGTGGTGCCGGTAACATATAAAGTGTAGTTTACGCTGTCTCTCATGGTTTGGGGCCAGTTGAATAAAACAACCGGGCTGCCATCTAACTTAAATGAAAAATTCTGAAGGCCTAACTGAGTAGCGAGATAGAAACTCGAGCCGCCAGGCCCCAAGGGTCCGGTGTTGTTTTGCCGTGTGCCGTTCAAAAAATAGTTAATGTTATTGGAGGAAGCATTAACGATCTTAAACCGGCCATTAAGCGGCGCATTTGGAAAAACATCATCATTGTTTTTACAGGACGCCACTCCCGCTACAGCAGCTATAAAAAGTATGATGGCTAATTTGAATTTCATGATGACGCTACTATAACTGCTTATCGTAAATTTTGTTATCGGGGCGAATAAAAAAGTCATTAGTCATTGGTCGATAGTCATTAGTTATTGCTTAAATACACTAATAATTATTAACGATCGACTAATGACCAATGACTATTGACCAATGATTAAAATTATGCGTAGCTGTTAAGCATTACCGGCATTACCAGCATCAGTACGTCTTCGTTTTCGTCGCCGCCTTGCGGAAGCAGAATGCCTGCGCGGTTAGGGGTCGACATTTCGAGCATCACCTCTTCACAGCTGAGGTTTTTAAGCATCTCGATCAAAAAACGGGCGTTGAAACCGATTTCGATATCATCGCCTTCGTACTGGCAGCTTAAACGTTCGTGAGCTTCATTGGCAAAGTCGATATCTTCTGATGAGATATTCAGCTCGCTGCCGCTTATTTTAAGCCTTACCTGGTGGGTAGTTTTATTGGCGTAAATGGCTACACGGCTTAAAGAACCTAAGAACGACTGACGATCGATTGTTAACTTATTCGGATTGTTCAGTGGAATAACGGCTTCGTAATCAGGGTAACGCTCGTCAATTAAACGGCACACAAGGTTAATGTTGCCGAACTTAAAGAATGCACTTGTGTTATTGTATTGTACCGCTACGTTCACATCGTCAGAAGGCAGGGATGACTTGAGTAAGGTAAGCGCCTTTTTGGGTAGGATGAACGATGCTGTGCTTGCTGCTTTGGCATCTTTACGGCGGTAACGCACTAACTTGTGTGCGTCTGTTGCCACGAAGGTTAAAGATGAAGTTGAAAGCTGGCAGTAAACACCTGTCATGGCAGGGCGCAGTTCGTCATTACTTACCGCGAAGATAGTTTTATTGATAGCCTCT
This sequence comes from Mucilaginibacter sp., assembly GCA_036569325.1. Lineage (GTDB taxonomy): Bacteria > Bacteroidota > Bacteroidia > Sphingobacteriales > Sphingobacteriaceae > Mucilaginibacter. The sequence goes on along the minus strand of DATCQV010000010.1, from coordinate 20,960 downwards.
CCTAAAACTGAAGCGGGCAGGTTTACCTCTGAGGCATTTTCAACTACCGGGATCTTAGGGAAGTCTTCGCCGTTCTCACCGTTCAGTTTATATTTACCATCGCCGGCATTTATTTCAATGGCGAATGTGTTATCATCAACCGAAAAATTAACCGGCTGCTCTGGTAACGACTTCAGGGTTTCTAATAAAATACGCGATGGTATAGCGATACGACCATTCTCTTTGGCTTCAACAGCCAGTGAAGTGGTCATGCTGGTTTGCAGGTCGGTAGCCGAAATAGTTAAGTTTCCATCTTTTATCTCGAACAAAAAGTTTTCGAGTATTGGCAATACAGTACTGTTGCTCAAGGCTCCGCTTACGGCCTGTAGTTGCTTAAGTAATGTTGATGTAGAAACAATGAATCTCATATAGTTGGAATTAATCTATCAAAAGTAAAAAATTTTAATGCGCATACCTTCTTCTGCGCATATAATGTTGAAAAATAGCAAATATTACCAACAAACCCAGCGGCAGCACATTATTGATAACCTGCCAGTACAATTTTTCGCCCCTGATGCGGGCACGATTGAGCAGACGTAACTGAATTTCCTTGGTACGCAGAGCGATCAGGCCGGAGTCGTCGGTCATATAGTCGGCAATATTCAGTAACAGGTTTTTATTGCCGAAACTGCGCTGCATGTAATGGTCATAACCGAGCGGATAGGGTGAGCCATCCTGCGCTATCTGGTTTTTAAGGATATCGCCATCGCTTATCACGATCATTTTGGTGGGCCTGCTTTGCGGGATGATCTGATCATTTTCGTTCAGGTCTTCCGGCAGCGGGCGGTTTTGGAAATCGGACTTAAAGGAGCCTTCCAGCAACACCGCTACGGTTTTAGGCGTGCTTTGGAAATCTTTTGGATTTGGTTCCTGCTCGAGGGCCTGCAGCGACAGGATATGCGGCGCGGTTATTTTTTTGTTGAATGGCGATGATGTTAACAGTATAGTTTTCTTAACGTTTTTAATAGCGAGTGTATCAATGGTGCTGGCGAACTCGCTGCGGATGCCATCCAGATTTTTGACGATCGGGTGTTTGGATTGTGGTAAGAATAACGGATAATACAACCAGGGCAGCATTTGAATCTGTGCCTGCCCGCCAACATCTCCCGTAGCTACCGGGATCTGCACGCAGCTCATATCGGCTATCAGGTCGTAATTGATACGGATACCGTAGGTGAAGAGCTGATCGTCCAGATCAAGTTGTTTGGGGAACGACATTTGCTCGCCGCCATGACCTTTCAGGCTATCAAGTTCGGCGTTTACCTGGTCGATGGTCCATAATACCCGGCCACCGCGCATAATGTATTGATCGATCTTGAATTTATCGGCTTCGCTGAATTTGGTAGTCGGCTTGGGGATCACCAGCATGCTGAGTTTGGTCAATACGTTTAGCGGGATGGTCTTCAGATCAACGCGGCCCACCAGATATCCATCTGACAGGGAACGCATGGCATCGTTTAACTGCAGATCGCTCAATTCTCCATGTCCCTCTGTAAATCCAATTTTAGGTTTGCCGCCGCTTATTACTTTTTTAATAGCTGAGGTAAAGCCATATTCAAGGTTTTGAATGGAGTTATTCAGTTGTTCCTCGTCAGACTGACCGATACGGGTCTGCAATAAATTAACAGCTATGGCCTTGCCTTCGGCCTGTACCAAAGCTTCGGGAAAAATGGTTGTTTCAGAAACACCATTGTCTGTCTTGATGGTAAGGTTTTGGCTTACAATGCCTCTTACCGCGAGTGAATCATATTCCTGCTGACGGGTTTGAGGCGAGTAGTTTTTCGTGGCCTCAACGGGATCAACAAAGTTGAATTGCAGCTTATCGTGGCTATAAACCTGCAGGTCGATCAGCATGTCCTTTGCGGCGCGCTGCAGCCTTTTCATGCCGCCGGGTACGTTATCGCCCTTTAAATAAACCGTTACATGCACAGGTACCTTAAGCGTATCTAAAATGCTCCGGCTTACAGCAGATATGGTGTAGCGTTTTTCCTTAGTAAAATCAAAGCGGGTGAAAGTGAATTTTGAGAGGATGCCGATGGCTATTAAGATGACCAGCGCTGTGATCAATGTTCTGTCCTTTAATGGCTTTTGCCGCTGCCTGCTCATCACAAATAAAGTGAGGCAAACAAACAAGCCGGTAAGGATGACGAAGTAAGCCAGGTCGCGGGTATCTAACAAGCCGCGGCTTACGGACTGATAATGCTCGGTGATGCCTAAATCCTGCAGGCTAAGGTTTTGTAACGATAAAAGGCCGCTTAGGGAATCAAATCCACTATAAAAAAAGAAACAAAGAAATACCGCTATGGTAAAGGCGATGATCTGATTTTTGCTGATGGATGATGCGAATAAACCTATGCCTACAAAGGCCGCACCTAACAGGAATAAACCAATGTAAGAACCGATAACGCCGCCGGTATCAATGTTTCCGGGAGTGGCACCTAAATTATAAACTGAATAATAGTAAACAAGCGTGGGCACCAGGGAAAACAATACCAGCAGAAGGCAGGCGAAATACTTGCCCAGCACGATCTGCCAGTCGGCAAGGGGGCGGGTAAGCAGCAGCTCGAAAGTACCCTCGCGGCGTTCCTCGGCCAGCGAACGCATGGTTATTGCCGGAATCAGGAACATGAACAGGTAGGGTGCAGTATTAAAAAGATTATCGAGGCTGGCGTAACCGTAATCGAGAATACTGGAGTCGGGGAATACCCACAGGAACAGTCCCAACACTAACAAAAATACACCGATGGTAACATAGGCTACCAATGAACTGAGGTAAGAAGTAATTTCTTTTTTGAGGATACTAAGCACTTTTTTAAGCCCTGATGAATGCCGAAATTACACATTAATGCGCTAAAGCAAAACGTAAAAAAGTAGTTTTATTGCGCACCTAAGATTGGAATGCGTCTTTAATAAATGCGGCTATATTTAGAATCAGAACCGGTTGTTTGTCATCCTAAATCCATTTCAAAGCGTAATTGACTGCACATTGTCATAAAGCTACCCTGGTGCTTTTACATTAATTTTGAGCCCTTAATTTTGATCGCAATAAACAATTATAACGATGTGGAGGGCTATTATTACATTATTTCTTTCGTTAGCTGTTTCGGCCGCGTTTGCTCAAACCGAATGGAAATTGAAGAACGAAAAGGACGGCATTAAAGTTTATATGGCTTCGGTTCCCGACTCAAAATTTAAAGCTATTAAGGTTGAATGCGAACTGAATGCCAGCGCACCGCAATTAGTTAAGGTGCTGATGGATATAAAAGCCGCGCCGGAATGGGTTGATCATACTAAATCGGCTACGCTGGTAAAACAGATTTCGCCGAGCGAGTTGTATTACTATTGTGAGGTGAATATCCCCTGGCCTGCGAAAAATCGTGATTTTGTAGCCCACCTTGTGGTTAAGCAAGACCCTCAAACAAAAGTAATAACAGTTGATGGCCCCGCCGTACCGGGTTTTGTCCCGGTTAAAAATGGCATAGTTCGTATCAGTTCGTCAAAGGGATTTTGGGTGATCACGCCAGTTGGAGAAAACAGGGTAAAAGTAAAGTACACGCTTCAGGTTGATCCCGGGGGCAATATACCAGCCTGGCTGGTGAACATGCTGGCGGCCGATAGTCCTATGAAAAGCTTTGAAGCGCTGATCATCCAGCTTAAAAAGCCGGTGTATCAGGATGCTCAACTTGCGCTGAATTAATGAGCGGGTGATTGGTTGGATAGTTTCTTTTGGTCAATCAATTTAAAATAAAAAAAGAGCAGATGGTTAATCTGCTCTTTCTGAAAGTTAATATTTATTGGATATTGTAAGATATACGCAAGGCTATCTGGCTAACAGTTCCATCGTGCGACCATCCTTCATAGCGAACGCCTATGTCAAAACCACCATCGACCGTATAACCAAAGCCAGGCGCATAAGCAAACGCAGTACCCCCGCCACTTTCGGTAGAGAAGGTTGCGCCCAACTGAGCCTCGCCGTAAAAGCCTTGTCCATTAAAATAATATTTGATACCTGCTTTTAAAGGAATATAACCGTATGATGATTTGAATCCGGCCTGTTTCAGTACACTTTTCGTTAAAAAAGCTGTATAACCTGCCGAAAGGTTAAAAAATGTGCCCGTGCTAATAGGTATGTCATATTTAAGCGAACCGCCAATGGCAAAATTGTAAGCATTGCTGGCGTCGCCCACCGGGATACCCGGATCAACCCCGATACTGAACCTTGCTACATCTGAACTCTTCGTTTGTGCGAAACTGCTACATGCTGTTACTCCCAGCACGAATAGCGCTAATAGAATTTTTTTCATGAATAAAGGTTTTAATTGGTTTATAATACTATCAAATATATTAATTTAATATACAAAATACTATTTGTTAATATGTTTTTAATATTGATAATCAGGGTATTGTATATAGGATTTATAGATATTATTCAATTGGGTGTAATATGTTTATCCTGATATTGATAAATATGGAAAAGGGGTAAATAAGAAAAGCGGACTATTGCCCGCTTTCAATTTATGAGATATTTTAGATGTCTACATGGAGTGCTGATTATGCGTAAACCACGTTTATGGTAATTGGCACACTTAACGCCTTAGATACAATGCAACCGGCTTTAGCGCCTTCGGCAATTTCTTTGAATTTTTCTTCGGATACGCCATCGATAACCGAGCCTTTCAATTCCAAATGGATGCCAAGAATCTCCAGTTTCTGCAAATCCAGATCAAGGATGGCATCAGTAGTTAAATCGCCAGGTGTAAAACCAGCCTGTGTAAGGGCTGCGCCTACGGCCATAGTGAAGCAGCCGGCGTGTGCGGCAGCTACCAACTCTTCAGGATTGGTGCCGATACCGTCCTGAAAACGGGTTTTGAATGAGTACTGTGTGTTGTTTAAGATGGTACTTTGTGTGGTAATTTCTCCTTTACCTTCGGTTAAAGTGCCATTCCAATGGGCATGTGCTGTACGTTTCATAGTTTGTTTTGTTTAAAAGTTTATTGCAGGTGCTGTAAAATGCTGATTTATTCCGGCAATGAATGCCAGGAGCTCGTCGCGGCCCATTTGGGTTTCTGACGAGGTTATGAAGTGCCGCGGCGCTTCTTCGAACGTTGCCAAAAGCGCTTTCCGGAATTTGGCAATATTCTGATCGCTTTTGATGGACGATTGCTTGTCGGCTTTGGTAAATACGGTAACGAACGACAAGCCTTTTTCGCCGAGCCAGTTACAAAACTCAAGATCGATCTTCTGCGGCTCGAGGCGGCTGTCGATCAATACCATTACACATTGCAGGCTTTCGCGTTTATCGAGGTAGGTGCGGATAAATTTGTTCCAGTCCTCCTTTTTACTTTTGGATATCTTGGCATAACCATAGCCGGGTAAATCGACAATGTACCAGTTATCGTTAATTAAAAAGTGATTGATAAGCTGGGTTTTGCCCGGAGTTTGCGATGTTTTGGCCAGTCCTTTTTTGCCGGTGAGCATATTGATCAGCGATGATTTGCCTACGTTTGACCGGCCGATGAAGGCATATTCCGGCATTACCGGCGGCGGTAATTTGGAAACCTGGGTATTGCTGCAAATAAACTCCGCTGATTTGACGATCATTGTGTAAAGGTAGGGATTTAGAATCAAGAGCCAAGAACCAAGAGTCAAGAATCAAGAATCGGATACCTGACTTAGATTGATTTTACAATCATCAAACATAAATGAAATTTAATTGGCGTAAATTTGATGTTTAAACACATAATTTAATGGAAGCATATAAAATACCTACTCAAACCCGGATTGGCCACGTGCATTTGAAAGTGAGCGATCTGCAAAAATCATTAGACTTTTACTGCGGACTACTTGGTTTTGAAAAGATGGTGATGTATAGCGATCAGGCCGCATTTATATCGGCTGGAGGGTATCATCATCATATAGGTTTAAACACCTGGCAAAGTAAAGGCGCACCGCGCGCACCGGAATATGCGCCGGGGTTATTTCATACCGCAATCCTTTATCCTGAAAGAAAAGATCTCGCCGCGATATTGCAGCGCCTGATAGATGCTAAATACCCTATTACCGGAGCATCAGATCACGGCGTATCGGAAGCTATTTACCTGGATGATCCAGATGGTAATGGCGTGGAACTATATTGGGACAGGCCGCGTGACCGCTGGCCGCTTGATGGCAATGGTGAACTGACTATGTTTACCCGCAGGCTGGATATTGAAGGGTTGTTGGGGGAATTATCTGAACCATGATTTGCCTGATTATAGGATTTAAGGATTATTGTTTTTTTGCGATTATTAATCATGTAATCCTTAAATCCTATGAATCATGGTTCAGATAATTTTATAACTCCTTTATCCAGATATTTTTAAAGTAAGCTTTATGCCCGTGATCCTGCAGCGCTATACGGCCGGTTTTTGCTGAGCCATAGTCGGGATAATCTTTCCATTTTCCCTCCTTTTTCTTTTTGTTCCAGTCAGCATCCCATGCGGTGAAGGAGATGATCTTTTTGCCGTTTAGCCAATGCTCCACATGGCCTTTGTTGAAGATGATCTTGCTGGTGTTCCATTCGCCTACCGGTTTTAACATTTTTTTGTCGTTAGGCAGATGCATGGCATAATCGCAGCCGGTTTTTTGCCAGTCTTCCAGTTTTTCGGGCCAGCCGTTATCGTCAATGATCTGGTATTCGGGGCCGGTCTCGTAGGTGGCGTGATATTTAGGCGCTTCCACAACATGATATATTACACCGCTGTTGCTGCCTTTGTCTATCTTCCAATCCCACGAAAGTTCGAAGTTCGTATATTCTTTATCGGTTACAATATCGCCGCCGGTATCGCCATTGGCAGCGCCGAGACAAACCAATGAACCATCAACAATGGTCCAGTTTTTTACTTCGCCCGGTTTGTTGAAGGCGTGCCAGCCTTTAAGTGTTTTACCGTCGAAAAGGCTCGTCCAGGTTTTGATTGCGGTTGCAGGCTTAGCCGGTTTGCGTGGCGGCTTAGCAGTAGCCTGCGTTGCTATTAAAGCAATGCAGGCTATAGTTATCAATGTTTTTCTCATTTTGTTTTTAATGTTCGGTTTAACTAATCACTAAACTCCGGTCACTGATCACTAAGATTTCTTCACCATTTTCTCTGGATCCCAGAACATGGGTTGATTTGTAAAATAGCTGTCGTTGCAAAGCAGGGCAGGTGCTGCTGCGCGATAGCCGAAAACGGCATCCTCCGTTACCTTGCCATTTTTGCGGATAGCGGTTATAAAATTGTTCATGTGATCGTACGGTCCGCCGAGGTATCCCTTGTCAGCTTTATAGGTGATTTCTTCCGGCGGCAGCATTTTTTTGCGTTCCGGATTGCGGTCGCCTGCCTGGCGAAGTTTTTCGAGATAGAAAGGATCGTCGGAAGCGAAAACTTTGTTGCGTTTCAATACTACCTCATCCCAGGTAATATCCATTGCTCCTTCGCTGCCGACCAGACGCAGGTAGGTTGTACCGCTGGTGCCATCAACGAAATTACAGCGTAATGAAAGATTGAACGCCGGATGCATTGCATTTTTGCCATAATCAAATGTGCCGAGTAAAACATCGGGTACTTCACGGCCGTCGTTCCAGAAACGAAGACCACCTGATGCATATATTTTTTCAGGACCATGTGAGCCTGTTATAAAATGCAGGCTGCTGAATAAGTGAACAAAAAGGTCGCCGGCCATGCCCGTGCCGTAATCGGTATAATTTCTCCAGCGGAAAAAACGTTTTTCGTCGAATGGCCTTTTGTAGGTATTGCTTACATACGTTTCCCAATCCACTGTTTGTGGCGAGGCGTCAGCAGGGATAGGGTATTGCCAAACTTCAACAGGGCCGCGGCGCGCCCAGAAACCCTCAGCATAGTTGAGCTGGCCAATCGCACCTGCTGCTAAAAGCTCTTTTGCTTTCTCGTTACCTAATGAAGAAACGCCCTGACTACCCACCTGGAAAACCTTGCCGGTTTCCTGCTGCGCTTTTATTACGGCAGGTCCCTCAGTAATGGCATGAACCATCGGCTTTTCGCAATATACGTGCTTACCGGCACGCATGGCGTCGACAGATATTTGTTCGTGCCAGTGGTCGGGCGTTCCTATAATTACTGCATCGATATCCTTGCGGTTTAAAATTTCTTTATAGATCTTGGTTGTGGCAATATCAGCGCCCCAGCGTTTTTTGGCATCGGCAAGGCGGCCATCGTACAGATCACAAACGGCTAATAGTTTAACACCCGGAACCTGCAGGGCAACGTTTGTGTCTTCACTGCCTTGTCCGCCTGCGCCGATCAGCGCAATGTTGATCTGGTCGTTAGCGCTGACGCCGCTATTGCGTTTGAGGTACGAAAATACTTCAGGGCGCTTTTCGGCGGCCAATACATTTTGCCCAATAGCTACTGCGGCTGTGGCGGTGCCTAATTTTTTCAGGAAATTTCTGCGTGAGGGTTGTTCGTTTTCTTTCATAGTAAGGTACAGCGGGTTTATTTATTACTAAATTATAACTAGTAAAGGCCATCTTTAAGGGGGAGAAGACCGATAGTGAAAGGTATGAGTTTGTTGGGAGAATAGAAAATAATTGTAGGAAAGATGTTGCTGATTGCCAAATTGCGCTCCTTTCAATATTTTTATCAATTATCAGGTTTCGTTATAGTAGATTAGACGGCTAAATCTTAATACTTTAATGGCAATTATTCCTATCATAAATTTTGACGAAACCTATGAACCTATAAGTATAGAAAGCGATTTATCTCAAATGACTTTCAATTCGCCACAAATTGATGGATCAAATGTTTTGATATTGGTAAAAATAACCCCTCATCCAGACCAATATTTACCAAATGTTTATAATCTTGGTTTTGGTCCGCCTAATGAATTTGGAAGTTTTAATGACGATGTTAAACTTAGACATGAGGATAACAATAAATTATTTTCGACGGTATTATTGCTTGGGTTGACTTTTTTGCAGGAAAATCAGGGAGCTACAATTGGCGTTGATGGTTCTGATGATACACGGGCAGCTTTATATCATCTGATGTTTAAAGCCAACAGAGCTTATCTAAGTGAGTTTTTTAAAGCAATAGGTGTTGATTGGTACGTTAGAATTTTCAGAGATGGAAGTTACGAAGTTGACGAGTTTGGGAATTATATAGCAAAACCACGACCAGAGTTATTTGATTATGAACGTGACAGGCATGATTTATATAGATATTATATGTTCTCCTTAAAATGATCAGTATTTGGAAAGTCGGCAACATGACAATTAGGAGTAAGAGAGCCAATGTCAGCATAATTAGTATTAGAAGAATCAGCGTCAGCATAATTAGTGTTAAAATTATCGGCATTAGGATAATTAGCATTAATTTGATTAAATTTGTGTATGAATAAGAATGTTCACGATAAAATCGAGCTATTTAAAAAAATGGCAAAAAGCAGTGGCGACAGTAGAACCACTACCCCTGTCGTTTCTGAACACGTCGATAGTTTGGCACAGGTGATTCGCTCAAAAAAAGATGCAGAGGATTTTCTGGCGGAGCTTAACAGTGTTGTAAAAAGATAATCAATTTTAGAAAATATTTTAAAAAGCTGCCCCAGGGCGGCTTTTTATGTTTAAAGGTTAGTGGTACGCATCAATTGCAACATCATTATTCACTATCTTTGCTCCCCATAAAATGAGCAAAGAAATAATTCCTTATACCGACCAGCAGGGCACAAAAAAAGAGCAGGTGGCCGATATGTTCAACAATATATCAAAGACCTACGATTTTCTTAACCATTTTTTGTCGCTCGGCATTGATATCATCTGGCGAAAAAAAGCAATTGGCGAATTAAAAAGCAGCAAACCTAAGTTAATACTGGATGTTGCCACCGGTACCGGCGATTTTGCTTTCGAAGCGTTATCGATCCTCGAGCCGGATAAGATCATAGGCGTCGATATTTCGCAAGGGATGCTCGACATCGCGCAGCAAAAGATATATAAGCGTAACCTTGCCTCCAAATTTGAGGTGAAGCTGGGCGATTCGGAAAAGCTTCCTTTCGATGCGAGCAAATTCGACGCTGTTACGGTTGCGTATGGCGTGCGGAATTTCGAGAACCTGGAAACCGGGCTGGCTGACATATTCAGAGTGCTTAAGCCGGGAGGTAAAGCAGTAGTGCTGGAATTTTCCAAGCCGAGAGCATTTCCCATAAAGCAGCTGTATAATTTCTATTTTAACTATATTACACCCGGAATTGGTAAATTATTTTCGAAGGACGCCAGGGCTTATACTTATTTGCCCGAGTCGGTAGCGGCCTTTCCTGATGGGAAGACTTTTACGGCCCTGATGGATAAAATAGGCTTTAAACATACCAAACACAGGCCTTTGGCGTTTGGTATTTGTTCAATTTACACGGGTATTAAATGAGTAAAAACTGTTACCTCATCATAATAGTACTATTATTAAGCGGTAACTCGTTACTTGCACAGGCGCCGGCGTGGGGCGGCGGGGCCGATCAGAATGACCTTAGTTTCGGCTTCAGTTTCTCGTACGTAAACAGCTATTTCAAAATAGATAAAAAGCCAAACTGGAGAGATCCTTACTTCGATCCGGGAACGAACAGATATCTTACCGATTCGCTGCGTAGCATCAATTCAAAAAACTCGACCGGTTTTGCTATAGGCTTTCTCACCCGGTACAGGCTGACCGAACACCTCGAAGCCAGAACCACCCCTTCGTTGGTCTTTGCCGACAGATCACTTACCTATACCTATCCCAACTCGTCAGACAATGTAACCAAGCAGGTTCAAACCACTACGTTTGATTTTCCGCTTGAAATGAAATTAAAATCGGACCGCATAGGCGATTTCAGGGCTTACATTTTAGGCGGCGTGAAATATACCTTAGCCATAGGCGGAAAGAAGACATCGGATGCCGACCTTGATCCGCTTGATAAACTGGTTAAAAACGTGGGTGGCTTTGGATCATACGAAGCTGGCCTGGGCTGCGATATCTATTTTGAGTTCTTTAAACTTTCGCCCGAAATAAAAATAGCCAACTCATTTGGTAATGTGCTGGTGCCCGAGAATCATCCCTATTCAACTCCCATCAGCAGCCTCGGATTGCATACAGTTACGTTCAGCCTGATATTCGAATAATACATTTGTTGCTGTTTTTTAGTCAATTACGTTGTGATGCGGGTTTTTCATTGCCCACAAATGACAACTTATTGCAGGTAAAAACATAATTTCGCTGCAACAGTTACTTATGTATGGCTAAAATTGCATTAATAACAGGAGCAACATCGGGGATAGGCGAGGCCTGTGCCCATTTGTTTGCGAGAGAAAAGTACGATTTGATATTAACCGGTCGCCGCGCCGACAGGCTGGAAAAGCTGGCTAAAAAGCTGAATACAAAGTATAATGTTGAAATCGCGGTGTCGCAGTTTGATGTGCGAAACCGTGAAGATGTAATAGAAAACCTGGAAGGACTGCCGGTCAAATGGAAAAAGGTGAATGTGCTGGTTAATAATGCAGGCCTTAGCCAGGGACTTGATCCGATTGATAAAGGTAGTCTTGACGACTGGGACACGATGATCGACACCAACGTAAAAGGCCTGCTTTATGTAAGTAAGGTCGTGTCGAACTGGATGATCAGCAACGGTAAGGGGCATATTGTTAATATCGGCTCGATAGCAGGGAAGGAGGTTTATCCCAACGGCAATGTTTACTGCGCGAGCAAACATGCGGTGGATGCGCTGAACAAAGGAATGAGGTTGGACCTGGTATCACATGGCATTAAAGTTACCGCCATACATCCCGGTGCTGTTGAAACCGAGTTTTCGGAAGTGCGTTTTAAGGGCGACAAGGAGCGGGCTAAAAAGGTATATGACGGGTTCGATGCATTGGCAGCCGATGATATTGCGGAAACGATTTGGTTCGCTGTCTCGCGCCCGGCGCATGTGAACATTAACGATATGGTAGTAATGCCAACAGCACAGGCAAACGCAGTAACGATATTTAGAGGGTAGATCGGAGATATGAGACCAGCTAAAATTGGAAACATATCCGAAATCGAACATCCGAAATCCGAAATAAAAACCACCAATTCAATAAATCATTAATTCAATAATTCCTCAAAATAAACCATGTCACTAATTAATCAAATAGACCAGGACATTAAGCAGGCTATGCTGGCCAAACAGGCAGATCGCCTGAGGGGGCTGCGGGCAATTAAATCGGCCTTGCTTTTAGCGAAAACCGAAAAAGGCGCTGCTGAAGAATTAAGCCACGAAGCTGAAATAAAAGTGCTTCAGAAACTGGTAAAACAACGTAAGGAATCGGCTGATATATATAAGGCACAGAACCGTGAGGACCTGTACAAGATAGAAATGGATGAAATGGCCGTTATTGAGCCATACCTGCCGCAGCAAATGACCCGTTTTGAAATAGAAGGTTATTTGCAGGAACTGATTAGCCGCATAGGCGCTACTTCTACGGCAGATATGGGTAAAGTAATGGGCCTTGCTAATAAAGAACTTGCAGGCCAGGCCGATGGGCGTACGATATCGGAAGTGGTTAGGCAGTTGTTGGGGTAGGGGTTGAAAGTTGTAATGTTTTAAAGTTGAAACGTTAAGATACTAATAAAATAGCATTTCAATTTTACAACGTTCCGACCTTACAACAATTCAAACTATTTAATTTTATTAAAACTTGCATCTAACAAGCAATAGACTATTTTTATAGCGAAAATATTTCGACGATGCATTTTGGTTCCGTGTGAGCCGCTTTTTTTAAGAATTTAAACTTTATAGAATTTTATGGATTTCGTGCTTAAAGAGGAACATGGTTTTAGTTATATCGATGAGGGCGAAGGGGAAGTGTTATTGCTGCTGCATGGCTTAATGGGCGCTTTAAGCAACTGGGATAAGGTAATTGAGGAATTTAAGGGGGAGTACCGGGTAATTATCCCCATACTGCCTATCTACGACCTGCCGTTATTAACTACCGGTGTTAAGAGCTTGGCCAAATTTGTTCATAAATTTATAAAGTTTAAGGAGCTTGAAAATGTTACGGTACTGGGTAATTCGCTGGGCGGGCATGTGGCGCTGATCTATGTATTATCGCACCCCGAAACTGTTAAAGCCCTGGTGCTGACTGGTAGTTCGGGTTTATATGAGAATGCTTTTGGCGGATCATTCCCGCGCCGTGAAAGCTATGACTTTGTGAAGGAGAAGGTAGAATACACCTTTTACGACCCAAAGACAGCAACAAAAGAGCTTGTTGATGATGTTTTTAAAACCATCAATGATAGAAATCGCGTAATTAGGATATTGGCGATGGCGAAATCGGCCATAAGGCACAACATGAACAAGGAACTGGATAAGATAACGATCCCGGTTTCGTTAATATGGGGTAAGGATGATAAAATTACACCGCCCGAGGTTGCCGTTGAATTTAACCAGTTGCTGCCCGATTCGGAACTGCATTGGATAGATAAATGCGGTCACGCCCCGATGATGGAACGGCCAGAGGAGTTCAATAAATACCTTAGAGGCTTTTTAGATAAGTTAAAAACGAGAAAATAAATGCTTGCAATTGAGCTGATAGCAGATGCGATACCACCGGTGCACACTTCGGATTCTATCCGGACAGCGCTCGACCGTATGGTGGAGTTTCGCGTACGCCATTTGCCAATTGTAAACGAGGATCAGTTCCTCGGGCTTTTATCCGAAAACGATACCCTTACCGAAACTGACCTGCAAACGCCTATAGGTGCGCTTGCCCTTTCGCTGGTGAATCCGTATGTGCTGGAGGATCAGCATATTTATGATGTGATCCGCCTGTTTAATGAAAGGCAGCTTACAGTAGTGCCCGTGTTAGATGCCAATAAGAACTATTCGGGCCTCATCACTATAAACGCGCTCCCTAAATATTTCGCTGGTTTAACTGCCGTGGATCAACCGGGAGGGATCATAGTGCTCGAGATCAGCAATAAAAATAATTCGCTGGCGCACATGTCGCAGATCGTTGAGTCTGACAATGCGCAGATCCTGAGTTCCTACGTACGGTCTTTCCCCGATTCTACCCGTATGGAAGTAACCTTAAAGGTAAACAAACAGGATATCTCCAACATCCTGTCAACCTTTATGCGGTATGAGTACGATATCAAAGCTACCTTTAACCACAGCGACGAAAACGATAACTCGCGCGATCGTTATAATTCCTTAATGAACTATTTGAGTTTGTAGCAGCTTTTTGATCCGCAGATCATGCTAAGTTAACGCACTGTTGCACCGTTTCACACAAACATGAAACAGTTGAGACAAAGTGAAACAGCTGAAACACCCTGCTATTGAAAATCAGCTATTTAACCCACCTGTGTGAGACAACCTGAAACAGTATGAAACAAAAAATGGGCGATTTTTGGCCATTTTGGTGTACCAGGTGAAACAGCAAAACCCGCTGTTTTTTCCTAAGCAATCTTTCAGCAGAATGTTCAGGTATTAACTTTTAGACGTGGCCCGGCATAATTCTTTTTTAATGGAATATCTTCATAAACACACCCCTAAACTTAATTTTAATGGCATTGTTAGCTGAACTTTTTATCTTTGACACCTGAACAATACTTACCACGAATCATTAAACATTAAACTAAGCGATGAAAATAGCAGTTTACGGCAGGCAATTTAATGATCCGGTAGTTACCCCATTTATACAACAGGTGTTTGACAGCCTGGCTCAACACGGTGTCGAAATCTACGTTTATAAGGTATTGAACGACTACCTGCTCGAGAATATCAAAACCGTTTCCTGCAAATTGCTTGACGGTACCGAGAACCTGACCGGGCTTGTAGATTTAGTTTTAACGCTTGGCGGCGATGGTACGCTGCTTGATATGGTGGCCATTATACGCGATTCGGGCATCCCGGTAATAGGTATCAATTTTGGCCGGCTTGGCTTTTTGGCAAGCATCAACAAAAATGATATTGAAGCGGCAATTTACGCGGTGGTGAACAAGCAGTTCAGCCTTGATAGCCGCGAGTTGCTTTGCATCGATTCTGAAGAAGAAGTGTTTGGTAAGGATAATTTCGCCCTTAACGATATCACTATCCACAAGCGCGATGATGCGGCGATGATCACTACCCACGTTTTTTTGAATAAGGAGTTTTTGAATTCTTATTGGGGTGATGGTATCATTATATCAACATCAACCGGATCGACGGCTTATTCATTGAGCTGCGGCGGTCCCATCATTTTTCCTGAATCGAACAGTATAGTTTTAACGCCTAATGCGCCGCATAACCTGAATGTGAGGCCGATAGTGCTGCCCGATACCAGTGTGCTTGCCTTTGATGTGGAGTGCCGCAGTAATAATTACCTGATATCGTGCGATTCGAGGACGGCCATTATCGATAAAACTATGCGTTTCCGGGTATGTAAGGCACCTTTCAGCCTAAATTTGGTGCGTTTAAATAATGAAAGTTATTTATCAACGTTAAGAAACAAACTATTGTGGGGGCTTGATGTTCGCAACTACTAAATTTACCTGATGGCTAAATTTTTACCATTTATCTTTCTGCTATTTATTTCCGGCATGCTCAGGGCGCAAACCTGGGAGCTTGGCGGCGGCGCCGGCGCGGCAGGTTATATGGGCGATTTGAACCCGAACAACCCGATAAAAGTGAGCGGATTTTCAGTAAGCGGTTTTGCCAAAAGAAATTTTGACGGTTACTGGTCACTAAAAATAAATTATACCTATGGCACTATTGCCGGTGCCGATAGCACATCGAACAATCAGCAATTCAGAGACAGGAACTTAAGCTTCAGCACAACCTTAAGTGAAATAGCTTTGCTGGGCGAGTTTAACTTTATGAACTATATTCCCGATGCCGGTAAAAACAAGTACACGCCCTATCTTTTTTTAGGCGCATCGGCACTTAATTATACGCCGCGTGCTACTTATAATGGTCAGAAATATAATTTAAGGGAATTGCGTACTGAGGGCCAGGCCAGTCCTTACGCAAATACTACTATTGCGGCGGTTTATGGCGCTGGCTTTAAATACAACGTATCGGGAAAGATGACGATAGGAGTTGATCTTGGCTACCGTACTGCCAAAAGCGATTATCTCGACGATGTGAGCGGTATCTATCCCAAGCACGTTGGTCAGTCGGCTATTTCGCGGGCACTTTCAGACCGGTCAGGCGAGAACACCGGTATTTACCTGGGTGTACCCGGAACCCAACGCGGCGACCTGAGGCCGCGCGATACTTATTTCTTCAGCCAGATTACCCTCTCTTACACCTTCGTTACGCAGAAGTGTTATTTTCAATAACGGAGTCCGAAAGTCGGGAAAGTCCGGAAGTCCGAAAGATGGAAAGTCAGTAAAGTCCGAAAGTTGGGAGGAGCTTTTGGACTTTCGTTTTATAACTTAACAGATGATTTTCTTTCGACTTTACAGACTCCCAGCTAATAAAATTTCTTTCGGACTTTACTGACTTTTCGGACTTCCGGACTCAAATAATAAATGCATCATTGTTGCAATAAAGAATGAGGTTATTACGTTATGGAATAAATCCGGCAAGGGAATTTACCGGTGGTAACCAATTATTTAACCTTAATCTTCATTATCATGGCAGAGTTGAATCAATCCTCCGCAAACAGCGGAGGCAGGCACCGCACCAAAAAGATGCCCATCCGTGTCGATCTTACCGCAATGGTCGATCTGGCATTTTTACTTATTACGTTCTTCATGCTTACCACGTCGCTATCCAGGCCGCGAAATATGCCTGTGGATATGCCGGTAAAAGATACCCCCGAGCCACGAGGCGAAAGCTCGACAATGAGTGTTTGTCTGGGTGCGAAAAATAAGCTCATCTATTATCTGGGCAGGCCGGAAAAACCGCTAACCGAGCCTAAAGTAATTAATTATGGAAAGGATACCAGGACGGCTATTATGGAGCGGATGAGTGAGGTAGCTGCCAAATCTAAATTACCGTTCTCGCTCATCATCAAACCGTCTGACCATTCGGTTTATCAGAACCTGGTTGATGTGCTGGATGAAGCCAATATTACCAAAGTGCCATCGTACGCCATAGCCCAAATAACAGCAAGCGATATTGAAATGCTTAAGCAGAAGGGGATATATTGAGGGGAGAGTGAGTGGTTAGACTGAGTTAAGTAGTTGATTGAGTTGGATTAGGTTGATTGAGTTAGATTAGGTTGACTGAGTTTTAAATCGACCACTCAATCAATCAACCACTCACGCTATTGGTCCGGATTTATAATCCCGGACCGAAAAAGCAGGGGATTTGCAATCCCCGTATTATAGCGGTCTAATTAAGCCTTTAGGTTTTTTCTCATTTGCACATCCGCACCTCAAGAATCTGCACATCAAAAATCCGCACATCATTCCCACATAACCACTCGCTCAATCAACAATTCACCCAATCAACTTCCTCAATAATTCTTTTCCTTCCTCATAATAAAAAAACTACAATTAAGTTTTTACCTTTGTCCCCTGAAAAAAACAGCGCAAGTTGTTGAAAATGGGGCCAAAAACCTGTGAATTGATTTAAACGGTTAACGATAAAAACATAATTTGAGACATTTTTAATGTCTTTTTAAGCCGCTTAAAGGCTTTAAATACGGTGTAATGGGATATAAGGATCAGATTGATTTGTTAAGGATGCCGCAGCATATTGCTATTATTATGGATGGCAACGGCCGCTGGGCAAAGGAAAAAGGCAAATTAAGAATATTCGGCCACCACAACGGGGTGCTTTCGGTTAGGGATGTGGTTGAAGGCGGTACATTGCTCAATTTAAAGTATCTTACCCTATATACCTTCTCGTCAGAAAACTGGAACCGCCCCAAGCTGGAGGTAATGGCTATTATGGAACTGATGGTAAGCACCATTCATAAGGAAATAAAGAACTTTATGGAGAAGAACGTGCGCCTGATGGCCATTGGCGACCTGGATATGCTTCCGGAAAAAGCTTACCGGGAACTGAACAACGCCATTGAACAGACGAAGGATAACACCGGCCTTGTACTCACGCTGGCGCTGAGCTATGGCTCACGCCGCGAAATAACCAGTGCCGCCAAACAGATTGCCCTAAAGGTGCTAAGCGGCGAACTTAATATTGACCAGATTGATGAAGATACCTTTGAAAGCAACCTGTACACAGCGGGAATGCCCGATCCCGAATTGCTGATAAGAACCGGAGGCGAGCACAGAATAAGCAATTACCTGCTGTGGCAAATTGCCTATGCCGAGTTCTATTTTACACCTAAGTTATGGCCCGATTTCCGCAAGGAAGACTTGTATGAAGCCATCCTCGACTATCAGAAACGCGAGCGGCGTTTTGGGATGACAAGCGAGCAGGTGAACTAAATTTTTACTTTTAACACTTTTTAACAACTGTATAAATTATTTTTAGCCCACTAAAATATTCGAATGAATAAATTACTTTTTGCTCTTCTTTTCACCATAATTAGTACTGCTGTTATGGCACAGGTGCCGGGAAACCAGCCCCGGTATTCGCTGCCAAAGTCAAATTTGCCTTCTGATAGTTTAAGCTACCTGGAACCAAAGGACTTTATTATAGGGGGCGTAACCATATCGGGTACCAAATCATTGGATAAAGATGTATTGCTCACCATATCGAAATTAAATAAGGGCGATCATATCACGCTGCCGGGCGAAGCGAATGCCAATGTGATCAAGAACATGTACTCGCAGGGGCTATTCGAGGATGTGCAGTTGAACGTATTGAAAATTAACCTCGATACCATTTACCTGGAAATTGCTGTGACAGAATTGCCGCGTTTATCGAGGCTGCACCTCACAGGTATCCGTAAAGGCGAGATAGATGACGTACAGAAGAAATTATCAGACAAGCAATACAAAATTGTTAACGCCAACCTGATCAGTACTACTACGGCGATCATCAAAAAGCACTTTAACGAAAAAGGTTTTTTAAATACAACCGTTACCATTAAACAAAGGAAAGACCCGGGAGACGCGAACAGCATCATCCTGGATGTTAAGATAGATAAGCATAAAAAGGTAAAGATCTCCGATGTCACGTTTGAGGGGAATAAAGATTTTTCACAAGGGAAATTGCGCAAATATTTGAGCAAGACCCGGAAAATGAAATTCTATAACATTTTCGGCTCACGTAAATTCAAGCAGGACAAATACGACGAAGACAAGCAGAACCTGATAGCAAAAATGCAGGGAAAAGGCTACCGTGATGCTGAAATTATAAGCGATTCGGTTTACAAAACCGGAGCTAATACGGTCGCCGTTAAGATAAAGGTGTTTGAAGGTCATAAGTATTACTTCGGTAATATCAAATGGTCGGGCAATGCGAAATACGGCGCCGATATATTGAACAAGATATTGAAACTGAAGAAAGGTGACATTTTCAGTGAGGAAGAATTGAACAAGCGTTTAACCGGCCCTACGCCTGATAACGACGATGTATCATCATTCTACCTGAACGATGGTTACCTGACCTACAACGCCGACCCGGTACAAACCAGCATCCACAACGACACTGTTGATATGGACATCAGGGTGTATGAAGGTCCGCAATACACCATTAACCGTGTGATATTGAAAGGTAACGACGTAACCAACGATAAGGTGGTTATGCGCGAGATCAGGACAAAACCTGGCCAGAAATTCAATAAAGAGTTATTAATCAGAAGTACACGTGAAATTGGCCAATTGGGTAACTTCGACGAGCAGAAAACAGAGCCGAAGCCTACCAACATCAACCCGCAGGATGGTACGGTTGATATAGTTTACAACGTGGTTGAAAAACCGTCAGACCAGATCGAGTTATCAGGTGGTTTTGGCGGCGGTCAGCTGGTGGGTACACTGGGTTTAACTTTCAACAACTTCTCTCTGCGTAATATCTTTCACCTTAAAGCATACAAACCACTGCCAAAAGGCGACGGACAGAAACTGAGCCTGCGCGGACAATCGAGCGGGCATACTTACCAGAACTTCTCGTTCACGTTCTCTGAGCCGTGGCTGGGTGGTAAAAAACCTATTTACTTTGCATTATCGGCCTATACGCAGCTAAGTTCTACAGGCGATTATTATGCAAAGGATAACCCGCTGTACAACAAACTCCGTATTAATGGTATCGGTGTTACTTTAGGTAAGCGTTTAAACTGGCCGGATAACTATTTCCAGCTGAATTACTCACTGAACTTTGACCACTATAACCTGGATAACTATACTGGCTATTTGTTCCAGAACGGTACATCATTCAACATTAAGTTAACACAGGAATTGAGCCGTAACTCGGTTGATGCGCCAATCTATCCTACATCGGGTTCAAACCTGAGACTGACCATACAGGCTACGCCGCCATATTCGTTATTTAACAGTATCAACTACAAAATTGCAACGCCCGAACAGCGCTATCATTTTGTGGAGTATTATAAATTTAAATATGATGCCCAGTGGTTTACAAAAATTACCGGTAAACTGGTGCTGATGTCTCAAGTTCGATTTGGTTTCTTAGGCCAATACAACAAAGAGGTTGGTCCTTCGCCGTTTGAGCGCTTCAAACTTGGTGGCGACGGTATGCAGAGCTACCAGTTTTTACAGGGTAGCGAGATCATTGGTTTAAGAGGTTACCAGAACTTCTCGATCATACCTGAAGGAACTAATTACACAGCCGATACCAATCCGGGCAGCACTATATACAATAAATACACCATGGAGTTGAGGCATCCGGTTATCCAAAGCCAGTCGGCAACCATCTTCATGCTGGCATTTGCCGAGGGTGGTAATGTTTGGAATTCTTTTAATAAATTTGATCCATTTAATGTAAAACGCTCAGTGGGTGTTGGAGCCAGAATATTTTTACCTATTTTTGGCTTGCTTGGTTTGGATTATGGTTATGGATTTGATAAA
>DATCQV010000009.1:0-12860 GCA_036569325.1 Mucilaginibacter sp. | reverse complement strand
TGCAATTTAACTTAAAATTTAACCTGTTAATTTGCGTTGTTAATATTTGTTAAATTGGCTATGATTTAGGGCCATAATTTTACATCTTTACCCCATGTTCAGACGTATAAAAAACCGTTTTCTTCGATATTTCGTCATATTGATATACTTCGTTATACTGTTTTTCTGTTCTATTGAATTAAATTTCCTCTGGTTATTCGGGTATTCGCCTGATATGCACGACATTAAAAACCCCACCATGTCGCTGGCATCCGAAGTTTACTATTCCGACGGTACTTTAATAGGCCGTTATTACAAAGAGAACCGCTCACCTGTCGAATTCAATAAAATCTCCCCCAATATTATCAACGCGCTGATAGCCACCGAAGATGTGAGGTTCTATCATCATAACGGCGTTGACTTCTTTTCGTTTTTTACAAGTATGCTTTCCACCGCAAAAGGCGACAAACGCGGCGGCAGTACCATTACCCAGCAGTTAGCAAAAAACCTGTTCGAAACACGTAAAAAGAAATCGCAGGGCGTGATGCGGCATATCCCTGTTATTAAAACCATTGTTTATAAATGCAAGGAATGGCTTACGGCTTTTAAAATAGAGCATGTTTATTCCAAACAAGAGATACTAACGCTGTACCTGAACACGGTTCCGTTTGGAAATAACTCGTTTGGTATCAAAACCGCATCGTTAAAGATATTTAATAAAACACCTGATGCTGTTACACCCGCTGAAGCGGCCACATTGGTAGGTATGCTGAAAGCCACATCGACTTACAATCCTATCAATAATCCCAAACATTCGCTCGAGCGCCGTAACACGGTTTTAGCGCAGATGCTGAAATACAATTACCTGAAGAAAGCCGTTTACGACACGAGCGTAAACAAGCCCATTAAGCTTGATTTGAGCTATGTGGAAAATGAAGGCCAGGGTGATTCTTATTTGCGTGAAGCGGTTGGCCGTTGGCTGAAAAAGTGGCTGAAGGAAAACGATTATGACCTGTACACCGATGGTTTAAAGATATATACTACTATCGATCCGCGCCTGCAGCAATATGCGGAAGAGGCTGTTGCCGAAAAAATGAAGATGTTACAAAAGCGTTTTTACGGCCTATGGGGTAATAAAACGCCATGGCGCGACATGAGTGGTAATGAGATAGTTGATTTTATACCGAAGGCAGAACAACATCTGCCTATTTATGCCCTGCTGGTTAAAAAGTATGGCGCGAATTCTCCGCAAATAGACAAATACTTTACACAGCCCAAGCACATGAAAGTATTTACCTGGCATGGCGAACGGGATACCACTTTTTCAAGCGTTGACTCGATCAAATATTACGCGAAGATCCTCAACACCGGGATGATGACCATCGAGCCTACCAGCGGAAAGATCAAAGTTTGGGTAGGCGGCATCGACCATAAATATTTTAATTACGACCACGTAAATCAGGCGCGCAGGCAGGCAGGCTCTACATTTAAGCCATTTGCTTACCTCACCGCGTTGGATAACGGCTACACCCCTTGCGATAAGTTTACCGATCAGCCGGTTTCGATAAAATATACCGACGAGGGCCGGGCACAGGTTTGGGAACCTAACAACGCCGATTTTCATTTCTCGTACCAGGAAATGTCGTTACGCTGGGCCATGGGCAAATCAGTAAATTCTATTACGGCGCAACTTACCGAAAAGGTAGGCTGGGATAAAATTGTTCAGTACGCGCATAAATGCGGTATTGAAAGTCCGCTGAAGTCGGTACCGTCGGTGTCATTGGGTTCGAACGACGTTTCGGTTTATGAAATGGTTCGGGCTTACAGCACCTTCCTGAATAAGGGCCAGAAGATCGATCCTATCCTCGTTACTAAAATCACTGATCAGGATGGTACCGTGTTAAAAGAGTTTTCATTAAAAGAAGAACAAGTGATCAGCGAGGAAACGGCCTGGCTGATGCTGTATATGTTCCGCGGCGGTATGGAAGAACCGGGGGGTACATCACAAGCGCTTTGGGAATATCCGGGCCTTTGGAAAAAGGAAAGCAACCAGATAGGTGGCAAAACCGGAACTTCATCCAACTACGTGGACGGCTGGTACATGGGCATCACTAAAGACCTGGTTACCGGCGTTTGGGTGGGCTGCGACGACCGGAGTGTTCACTTTACCTCATCAGAAACCGGCGAAGGATCGCACACGGCGCTGCCAATATTTGCCCGTTTTATGGAGAAGGTTTATGCCGATCCGAAATCGGGATACACGCCGGGGCCTTTCCCTAAACCATGGGTGAAGATCTCGAAGAAATACGATTGTCCATCGCCGCGGCCTGTGGTTGATTCGGCTGAAACCGATAGCTTATTCCGACCGCTGGATACCACTAAAATAGTACCCGAGCCAGTTGTTCCTGCGGAAAATCAGCAGCCTAAAGCAACTGAAAAGTAAGTTATTGGGTATTAAATGTATAGGTTGAATGAGTTGGAATAGGTTGATTAAGTTGTTATTGTAATTGATTTAATTGTTTTTTTAACTAAATCAACCACTCGCCTAATCAACTACTCACTAAAATATTAATTAATTTAGCTACATGAATAAACATCTCCCTTACCTGGTCACGGCTAAAAGATCACTTTTCATATTCTTTTTAATTATAGGCTGTTTACTGTCGTCACGGCAGGCTAAAGCGCAATATTTCGGGCAGAACAAGGTCCGTTATAAAAACCTGAAATTCCAGGTTTACAAAACACCGCATTTCGAGATCTACTATTACCTGAAAAACGATAGCATGATCAAACGTTTTGCGCAGGAAAGCGAGCTTTGGTACACATTGCACCAACAGGTTTTCAGGGATACGTTTAAAAAAGTAAACCCGATCATACTATATGCAGATCACCCTGATTTCCAGCAAACAACCGCTATTGATGGCGAAATTGACGTGGGTACAGGCGGTATAACCGAAGGACTGAAAAACCGTGTGGTAATGCCGGTAATGGAAACCAACCAAATGACCCGCCACGTTATCGGGCACGAGTTAGTTCACGCGTTCCAGTACCATAGCCTGCAAGGTGGCGATTCTACCACGTTTGAAAATATCGGAAATATCCCGTTGTGGATGGTAGAGGGTATGGCCGAATACCTTTCTATCGGCAAAAAAGACCCTTACACGGCAATGTGGATGCGCGACGCCTATTTAAACCACGACATCCCTACCGTCCGCGATCTGACCGAAACCAATAAATATTTCCCATACCGTTACGGCGAAGCCTTTTATTCGTTCATCGGTTCTACCTATGGTGATACGGTGATCGTTCCATTCTTTAAGAATGTGGCCCGATTCGGCTTGGCTTATGGTATTCGCCGAACGTTTGGATATGACGATAAAACATTGTCCACTCTTTGGAAAGGCGCTGTGGAAAAGGCTTATAAACCTTACCTGAAAGATACCCTGCAGGTTCCGGCAGGCACGAGAATAATCGACGAGCATAATGCCGGTAAAATGAACCTGGCGCCGGCAATAAGCCCGGATGGTAGGTATCTGGCATTTTTGTCGGAGAAAAATTTATTTGCGGTCGATCTCTTCCTCGCCGATGCTAAAACGGGGCGAGTCATCCGAAAGCTCACGAGCAAGATCTCCAATACGCATATCGACGAATTTAATTTTATAGAGTCGGCCGGTGCATGGTCGCCGGATAGTAAAAAGTTTGCATTCAGCGTATTTAATAAAGGCATTAACCGGATGGTGGTTGTTGACGTAGCTTCGGGTAGTATTATTGACGATGTGGCGATGGGCAAAGCCGAACAGTTCAGTAATCTTTCCTGGTCGCCGGATGGAAGAAGCATTGTTTTTCAGGGACTGGCACAAGGACAAGGTGACCTTTATCTATATAGTTTCGACATCAAACAGGTTAAACAACTCACCAACGACAAATACACCGACTACCAACCAAGCTTTTCAAGGGATGGCAAAAAAGTAGTTTTCGCCACCGATAGGATGACTTATGACAAATCACTGTCGTACGAGATCACATTCAATCTGGCAGAACTTGATTTAGCTACCGGAAAGATCACTAACATTGATGTATTCAATGGAGCTAATAATCTGAACCCGCAATATTCGTCCGACGGGTCTCAGATCTATTTCCTTTCTAATCACGATGGCTTCAGGAATATGTACCGTTATACGCCTGCAACCAAAGCTGTTGAGCAGATGACTAATTTGTTTACCGGCGTAAGCGGTATTACGGAATACTCACCCGCGTTGACGGTTTCTGCCAACAATGATATTATTTATTCTTACTATAGTAAGCAAAAGTATTCGTTATACAACGCCAAAGTGAGCGATTTTAAACCACAACCGGTGGTTGATATGAATGGCGATATCGGCGCAGGGATCCTGCCTCCGGCCCGTTCCGTGGGGGTCGACCTGATCAATTCTAACCTCAACAATTACCTCGCTTATCCGAAACTACCGATCGACTCGATCAAAACAATCCCTTATAAGCCAAAATTTAAGCTGGATTACCTGGCGAACAGCGGTATAGGAGCATCGATCAGTCAATACGGCGGTGGACTATCCAGCGGTGTGCAAGGTGTATTCAGCGATATATTGGGTCGGAATCAAATCTACGCCGGGGTTGCAGTAAATGGACAGATCTATGATTTTGGCGGACAGTTCACTTACATTAACCAAACCGGGCGATGGAATTTCGGGGTAAGTGTGTCACATATCCCTTTCCAAACCGCATCTTATAACTCGGTGCCTACAAATTACCAGGTAAACAGCACAACCACCGTCCCGGCGATAGAAGACCGTATTGATCTGATCCGCGTTTTCCAGGATCAATTGTCGCTATTTACCTCTTACCCCATTACCAAAAAAACACGCGTTGAATTTGGCACAGGGGCGGCCCATTACTATTATCGCGTTGACCGGTATAGTACATTTTATGATGCAAATACAGGGGCATTTTTGAACGACACGCACAGTCATATATCTAATACGACTTTCAACGCAGATGTTAATGACCAGGGAATTTATTTGAAGCCATTTTCAGTTTTCAATGTGAATACTGCGCTGGTTGGTGATAACTCATTTTTCGGCGTAGCATCACCGTTGAACGGCTATCGTTACCGTTTACAGGCTGAATATGATTTTGGCACTTACCAGTACTTTGCTCCTACTATCGACCTGCGCGGTTATTGGCGCGTAGCTCCGGTTACCTTTGCCGCGCGCTTATATGGCTATGGCCGTTATGGAAATACAGGCGGCAATGCCGGTAATAACATTTATGAACTGTATGTGGGCTATCCGTTCTATATCCGCGGGTACGAAGCGCAGACATTTTATAACGGAAGCAATAAGGCTGCAACTAATAACTTTACTATTCAGGACTTATCGGGTAACCGTATAGCCGTAGCCAATTTCGAGGTCCGCCTGCCATTTTCTGGTCCCGAAAAGCTATCACAAATAAAATCGAAGATCCTGTTTACAGAACTTAACGCCTTTTTTGATGCAGGTTTAGCCTGGAATGCCGGTGATAAAATTGAGTTTAAGACCAACCCAACGGTATTAGGTACCAAACCGGTTTACGATGGCAATGGCAAACCTGCCGTTGACGATAATGGTGTGCCGATAACCGCCACCGTTTATTCCCGCGTTCCTGCATTAAGCGCCGGTGTTTCTATGAGGGTGAATATATTCGGTTACTTTGTATTGGAGCCATACCTGGCATTTCCGTTTAACCGTACAGACATTGGCAAACCGGTATTTGGCTTAGGATTTACCCCAGGATGGTAGTTTTTGAGTGGTGTTTCAAATTTGGATAGTGTCTCAATTTGAATTTAACTTATTCTTGATGTATAGTTACATTTTGGTTTAGTACTGCATGGATACCACTTTTTATTTGTCTTTATTTCAGCAAGCTGTTGATCAGCTTGATAAAAGGCTATTGAATCAAAAACAACTGCAAGCGGACACCGGCGTTTGGTTAGACGCTGTAGTTTTAAGATTATACAAACAACATTGGGCAAATATCCCTGATGCAAAGCCACAAACCGGCCCGGCTATTTTTTTCTCTATCTGGACTGCCAATGCCGATCTCAAAGAGCGTAAATTATTTTACAACGTCCATGCATTAAAGTTAAGAAAGCTTAATGGCTATGCGATAACCAGTAGAAGATTTGCTGACGATTTTAGAGAACAGTTTAAAAGTCTTGAACACAATTGGCCAAACGTTAGTATGAAATTCGGGCCACAAACCTTAATGCAGGGATGGAAAACAGTTAATTTAGATTTTCTTGTCGAGGATATTTTAAACCTTGCCAACAAGCTTATCGAAATTGACATTTTAATCGAAAACCTTCTCGCTAATGTAAAAGTTAAGTAAACTCAAACTGAGACACTGCCCGGGTTTGCTTTTTGTCGGTTTTTAGCCTACTTTTGCGGCCATGAAAAAATGGGTTGCAATGATATTGGTCTGTTTACGTGTTTATGCTGTAAAGGCGCAGACAGCAACCACGCAGGGCCGCGTTGTGATCGATTCGGTAAAGGCGAAATGGGGGAAGGTTAAGAATGTGAACGGTACCGCAATGATCTCATCGAACAACATCGTTGAAAACATTGCCTTATCAAAAGAATACAGCACCCTGGTTACTGCTATTGAGGACGCCGGCCTTACCGAAACCTTTAAAAGCAAAGGCCCTATAACATTTTTTGCTCCAACAAACCAGGCATTTGACAAACTGCCGGCAGGTCAGCTGGATACGCTGCTGAAACCAAATCATAAACTCGATTTAAATTATTTGATCACCAGCCACGCCATTGTCGGTAAACTATCTGTGCATGATATTCAGCGGAAGATCAACTCAAATAACGGCGAAGCCACTTTCCGTACTATTGCCGGCACTACCATTACAGCTAAGATAGATACCAATCGTAATATTGTTTTGATTGATGAGAACGGCGGACAAAGTATTTTAAGCAAGTTTGACATTCAGCAAAGCAACGGGATGCTGCACATTGTTAATTCGGTATTGGTTCCGAAAACAAAAAATATCTAATCAGACCCACTGCTGACAAACCTGCGGCATTGATATTTCGTAGTTTATTATGTAAGGACGTTGGATCATATCCGACTAAATAAAAAATAAACAGATGAAAAAGTCAATTTTAGCGCTTATCCTTTTAGGTGTGCTCACCACCTTCGGCTGCCAGCTCAGTAGCGGACAGCAACTCAAAAAGTACGATCCCAAACGGAAAATGAGTAAAACTCCCGCGGAATGGAAAAAGATACTTACGCCCAATCAGTACCACATTATGGTTGAAAGCGGCACCGAATATCCATACCAGAACGCTTATCACAACAACCATGAAAAAGGTGTTTATGTTAGCGCGGCTACCGGCGAAGTATTATTCAGTTCGGAGGATAAATTCGACAGCGGAACCGGCTGGCCCAGCTTTGTAAAACCTGTCGACCCTAAAAAAATTGAAATTGTAACAGATAACAGCGACGGTATGACCCGCGACGAAGTTATTGAGCGCAGCACCGGCCTGCACCTCGGCCACGTATTTGACGATGGCCCGGCCAACAGGGGTGGTAAAAGATACTGCATGAACTCGGGCGCTTTAAAATTCATTAAAAAGTAAGCGCCTTACGACCCGAGCTTATTGATGGACGGATCTGGGGACGTATCCTAACGCCGCTCTCATAATTTAAACCAATGGTCAGATCTACCCAGTCGGGGTTAACAGGTCTGATCATTTTTTCTTTCTGGGGCCTTGTATAAGTGCTTACCGTCTTGAAACGTTCCATGGCCTGCTCCTCGGTATTGATCTCCTCGAAATAAACCAAACGATTAAGTTGTTTAGAATTATCAAAGAATAAAGTAGGCATCTGGCGATAAAATTCCAGGGTTTTCAACAGGTCTGAACATAGGCCAACATGCAGATTATTACGGTTTCTATCGGTAATGATATAAATGAAGCGTTTCATATTGATAAATAAAATTTGCTGTTTAAAAAATAATTACTAATTTTATGAGCATAAAAATACTAATTATTTTAGCAATTCCAAATTTTTATGTCAAATATTCCTTCAAATATTAAATTTCTTCGCAAAAAGAAAGGCCTAACACAGCAGCAATTCGCTGATGAATTAGGCATAAAACGCTCACTAATAGGAGCTTATGAAGAAGAGAGAGCAGATCCAAAATACGATTTGCTAAAAAAAATGGCATTATTCTTCGAGATCTCTATCGACGACTTTATAAACGAAACCATAGACGACAAATGGGCGCCAAAACCAAAAGGTAACCCGGCCAACCTGCGTGTGCTGAGTATTTCGGTTGATAAAGAGGATAATGAAAATATCGAGCTGGTGCCTACCAAAGCCGCTGCGGGATATTTAAACGGCTACGCCGACCCTGAGTACGTGGTTGCGCTGCCCAAACTCTACCTGCCTATGTTTAAACAGGGAACTTACCGGGCATTTGAGATCAAGGGCGATTCGATGCTGCCTTTGCAATCGGGTACTATTATTATAGGTGAGTATGTGGAGAACTGGAGTGATGTAAAAACAGCGGAAACCTATGTGGTAGTATCGAAAACCGAAGGCGTGGTTTATAAACGCATCGGTAATAAATTCAAAGACAATAAAAAGCTAAAATTATTATCAGACAACCCGGTTTATGATCCGTATGAAATTGGCGGCGAAGACATCCTGGAACTTTGGAAAGCAAAGGCCTATATCTCTACGCACATGCCGATCCCATCACCAGAACCGACTATGGAAAGCCTTACCGCAATGATGGCGCAAATGCAGCGATCTATATCAAATCTGCAAGGCAATAATTAAGGATTTGCTGTAAAGTCGGAAGGTTGAAATGTCGTAAAATAGCTTTACGACATTTCAACCTTTATTTTTTGTATAACACGCTGGTTTTCCTTGTCGGAAGGCTGTAACACTGCAACATTAAAACTTTTCAACCTTACAACATTTCCACGCGCAACAATTAAGTTACATGTCAACAATTAAACCTCCTTGCAGTTATCTTTATCTATAGATTAAAAAAACTGAAAAACAATGAGAAAATTTTTGTTAATGTGCTGCTTCCTTGTTGGAATTACAGCAATGTGCCATGCACAAGGTGGTGGCCAAAGGAGAACTCCGGAAGAAAGAGCTAAAATGATGCAAACTCAATTGAAGCTTACCGATGATCAGACTGTTAAAATTACAGCAATCTATCAGGCACAAACCAAGCAAATTGATAGCTTGCGCAACGCAGGTGGCGACAGAAGCGCCTTCCGCCCTATTATGCAGGCTACTAACGACAAAATCAAAGCAATCCTTACCCCAGATCAGGCTGCAGCCTGGCAAAAAATGATGGATGAGCAACGTGCACAACGTCAGGGTGGCGGTGGCGGCGGTGGTAATTAATAACCCGCATCTAAAATTTTAAAGAAAGCGTCCTAAAAACGGGGCGCTTTCTTATTTTAGCGCAAATTTCAGAAAGTGGGATCAGCAGAGGATTTTATAGATAAGAGGCTACAGGAAAGGCGCGACGCCGGAAGCTACCGTACGCTTAAACCTGAAAACGACCTGATCGACTTTTGTTCAAATGATTACCTCGGATTTGCGCGCTCCTTAGCATTAAGGAAAAAGATAGATGAGGAGATCATAGCCATCGGCCACTTCAAAAACGGATCGACAGGTTCGAGGCTTTTATCCGGAAATTCAACCTATACCGAAGAAACAGAACAATACATTGCCGGTTTGCACGGTTGTGAAGCCGGGCTGATCTTTAACTCCGGCTACGATGCCAATCTGGGTTTGTTCTCTTCCCTACCCCAGCGCGGTGATACAGTGATATGCGACGAGCTGGCACACGCTTCCATTATCGATGGCTGCAGGCTGAGCTTCGCTAACAAGTTCTCTTTTAAACATAACGACCTTAATAGTTTGGAGGAAAAATTGAAGGCGGCCAAAGGTAATTGTTATGTGGCGATAGAAAGCGTTTATTCGATGGATGGCGACACGCCGCCTATCGAACAGATAGCTTTACTGACAGAAAGGTTCGGCGCGAATTTGATTGTTGACGAGGCGCACGCGGTCGGGCTTTACGGGTTGGGGCTTGTCGGTTGGAATTTAGCAAGTAAAGTTTTTGCGAGGATAGTTACATTTGGCAAAGCGCTTGGCGGGCATGGCGCTATAATATTGGGAAGCAATAAACTTCGCGAATATCTGATTAACTTTTCCCGCCCCTTTATATACACAACCGCCGCACCGCCGCACCAGATCGTTTCGATAAAAATGGCCTATCAGCAGCTGCTGCAATCGGCTGAAGAAATAGAAAAATTAAAAAGCAACATCCGCCGCTTTAAACAAAACGTAAATGATAGCAAAAACGTTATTGAAAGTGAAAGCGCTATACAATGCATTGTGACCGGTAGTAATGAGACAGCAAAAGCCGCTGCACAGCTGTTACGACAATCGGGTATGGATGTGCGGGCCATTCTAAACCCTACCGTATCGCAAGGAAGTGAGAGACTACGCATCTGCCTGCATTCTTTTAATACTGCTGAGGAAATTGACTTATTAGTTAACACCATAAATAATTTTACTGATGCCAAATAAAAGCATATTTGTTACAGGGATAGGGACCGGTATCGGCAAAACCATCGTATCTGCAGCTTTAGTTGAAAAACTCAAAGCCGACTACTGGAAACCGGTTCAGTCAGGCGATCTGAACGACAGCGATACCCACAAGGTAATGAACCTGATCTCCAACAAAACTACCGTTTTCCATCCGGAAAGCTACGCGCTTACCCAGCCATTTTCTCCGCATAAATCTGCAGCGATTGATGGAATAAGCATAGATCAGGCTAAGATCAAAATGCCGCAAACATCTAATAACCTCATTATTGAAGGTGCCGGCGGATTGATGGTGCCCCTGAACGACAAATTCTTAATGATTGATTTGATAAAAGCCCTGAATACTGAGGTGATACTGGTCACCAGGAACTACCTCGGCAGTATTAATCATACGCTTTTGTCGGCAGATGCGTTAAAAAACCGCGGCATTAAAATAAAGGGGATCATTTTTAATGGTATTAAGGATATCTATTCAAAAGAATATATTCTTGACTATACTGGCCTCGAATTGCTGGGACATATCCCTGAATATAATATGATCGACAAAAAAGCGATCCTTGACGCAGGCAGTTATATTGAGTTGTAAGTTGGTTGATTCAGTTAAATTAAGTTTATTGAGTTGAATAAGTTATAAGCTACCTTTCGATTATTGTTTTGCGGTTGAATTATTCCTTTAACTTTGGCCCTTGGGTTAACCAAATCAACTTAATCCAACCCAATCAACTAAATATGAAGAACATAGCAGTAATAGGCTCAGGGACAATGGGCAATGGTATTGCGCACACATTTGCTCAATTCGGTTTTAACGTTGCACTGATCGATATCAGTCAGGATGCTTTAAATAAAGCGATCCAAACCATAACCGGCAATTTAGACCGCCAGTTAAAAAAAGGAACAATTGATGAGCAACTCAAATCTGCTACCTTAAATAATATCACCGCCTATACAGATCTAAAAGCCGGTGTAGCTAATGCCGATCTGGTTGTTGAAGCCGCTACCGAAAACAGGGAAATAAAGCTGGGGTTATTTAAACAGCTAAGCCAATTTTGCAAAGAAGGGGTTATCCTCGCTTCAAATACCTCGTCTATTTCTATAACGCAGATCGCCTCGGTAACAAAGACGCCGGGTAATGTGATCGGTATGCATTTTATGAACCCGGTGCCGGTGATGAAGCTGGTTGAGGTGATCCGCGGTTATGCCACTACCGATGAAGTGACTAACACCATTATGGAGTTATCTAAAAAGCTGGAAAAAGTTCCTGTTGAAGTGAATGATTACCCGGGCTTTGTGGCTAACCGTATCCTGATGCCAATGATCAACGAAGCTATCTATACCTTATATGAAGGCGTTGCCGGTGTGAACGAAATAGATACCGTTATGAAACTGGGCATGGCGCACCCAATGGGACCGCTGCAACTGGCCGATTTTATTGGATTGGATGTTTGCCTGGCCATTTTGAATGTGCTTTATAATGGCTTCGGCAATCAAAAATACGCACCTTGTCCGCTGCTGGTAAATATGGTTATGGCCGGGCATACCGGTGTAAAATCGGGCAGCGGGTTTTATAAATATACACCGGGAAGCAAGGAGTTAATAGTAGCCGATAAATTTGCTAACTGATAACCAATTTATCGCCTGTAAATTTGATCTTGCCTGCATCGAGCAGCTGGCGGATGGTGGTGATACGTTCTTTCTCCGTGCCAATTTTCGCGGCAGTAACCAACGAGGCAAGATCGCAGGGACAAGCCGTGAGCAGACTGATTAACTCCGTAGTAATTTCATCGAAGATTTCGGTGGCGTTATTTTCGCGCTTTTCTTCCAAGCATACATCGCAAATCCCGCATTTATCGGCGTTAAGCTCATTGAAGTAGGCCAGCAACTGTTGACTGCGGCATATTCTTCGTTCGGCATAGGCAAAAACGGCTTCCATTTTTTTTCGGTAAGTTGCCTTGCGTTCTTCTATAACTTTTTTGTTGATATAGAGCGATTGATTATGCTGACGGGGTTTCAGCCAGGTTACCTGCGGCGTATCTGTTTGCTGATGATAGCTCAGGATATTGTATTCATCCAGTTTTTTCAGTCCCTCAATCACCTGCTGCACATTCATATTGGCCCGGCGCGCAAGGTCGAATTCCCTTATCGATACGTAATTTTCAAATGCCCCGCCATACGAGCGCAGTATGGTTTTGATAAAAGGATCCCAGCCCTGATTCTGGATCTGGAAATTATATAAT
>DATCQV010000008.1:0-2613 GCA_036569325.1 Mucilaginibacter sp. | reverse complement strand
CGGCATCCGGCCGCGTGATGAATTGGCAAAACTGGCAGGCCTCCACGTAGGCACCCGCGGAGGCATCATAGTGAACGAAAAAATGCAAACCAGCGATGAGCATATTTATGCTATTGGCGAGTGTGCACTATACGAGGGAATGATATATGGCTTGATTGCGCCTGGTTATGAAATGGCCGATGTTGCTGCCGCTCATTTAACTGCGGCAGATAAAGGCTTTCACGGGTACGATATGAGCACTAAGTTAAAGCTCATCGGGGTTGACGTAGCAAGCTTTGGCGATGCCTTTATTACCGAGCCAGACTGCCGCACTATTTTATTTGAGGATACCCATAAAGGCATTTACAAACGTATCAATATTACTAACGACGGAAAGAACCTCCTGGGCGGCATCCTGATAGGCGATGCCGAAGCATACAACATACTGCTTCAAACCGTTAATAACAATATTGTGCTGCCGCCCGATCCGGAAGACCTGATATTAGGATCGAGAGGCGGCGAAGCAAACCCTGGCGCGGGGGTAATGAGCCTGCCGGACGATGCGCTGATCTGCTCGTGCGAGGCCGTTGCCAAGGGCGCCATTTGCGCCGCGGTAAACGATGGCGGCGTCACCAATGTTGACGGTATAAAAAAATGCACTAAGGCCGGTACAGGCTGCGGGGGATGCATGCCATTAATAAAAGACCTGGTAACCGGAACCATGAAGGCCAACGGACAGTACATCAAGAGCGTAATTTGCGAGCATTTTGATTATTCCCGTCAGGAGCTTTTCGATCTGGTAAAAATAGGCGGATTAAAAAACTATGACCTTGTACTTGATCATTACGGTAAAGGCGATGGTTGCGAAGTTTGCAAGCCGGTTGTAGCCAGCATTTTATCCAGCCTATGGAATGATGTTATTGTAAAACAGGAGGCGATACAAGACAGCAACGACCGTTTTCTGGCTAATATCCAAAAAGGCGGCACCTATTCAGTGGTTCCGCGTATCCCCGGCGGCGAAATCACGCCAGATAAACTGATTGTGATCGGTCAGGTAGCAAAACGATACGGCCTCTACACCAAAATAACCGGCGGACAACGTATCGACATGTTTGGGGCACACCTGAGCGACCTGCCTTTGATTTGGGAAGAGCTTATTGAAGCAGGCTTTGAAAGCGGACATGCCTACGGTAAAGCATTGCGCACCGTAAAAAGCTGCGTAGGCAGCACCTGGTGTCGCTTTGGCTTGCACGACAGCGTAACCTTTGCCATTGAAATAGAGGACAGATATAAGGGCATCCGTGCACCGCATAAAATTAAAGGCGGCGTTAGCGGGTGTATTCGCGAATGCGCTGAAGCGCAATCGAAGGACTTTGGCATTATCGCTACTGAAAAAGGATGGAATTTATACGTATGCGGAAACGGCGGCTCTAAACCGCAGCACGCCCAACTGCTGGCTACCGATATCGATAAAGAAACATTAGTCAAATATCTTGACCGGTTCTTGATGTTTTATATTAAAACCGCCGACCAGCTAACCCGCACCGCAACCTGGCTCAATAAACTGGATGGAGGCATGAGCTATCTTAAAAACGTAATTGTAAATGATAGTCTTGGATTGGGTGAGCAGCTTGAGCAGGAAATGCAAGCCCTGGTAAACAGCTACCATTGCGAATGGAAAGAAGCTGTAAATGACCCGGCAATGCGCAAACGTTTCGCACATTTTATAAATGCTCCGGAAGAAAAAGACCCTCATGCCCAATTTGAACCCATGCGTGAACAGGTAAGGGCTAAAGAATGGTAGGCTGAGAATTCAAAAGTTAAAATTCAAAAATAAAAACCATGATGCAGCGGCTTGTTTTTATCGCCCGCATCTTCAAATCAAATACAACATGGAAACCACAATGACAGCAACTACAACCGCAACAGAATGGATAATGGCCTGCTATGTTGACGACGTACCGGAAAACGGCGGATCATGCATTAAATACGGCGATAAACAAATTGCCATATTTAATTTCACGCGCCGCAATGAATGGTATGCTACCCAAAACCTTTGTCCGCATAAACAGCAAATGGTGATTTCGCGCGGAATGATAGGCAGCACCGGCGAAAATTGCGAGCCCAAAGTTGCCTGCCCTTTTCACAAGAAGACATTCTCACTACTTACGGGAGACTGCCTTGGCGATGAAGACCTGGCAATAGAAACCTACCCGGTAAGAGTAAACGATGGTAAGGTTTTTATCGGCATTGCTTAACCTGCCGGCATATCCTGGGTTAGCGCCAGTAATCTATCATTATTGGCGATAGTTATCCTTTTGCCGTTTGTGGTAATTATATTTTCCTGAACCAATTCATTAACAACCCTGAAAACCGTTTCGTAAGTAGCGCCTGCAAACGAGGCAAGATCCTGCCGGGTAAGTTCGATATCGAGATGCCCGGCAAGATTAATACCAAACTGGTTTTTCAGCTCTATCAGCGCATAAGCTACCCTACCCTTTACCGACATGTGCGCCAGGTTGCGCATTTTCTTTTCAGCTTCCTGTAGTTCGTCGGCAAAAAACAGCATCAGCCGGTAAGTGAATCCCGGATTTACCTTCATGGTAGTTTCAAAAAACTCCATATCAATATAAC
>DATCQV010000007.1:0-16097 GCA_036569325.1 Mucilaginibacter sp. | reverse complement strand
GGAATACCGTATTAAAGGTAGATAGCTGCCCCGGGAAGATAGTAACCTTTGTAAATCCGAGGTTGACAACCCGGTCCATTTTTTCGGCATACAACGTCCATTCAGACAGGCACTGATCCCAAACCGCCCAGAATGCGAGTGCAAAAAAGAATACAGCCATCACACGATATACCGCCTTTACGCCTTCAACGCGTTCGGGATCATACGGACCTTTGGCAACGTCCAACAGTGTTTGACCCGGTTTCCTTTGGCTGGAGTGTGTTAATGCATACCACGTAATAAATACCAGGTTATTGCGGTTAACTCCTTGCGGAGGAACTTTTACATATTTATTCCGTCCTGAAAAGAATATAATGGTAGCCAGCGCCATCAGGATGCCGGGAATACCGAACGCCCATTTAGGGCCGAAGTGATCGTACGTCCACGGAATGGCAACGGTCGAGATCATAGAGCCTGCGTTGATGCTAAAGTAAAACCAGCCGTAAACTTTCGACAGCAAATCCTGATTGGTAGCATCGAACTGATCGCCAACGTTGGCCGATACGCACGATTTAATGCCACCTGCACCAATGGCAACCACCAATAAGCCCATTTCAAAACCGCTCAAACCGCCATCGAACGTGGCCAGCATCAAATGCCCCACGCAATAGATCATCGATACATATAAAATGAGTTTGTATTTGCCGGTAAACCAGTCGGCCACCATACCGCCTACAAACGGCAAAGCGTAGGCCACCATTACAAATAAGTGGTGCAGCTTGTTGGCATGTGCGTTGGCCTGATCCGTCAGCGCGGGATTGTCGGCAGGGTTAAAAAACTGTTTTACTAAAAATAGGCTGAGTACGGAGCGCATGCCGTAAAAGCTGAAACGCTCGGCGGCTTCATTACCAATAATATAAGGAACTGCCCTCGGGAATCTCGATTTTTTTGCAGGAGCTGCTGTAACCGTTTCTTGCATTAATTTTGGGTATAAAAATTTTGCTAAAGTACTATATTTCCTTTAAATCAAAATTTAATACTGAAAACGTTACAAATAATCATTGTATTATTTTGCAGATGGTATGAAAAACGGACGTACGGAAGATGAGTACGTGTTTTTTAATTTGTATCAAGGCGTTGAACTTTCTGATTTTATCATCCGATATTATTTTTTTGATCGATTATAGCGGGTTTTAGTGTTTCAGGTGAAACAGCAAAATGGCTAAAAATCGGCTTTTTTTGTTTCATACTGTTTCAGGTTGTCTCACTCATGCGGGTTAAGTTGCTGATTATCAATAGTGGGTGTTTCATCTGTTTCACTTTGTTTCAACTGTTTCATGTTTGTGTGAAACAGTGCAACAGTGTGACCTGCCTTTAATAAAATTGACCGGGCCGCGACATTTCTGACGTGTAGCGGCGGCAAATAATTTAAGTAGAGAAAAACTTACGAAGTTTTTAAAACTTTGTAAGTTTGGAAGGAAGGGCAATCTGCTCTTAATTATAAACCAACCTATGGACATCGATTTTAATAAGAATGAAGATATTAACAAGCAGCTTGTTTTTGAACTGAACACGCGGCTTAAAAAAGTTCACCTGGGCGGTGGCGAAAAGGCTGCGGCCAAACAAAAGGAAAAAGGGAAGATGCTGGCACGTGAACGGGTGAAAGCGTTGCTGGATAAAGACAAGCCCTGGCTGGAGGTAGGCGCTTTTGCAGGCGATGGGATGTATGCAGAGCATGGTGGGTGCCCGTCGGGCGGGGTGGTTTGTGGTATTGGATACGTAAGCGGGCGGCAGTGTGTGGTAGTGGCTAACGATGCTACGGTTAAGGCGGGAGCGTGGTTCCCTATCACAGCCAAGAAAAACCTGCGGGCACAGGAAATTGCCATTGAAAACCGGTTGCCTATTATTTACCTGGTGGATTCGGCAGGAGTGTATTTGCCTTTGCAGGATGAGATCTTTCCCGATAAGGAGCATTTTGGGCGGATCTTCAGGAATAACGCGGTAATGAGCAGCATGGGCATTATACAGATCGCGGCCATTATGGGCTCGTGTGTGGCAGGCGGGGCTTATTTGCCTATTATGAGCGACGAAGCAATGATAGTGGAAGGTACAGGCTCGGTATTTTTGGCGGGATCGTACCTGGTGAAGTCGGCTATTGGGGAAGATGTAGATAATGAAACGCTGGGTGGGGCTGCTACCCAATGCGAAATATCAGGCGTTA
Organism: Mucilaginibacter sp.; assembly: GCA_036569325.1. Taxonomy (GTDB): domain Bacteria; phylum Bacteroidota; class Bacteroidia; order Sphingobacteriales; family Sphingobacteriaceae; genus Mucilaginibacter. The sequence continues at coordinate 13,897 of DATCQV010000007.1, read as the reverse complement.
CGGATTATAAGCAACCAAACGATCAGGCCTGCCTCGATTCCATCCGCAATATCATGAGCATGACCGGCGATTATACAAAGGCTGGTTTCGATAGGATGAAACCTGCGGCGCCAAAGCTGAAAGAAGCTGATATTTACGGCATATTGCCCATTAGCCGCGAGACAGCCTATGATATGAAAGACATTATATTGCGTTTGCTGGATAATTCGGAGTTTGAAGAGTATAAGGCGGGTTATGGTCAGTCGATCATCTGCGGGTTAGGGCGTGTGGACGGCTGGGCGGTGGGCATCGTAGCTAACCAGCGCAAGGTATTGAAATCGAAAAAAGGCGAGATGCAGTTCGGCGGGGTGATCTATTCCGATTCGGCAGACAAGGCTACGCGTTTTATTATGAACTGTAACCAGAAAAAGATCCCGCTGGTTTTTTTGCAAGACGTGACCGGCTTTATGGTGGGCAGCAGGGCCGAGCACGGCGGCATCATTAAGGACGGTGCCAAAATGGTAAACGCAGTATCCAATTCTGTAGTGCCGAAGATTACCATTGTGATCGGGAATTCCTACGGGGCAGGCAACTATGCCATGTGCGGCAAGGCTTACGATCCGCGGCTGATCTATGCGTGGCCATCGGCTAAGATAGCGGTGATGGGCGGTGCGTCGGCAGCGAAAACGCTGGTGCAAATCCACGCTGCGGGATTAAAGCCCAAAGGTGAGGAAGTTGACCAGGAAAAGGAAGCGCAATTGTTAAAGGAAACCACCGAACGTTACAATGCACAGACCACTCCATATTATGCATCTGCCCGGCTTTGGGTTGATGGGATAATCGATCCGCTGGAAACGCGGAAGGTGATCTCGATGGGGATTGAGGCGGCTAACCACGCGCCGATTGAGAAAGCGTTTAATGTAGGGGTGATACAGACTTAGTTGATGTGCGGATTTTTGATGTGCGGATGAAAGGACTGTAGAGACTAAATTTTTTGCGTCTCACAGAATATGTAATTTCAGAATATGAGCGTAACATTTAACGAGATCATCGGACTACTGATCGGCGCTTTGTTTATCATCTGGGCGTTTGGCAGGCGCAATCACCGGGTTAAGTTATTGCAAACCGGCGTTACCGTTGAGGGCAAAGTGATTCGTATTGAACGAGTAGAGTCTACAGATTCTGACGGTACAAGCTACCGTTACACCCCGGTTATCGAATTCCCGGTGTCGAAAACAGAAACCATTGCCAAAACTTCCAAAATTTCGACATATCCTTGTCCTTATAAAGTTGACGATAAGGTGGCGATTACTTATGATCCGGTCAATATCGATGACTTTACGTTGAATGACGGTCCGGTAAAGACATTAGAGAATGCGCTGTTTGCTATAGGAGTTATTGCATTGATTTATGCAGCGGTTCAATTCATAATCACGCGTTAAGAGTTTTGAAAACGGCGACTTTGTGTTTAACTTCCGCCTATGAAAAAAATCCTGACCACATTTTTGTCTTTGTCCACCGTTATAGCCTTTGCTCAAACCCCACCGCAAATCCATCAAAAGGCTATTCTGGTCGACACGCACAATGATATTCTTTCCAATGTTTTGATTACTAAGCTTGATGTAGGTAAACCGCAAACCGCCGGCAACTTCGATCTTGAACGCGCCAGGCAAGGCGGATTGGATGGGCAGATCTTTTCCATTTGGTGTGGTGAAGAATATGGCAAAGGAAAGGCGTTCGCTATGGCTAACCGGGAAATAGATTCGCTGTATGCATTGATTGCCCGTTACCCTGATAAAATTATGCTGGTTCATAATTCAAAGGAGTTGCAGCAAGCTGTTAAACAGCAGAAACTGGCGGCAATGATAGGTGTTGAAGGCGGACACATGATAGAAGACCGGATGGATTACATCGACAGCCTGGCCAAGCGGGGCATGAACTACCTGACGCTTACCTGGAATAACAGTACTTCCTGGGCTACCTCGGCGCGCGATGAGGTGACGAAAAAAGATTCGCTCAAACATTTAGGACTTACCGATTATGGTAAGCAAATAGTAAGACATCTGAACGAACTGGGGGTGATGGTGGATGTATCGCACGTTGGTGAGCAAACCTTTTACGACGTAATTGCAACCAGTACGAAGCCGGTCATTGCCTCCCATAGCTGCGCTTATGCACTCGATCCCAACAGGCGGAATTTAAAGGATGATCAGCTAAGGGCGTTGGTCAAAAATGGGGGCATTGTTTGCGTTAACTTTTACAGCGGTTTTGTGGACAGTACCTACTCGCCAAAAGTATCGGCTTTTCTGCATAAACATAAAAGGGAACTGGATTCGCTGGTTAAAGTTTACAACGACGGTGATCTGGCTAATATTCGCTTGAACGCCATCTACCGAAGTGAATCGGACAAGATCAGGCCGCCGCTAAGCCTGCTGATCAAACATATCGATTATATTGCTAAATTGATAGGAGTGGACCATGTGGGCATCGGGTCAGATTTTGATGGGGCAGAGTCTTATCCGCTGGGTTTGGATAGTGTGGCCGATTATCCGAAAATTACAGAAGAGTTGCTGAAGCTGGGGTATTCGGAAAAAGATATCGATAAAATATTGGGCGGCAATTTTTTACGGGTGTTTAAGGCAAATACGGGGAAATGATTGGAGGTTAGAGGATGGTGTTAAAATATGCAAGGGATGTCCCAGTCAATCTGTTTACCATCGCCTGACCATTAAAGTCCCTTTTTTGCTTATCTTTGTGCTTCAATTTTAAAACGACCAATGTCTCAGGATATAGAACATGTTAAATGCCTTATCATAGGCTCGGGCCCTGCGGGGTATACTGCTGCAATTTATGCTTCGCGCGCTGATTTAAAGCCGGTTATGTATACCGGTATAGTTCCCGGTGGTCAGCTTACACAAACTACCGATGTGGAAAATTACCCTGGTTACCCTGAAGGTATCATGGGCCCCGAAATGATGGAGAACTTCCGTAAACAAGCCGAGCGCCTGGGTACAGATATCCGTTTCGGTTATGTTACCTCGGTTGATTTCAGCAGCCTGCCGCACAAGGTTGTGGTTGATGGGACAAAGACCATTACTGCCGATACGGTAATCGTTTCTACCGGTGCCTCAGCAAAATGGCTGGGTCTGGAATCGGAACAAAAATACAGCGGCTTCGGCGTTTCTGCCTGTGCTACCTGCGATGGCTTCTTTTTTAAAGGAGAAGATGTTGCGATAGTTGGTGCCGGTGATACTGCTGCCGAGGAGGCTACTTACCTTGCAAAATTATGCCGCAAGGTATTTATGATCGTTCGTCGTGACGAGTTCCGTGCTTCTAAAGCAATGGTTAACCGCGTACTGAACACATCGAACATAGAAGTATTATATAATACTGAAACCAAAGAAATTGTTGGCGACGGACAAAGCGTTAACGGTGTAACTGTGATCAATAACAAAACCAATGAAGAAACCACCATCCCAGTGTCGGGTTTCTTTGTGGCGATAGGACATCACCCTAACACTGAAATATTTAAAGGCTGGCTGCACATGGATGAAACCGGGTATATCAAAACAACTCCGGGTTCAACCACTACCAACGTTGAAGGCGTATTTTGCTGCGGCGATGCACAGGATCATATTTACCGTCAGGCGGTTACAGCTGCCGGAAGCGGTTGTATGGCGGCTATCGATGCAGAACGCTACCTGGCCGCGAAGGAACACGTGGTAACTGCGTAAGCATATTTTATAAAAAGATTTTTTGCAGAGACGCAATATTTTGCGTCTTTTTTTGTGCCAGTACAGAGCTAAAAACACGGGTGTCATGCTGGTTCTCGAAGCATGCGGGATGGCCTCGCCGAGCGACATCGACTACGATGCTTATGGACAATGGCCTGCGCACTCATGCTTCGAGTGCCTATCCATGACAAGTTAAATTGAACATGCAGGTGGGTGTCATCCTGAGCTTCTCGAAGGGCGACGTGCGCAAAGGCCACTGCCCGCGCGCTAAGCATGGCGTACAGGCCCCGCGCTCATGCCTCACTTCGAGAACCTCAGTGCAAGCTTGTACCTCCATGACACCCATCTTTTGTCACTTCACCTTCAGAGGCCCCGGATTTTATAACTCAGCATGACATCCCTTTTTTATTTGAATCCGTCAGTGATAAATTTAACAGAAATTTAAACGCACCAGGGCAATGTTGCTATTTGTTATTCATAGCTTTATTCAATCAAAAACAAAAACCATAAAATTATGAACACACAGGAAGTAGCAGACAAACTTGTACAGCTTTGCCGCGAAGGCAGAAACATGGATGCGATAAACGAATTGTATGCAGATAATATTATAAGCCTTGAAGTTGCAGGTTCACCCATGGAGCGCGTGGAAGGCATCGAAGCCGTAAAGGGTAAAACCGAATGGTGGTACAGCACTGTTGTGGAAGTTCATGGCGGCGAAGTTTCTGATGCCGTTGTTGCCGGTAATTTCTTCTCGGTATCGATGAAAATGGATGTTACCTATAAGGAACATGGCCGCTGTACAATGGAGGAAATTGCTGTTTACGAGGTAAAAGACGGAAAAATCGTTTTCGAACAGTTCTTTTACAATATGTAACAACAAAAGGCGTCTCAAAATAAACTTTTTACTTCTCTGTGCCTTCTTTGCGGCCGCTGTGATAAAAAATAACCACGGAGGAACAGAGGATTTCACGGAGGGCCCGGAGGTACAGTGGGTATTTGTTTTTTGAGACAGCCTTAGTTTGTTACTCGCCGAGCAGCTTTTTCTTTTGCTTATCGTATTCGGCTTTGGTGATGGCACCTTCGTCGAGCAATTTCTTTAGTTTGGCAATTTCATCGGCAACGCTCAATTGGGCCGGCTGGCCCGGTGTGGCTGCATTGCACGGTGTTACCTCACAGGCGGCTATGGCTTCGGCAATATAAATATCGTAAGTGCCTATACCGCCTGCCTTCACTCTGAACATCACCTTATCGGATCCGGTAATAGATGACGACATTTTGATGCTTCGGATCACTGCATTGCTCATAGCAAACTCGCGGCGGGCTGCAAAACTGTTAGTGTTACGTCCTGGTGGCATAAAGGGCGGCGGGGTGATCTGGATATATTTGAAATTTCCATCAGGCATCGATCCCATTCCAACTTTAACAGTATCGCCAACGTGGTAGGTTTTTCCGTTGGAGGCTTTAAACTCTTTTATGTCCTGGCAAAATGCCGCGAGAGGCAAAGCGCTCAGGATCAACAGTATTATTTTTTTCATTTCTTAAGTACTTAGGTAGCTATAGTACAAAAGAAGCGGAATTTTGTTTAGCGGTCTCCGACTTTTTTATCCTGAGCAAATGCCGAAAGCGCAGAATATGCGGATATCGATAAAATAATGATCAGCTTTTTCATAACAGAGTTTTAATTGATGAAGCAAACCAACTGATTGTTTCCGGCATTTTAAAAAATAACAGACCAACAACCCGGAATGTAGATAAGTGTATATGAACAGATCGGGATTATCTGTTCATATACGAACACCTGCTTATATCATAACCGTACAATTTATAAATAAATTTTGATATTGATATTTGATTGTCAGTTATTTATATCAATGGCATATTTATTGACCTCAGCAACTAAGCAAGAAACCAAAAATGAACTTATTAAAGTCACTCTTTACCGCCGTGATGCTGTTAGCTACAACCCTTTGTTTCGGGCAATCGAACAAAGAGCCGAATTTACATGCCGTCGGCAGGAATTTATCAGTCCACCAGGAGAATGGCGTTACTACAATTCGCCTGGACGAGCAGAACGACGATGGGAAGGCGTGGCTCGTCGGCCGGAAGTTTACCAATGGCACTATCGAGTTTGATATTAAAGGAAAGGATACGCTACAACATAGTTTTGTTGGTTTTGCTTTTCATGGCGTAAACGATTCTACTTACGATTGTATCTATTTCCGTCCGTTTAATTTCAGGGCTACCGACCCTGTACGCCACAGTCATGCCGTACAATATGTATCGCCGCCTAAATATGATTGGGAAATACTGCGCAATCAATTTCCTAACAAGTATGAACAGCCGTTGCCCGTGCCACCCGACCCTAATGGCTGGTTCCATGCAAAAATTGTGGTGAACGGTAAGCATATCAGCGTCTTTGTAAATAATGACCCGAAACCGGTACTCGAAGTGGAGCAGATCGTACCGCTTAAAGGAGAAATGCTTGGCTATTGGGTTGGCAACACCTCTGGCGGGTGGTGGAAGAATCTGAAGATCACCAATAAATAATTTACCGGACAAGCGGATTATTGCTTACATAGCGGTATAGCTGACTCCCGGCAAGCAGGAATGCGCCTACACCGTAAACTTCGGTGCTGTTACCGGTAACCAGGTCGGGGCTCTCGCCAATACGCTGTACGTAACCGAGCATGCCACCGGGATGAACGGACGAGTTTAGCGCTGCCCATGCCTTTTTTACCACGGGCCAATAAGTTTTTTGATCGAGCAGGTGATGGTTTAATCCCCAGAGCAGGGCGTAGCAATAAAAGCCGGTGCCGCTGGTTTCTTTTACCGGGTAGCTCCCGGGATCGAGTAAAGAAGCATGCCAGCTGCCATCGGGCTGTTGAAGAGCGCTGATCCGTGCGGCCGTCTCTTTATAAAGCTTTTCAAATTTTGCCCTGTCGGGATGCGTAGCGGGTAGATTCTCCATCACCCTCACTAAACCTGCCATTACCCAACCGTTTCCCCTCGACCAGAAAACTTTCTGGCCATTCTTTTCCTTCTGCGAAAAAAAACGACTGTCACGATAGAAAAGGCGTTCTTTAGGGTCGTAGAGATAATTAGTAGTCTTCCACCAAAGCTTAATGGCCGTATTTAAATAAGCCGGATTCTTTGTAGCTGTGCTCAAATAACTTAAGCTTGTTGGCCCCATAAACAAGGCATCGCACCATTTCCATTCATCAATTCCGGTGCCGTTGTTCCATTCAAGTGACGCGGTATGAGGCCGGGCTACGATGCTATCGGCGAGCCGCTCAAAATTCGCTATCATTTTTTTGTCACGATAGCGGGCATACAGCAGCGAATAAGTTTGCCCGATGCAATAATCATCAGCTACAAAGCGGTTAGGGCCGGTGTTCCAGTTTAGTTTATCACCGATCTTTGTCAGTGAGGCCAGGTATTTATCGTTTCCCTTTATCTCTCCCAAAGCAAAGATGCCGGTATAACAAGCAGCGTTCGTCCAATCATAGAGAGGATGCGTAAAGCCTCTGGTATCCCATTGATTTAGCTGCCAGTCGGCCACCCGGTGCATGATATTCAGGATGCTTTGTGGTTTCAGTGAGGTATCAGCCTGACTATTCGCCAGGGAGTTACTTGTCAGAACGACAAAGACCAACGGGATAAGAAGACAGCATTTTATTTTCGGCATTATCGGATTAATTGAATAAAGCTAAGTTACTATTTTACATCTTCTTAAAAACTATTTGCAGCTGTTTCAGTTCAATACCAAAACAGCAGTTATGGAAATTACGGTAGCGCGCAGCCTGCGCCATTGGTGGGTATTTGTGTTAAGAGGAGTAGTATTTATTATACTCGGCATCTATGTTTTTACATCTCCGGCCAGCGCCTATCTGGCGCTTGGATTTATGTTTGGGCTGGTGATATTGCTTGCTGGAATCTCAGAGCTGATCCATGCCTATCAGGATAAAGGCTCGGCAAACAGGGGATGGCATCTGTTTGTAGGCTTGGTCGACCTGATAATTGGTTTGATCTTATTGAATCATCTTGCGGCCAGCATGGATGTGCTGCGTGTGGTGATCGGCGTTTATTTTCTTTTCAGAGGACTTTCCATTTTTAATTTCAGGGGCTTTGCACGGAGACCAGTGTGGATACTGGCAGGTGCGATAATTGTGCTGCTGTTTGGCATTATGGTTATCGCTAACCCGGTATTCGGCGCAGCTACCGTTGTGATATGGACGGGCGCTGCGTTCATTGTGACCGGCATATTGAATATTATGCTGGGACTACGCATGAAACCTATTGAACAACGACATCAGCTTTGAATTGTTAGTTTGACAATTTGCTATATTTGATTTTTGCAAATCTTATGGCACAGGAAATAGCGACCCTCAACGATTTTTATAACGCCACGTCCGCGCTCATTCCCAGGGATATTAACAAGGAGATAGGGCATTTTAATGTTTTTAAGATCGACGAGCTGACGGCGAGCCTGAGAAAGCGCAACGTGATGCCTTATAACCGCCGGGCGTACTACAAGATCAGTATGATCATTGGCCATAACAAAGCCCAATATGCCGATAAGGAAATTGAGATAGAGCAAAATGCCCTGTTGTTTGCCACGCCGAAGATCCCTTACCATTACATTCCTCAGGACGAGAACCAATCAGGGTTTTTCTGCATTTTTACACATGATTTTTTAATTCAGCATAAAAGCGGCGTTGTATTGGATGACCTGCCAATCTTTCAACCCGGCGGCTACCCTGTATTTCAACTGACGCCCGGGGACATGGAAGATATTCTGTTGATTTTCAAAAAAATGTATAAGGAGCTTTCATCCGATTATGCATATAAATATGACCTGCTGCGCAACTACGTGCTGGAACTGATCCACTACGGGCAAAAGCTGCAGCCCGCCACTTCGCTTTATCCGTCGCACACGGCGTCGGCAAGGGTGTCGTCGTTGTTTATCGAGTTGCTGGAACGGCAATTCCCTATCGAATCGCCTCATCAAAAGCTGTCGTTACGTACGGCCAAAGATTACGCCGACAGGCTGGCCGTGCACGTGAATCACCTCAATAAGGTGCTGAAGGAGAATACCGGGAAGACTACCACAGATATCATCAGCAGCAGGATTATACAGGAGGCCAAAATATTGCTTAAACAAACCGACTGGAATGTTTCTGAAATTGCCTACAGCCTCGGTTTTGAGGAGGTGGCGCATTTCTCGAACTTCTTCCGGAAACAAACTACCCTGGCACCGCTGGCGTTCAGATCATAAAACGCAGATTTGAATTTCGCAAACAATGGATTGATGTTTGCAAACGGTGCGGTGGTTGCTTATCATACCTTTACATCATCATTTAAAACAGAAAAAAAAGTTTATGAAAAATAGCAAGATCGCACTGGTAACCGGCGGCAGCCGCGGGCTGGGCAAAAACATGGCGCTGAGCCTGGCCGGCAAAGGTATCGACGTAATACTTACTTATAACAGCAAACAGGACGAGGCAAATGAAGTTGTTGCTGAAATTGAGGCAAAGGGTCAAAAAGCAGCTACACTTCAGTTTAGTGCAGGCGACATTAAAAGTTTTGATGCTTTCTTTGATCTGGTCAAAACAATCTTAAAGGATAAATTCGATACTGATCATTTCGATTTCCTGATCAATAACGCAGGCATCGGCCACCACGCGCTGTTTACAGAAATGACCGAAGAAAACTTCGACATCTTAAATAACATTCATTTTAAAGGCGTTTACTTCGTTACACAAAAAGCCTTGCCGTTAATTAATGATGGCGGCCGAATCATTAATATATCATCCGGTTTGGCGCGGTTCGCTATGCCGGGCACCTCGGCTTATGGTTCGATGAAGGCGGGAGTTGAACAATTAACCCGCTATCTGGCTAAAGAGCTCGGTCCGCGTGGTATTGCGGTTAACGTGGTTGCTCCGGGTGCCATTGAAACCGACTTTAGCGGAGGTATGGTTCGTGATAATCCCGATGTAAACAAACGTGTGGCTGAGATCACTGCGCTTGGCCGCGTAGGTTTGCCCGATGATATAGGCGGCGTGGTATCGTTCCTGTGTACCGAAGATGCAAGGTGGATCAATGGACAGCGTATTGAGGTATCGGGCGGAATGATGCTTTGATTTGAAAATTTGAAGATGGCGCAAATAAAGGAGGCTGGGATTTTTCCCGGCTTTTTGTTTTGGATGGGGCGTTATGTTATATTTATTTAAAATCCTGATCTGATGAAGAAAATTATATGCCTGGCATTTTTTATAATTTTTGCAGTAGAAAATCTTTATGCAGTTGGTCTGCCTGAACCAATTGTACCAAATAAAATAACCGATAAATATGCTCCGGCAAGGTATGAGAATATCGGCGGGTATCTGGGCTACCGGATGAATGTGAACCTGGAGAAGCGTTTGCTGCATATCGACTCTGCTATTTTGTTATCAGGATTCAGGCACAGGCCGGGCTCGCAGACATGGATAGGCGAACATGTGGGTAAGTTTTTATTTTCAGCGTCGAAAACTTATGCCTATAGTCATGATGAGCGGATCAAGCACCTGATGGATGATATGGTACGCAAATACATAGCATGTCAGATGGACGACGGTTATATGGGCACTTATCTGGAAAAGGACCGGTGGACTGCATGGGATGTCTGGGCGCATAAATATGCCATTATTGGTTTACTGAATTATTATGCGGTGACGGGTTATGAGCCTGCCCTGAAAACCGCAGAAAGGGCTGCTGATTTGATCTGCCGTACCTTTGGCGATGAGCCCGGCAAACGCGACCTGATGGTGGCAGGTGAACATAATGGTTTGGCGCCGGGTAGCATTTTAGAACCGATGGTAGACCTGTATCGCTATACGGGCAATACACGCTATCTCGATTTCTGCAAATATATTTTCAGGGCTTATGAACAGCCTACCGGTCCGAAGATCATCAGCGGACTGGATAAATATGGTGACGTAACAAAAGTTGGCGATGCAAAGGCTTATGAAATGCTATCGTGCTTTTTGGGCATCCTGAAATACTACAAGCTAACCGGGGAGGAAAGGTACCTTACGCTTTTGCAAACGGCATGGAATGATATTCAGAAAAATCGCCTGTATATTACCGGTACGGCAAGTGACCACGAGATATTCCGCCCGGCGGGTGAATTAAAAGCGGGAAATCAGAACGAAATGGGCGAGGGCTGCGTAACGGTAACCTGGATCCAGTTCAACCTGCAATTACTGCAAATAACCGGCGAGCCTAAATACGCTGAAGAGTTGGAGCGATCGGTGTATAATCACTTGCTGGCGGCTGAGAATCCGCAAACTGGATGTGTGAGTTATTACACTGCCTTGCAGGGCGTAAAGCCTTATCGCTGCGATCAGGGGTTTTCGTGCTGTTTATCAAGTGTACCGAGGGGGATTTCACTAATTCCTGAAATGATGGGGGGCAAGATAAATGATGTCTTCACCGTGCTGTTTTATGAAAACGGTAAGGCATCGACTAAAGTCACGGCACAGAACGCGGAATTAATACAACTGGATGTAAAGGTGACGACCAATTTTCCGCAAAACGGGCGGGTAGATATGATGATCAATCCCTCAAAAAAATCGACTTTCAAAATCAATTTCCGTGTACCGGAATGGAGCGAAAATTTCACTGTAAAAGTAGGATGGAAGACGTGGACAGGCGAGAAAGGTAAATTACTGGCAGTTGACCGGGCATGGCAACCGGGAGATCGCGTAAGCATAACCTTTGATATGCCCTTGCAGGTGTTGCAAGGCGGTAAATCGTATCCAAACTCGGTGGCGTTTAAACGCGGGCCGCAGGTGCTGGCTTTTGACCAAAGCCTGAATCCGGGCGTTACGTTGAGTCAGATCAGTGCAACAAAACAAAATTTTATCAGGCCGGCTATATTCACTTTTCCGAAGGAGTGGGAGTGGAAGGAAGCTTACAGCGTGCCTGTAATAGCGAATAACAAAGCTAAAGCGGTGGTATTGGTGCCGTTCTCTGAAGCGGGACAAGGCTCGGGGAATGTGGCCGTGTGGCTGAACCGCTAAAGCGCCATTTGGATTACATAGTTTGAATTATGTAATTTTGATGTCATGGCAAACGTAGAAACGATAGAAGAATTTTATAAGCAAAAATGTAACTGGATGCCTGATGATCTAAGTCAGGACATGGGGCATTTCAATTGTTTCAGGTTGGAGGACCTTAACAAACCCAGTGCACCGGCGCTTAAATACAGTCGCAGGGATTTTTATAAGATCAGCCTTTTTACCGGTAAGTGCATTTATCACTATGCCGATAAGAGTATTGAGGTAGAGGGGAATACACTCATCTTCTTTAATTCAATGGTGCCTTATACCATTGAATCCATGTCAGACCATCGCACAGGATGTTTTTGCATCTTTAAGGAGTCTTTCTTTACGGATATTATCCGCAATAACATTCACGAGCTGCCCATGTTCGCTGCGGGCGGGAAACCATCGTACGCCTTGAACGACCAGCAGTTTAAGGATCTTACCCAGATCTTTGATAAGATGCACGCCGAGATCCGTTCAGACTATCGGTACAAATACGACCTATTGCGCAACTATGTGACCGAGCTGATCCACTATGCTTTAAAGATGGAACCTACAGAAACCATTTACAAGCATCCCGACGCTAATTCACGCATTACTGCGGTGTTTACCGAGCTTTTGGAAAGACAGTTCCCTATCGAATCGCCATCGCAGCGGTTTACCTTACGGTCGGCTAAGGACTTTGCGGAGCATCTTTCGGTCCACGTGAATCATTTAAACCGGGCCATCAGGCAAACTACCGGAAAAACCACTACAGATCATATTTTTGAGCGGCTTACCAGTGAAGCCATCGCTTTGTTGAGACATACTAATTGGAACATCGCGGAGATAAGTTACTGCCTGGGTTTTGAGGAGCCTGCGCATTTCAATAACTTTTTCAAAAAACAAACTACAAAAACGCCATCTGTTTACCGTTTTGTTTGAATTTTGCAAGCATTGGTTTGAATGCCGCAACCGCTTGCCTTTTTCGCACCTTAATTTTGTGATATGAAAAACAACAAGATTATGGAAAACAGTAAAGTATGGTTTGTTACCGGCGCTTCGAAGGGATTTGGGTTGAGCCTGGTGAAGCAGCTGCTGGCCTCTGGTCAGAAAGTGGCTGCGACATCGAGGTATGTAGCCAGCCTGGTAAAAGCGGCGGGTGATGTTTCTGAAAATTTCTTACCCCTGTATGTTAACCTCGCCGATGAAAAAAGCGTTGCCGAGGCCGTTGAAACCACGATCAATACCTTTAACCGCATAGATGTGGTGATCAATAACGCAGGCTATGGCATTGGTGGCAGCATTGAAGAGCTGACCGATGAAGAAGCCCGTGAAAGTTTCGATGTAAATGTTTTCGGCACATTGAACGTGATCCGCGCCGTATTGCCGCAGATGAGACAGCAGATGTACGGTCACATCATCAATATCTCATCTATTGCGGGTATCGCACCGGCAAGCGGATGGGCTTTATATGCCGCTACAAAGTATGCCGTGATAGGTCTCTCTGAAGTGTTGGCCGACGATGTGAAGGAGTTCGGTATAAAAGTTACGGTTGTGGCTCCCGGCGCGTTCAGAAGCAGCTTTTTAGCACCTGAATCGCTGGTGGTTACGCAGAATCCGATTGATGCTTACCAGAATGTGCGGGCATCGCATGCCAGATATATGCAAATGGATGGCAGCCAGGCGGGCGACCCGGAAAAGGCTGCCGCAGCGATGATCCAGATAGCCAATGACGACGATCCTCCCTTACATTTACTTTTAGGCGAAGACGCCTACAACCGGGCGATGACCAAATTAGGTGCACTGGACAAAGAGTTCAGGATGTACGAGGAATTGTCGAAATCGATGGCGTACCAGGGTTGAATTGGTAGTGTCAGCTCTCAGTTCGCGGTTACATTTTAACTGATTATATTTTCTTTTTCCGGCGCACGGGCAGTTGTTTTGAGATAGCTGCCCGTTTGCTTTTAATACCCTCTATGTCATTTCCTTTAGATTAGCTTCAACAGAATAATAAGGGTTATAATTATTGTTGAAGCTTTCTTTTTGCTTCTTTTTCTTTGTTAATAACCTCGAATTTTGTTGATAAAGTTAACAGCGGTAAAGGCGCATTATTGTCAT
>DATCQV010000006.1:0-26896 GCA_036569325.1 Mucilaginibacter sp. | reverse complement strand
TTGCGCTGGGTAATGAATGGAATAACGAGGATGAAGGCGCGCAGCACCGGGTGGAAGGTGGCTATAGCACCATGATCAGCTACCTGGAAGAGGAATGTAAGGCAGCCGGTGCTGTCATCAATTTAAATTCACCGGTAAAGGAAATTCGCTGGCAGCAGGGTAATGTGGTGGTAACTACTATGGATGGCCAGACCTATAACGCCGGGAAAGTTTTGCTGGCCTTACCGCTCGGCGTTTTACAGGCTGATGAAGCAGAAACCGGATCGATAACGTTCTATCCGGAAATTCCGGAATATAAAGACAGCATCAAAACTATAGGTTTTGGCGCGATCATCAAAGTGCTGCTTGAATTTGATGAATCATTTTGGGAAGATGAGGCATCCACCAAACTGGCAGGTGCAAGCCTGAAGAATATGAACTTTATCTTGTCTGACCAGGAGGTGCCAACCTGGTGGACGCAAGCGCCGCAGCATAGTAACGTACTGACCGGCTGGCTCGGCGGTTTACCTGCGGCAAGAAAAGTAAACGCTTCTGCCGAAGAACTGCTGCAGCAATCACTGGAATCGCTCGGGAATATTTTTGAAAGGAGTGTGGACGAACTTCGCGATCGCATGGTGGCTTTCGACATCGCGAATTGGACGGCTGATCCGTTTACCCGGGGCTCTTATGCTTATGATACAATTGGTTCGCCTGCCGCGCGGGCGGTTTTGAATGAGCCTGTTGAGAAAACGATCTATTTTGCGGGAGAATACTTGTATGATGGCCCTGCAATGGGTACTGTAGAGGCTGCGCTGACAAGCGGAAGGGATGTGGCTAAGAAGATAATAGAAGAGTCCGGACGATCAGATCTTTAAATAATTTCCTGAAACAAGGAGCATGTCCAGCATTTTGATGCTGTTATCGTAATAATCATAATCCTTCAGCTTAAAAGCCACGAGGTAATCCCAAACCCTATTGAGCCATTTTTGATTGTTGGCGTCAACCATGGCCGATACGGCAAACGGTGCAACAAAACTCAAGGCCTCGAAATAGCGATGCTTAATATCATTTCCCGCCAGTGTATAACCGGCAGAGAGGTTGTAAGTATCATTATTGGTAGTGCTGCGGATCCATCGGTTTATTTTGTCTGCAATTTGTCTGGAGCGTTTATCGCCTGTAATTAAATAGTCGGTGGCTATGCGCCAGGGATCGCGGCAGGCATTGTAGTTATAAAGGCCATCATAAGGCGATTCCAGGAAATTTGGCGGCGCCGGTTTAGGTTTTTTATTGAGATTGACGATAAAATCGGGGATCAGCCCTGCATCCGGACTATATTTAACCTCCATTTCGGCAAACAACTTGTATCCGGCATCAACAACCTTCCTCCACCGCTCATCGCGTGTGACTTTTTGAAAAGCCTTAAAATGCGAGGGCATAAAATCAGACGAGCGGGTAGTGAAATAATCCTTGCTTTCGGACTCAACGCCGTCGCTTAATAAAACCGTCCATGTTTTTGAATTGATCTCGTGCTGCATAATGGCATTGATCCTCGCTTTGGCTTCCTGCAAGTAATTGATCCGGCCTTTGCTGCCCCATTGTTTATCAGCCAGCAGGAGGGAGTAAGCGATATCGATGTCGCCATCAGAAGCGGAGGTGTTATCAGTGCTTTTATTATTGGCATATTGCGCCCAGGCCATCAGGTATTTGCTTTTGCCCGAAGGGTGCGCCTGTACATACCGGAGCATATCGTCAAAAATAGATTGAGCGTCGTGATCATAACCGGCCATAAGCGCTACAATGATCATTCCATAGCCCTGCCCTTCAGAAACACATTGTTTTTTGTCTTTATTTTCAAACCAAACAAAAGCTTCATCATGATCGGGGACATGTTTGATAAAGCGGGCTTTCCATTGGGTGTAAAAGGTTTTTACCTTATCATCCAGTTGCGTTTGCGTGATATGATTTGGCTTAATGGTGCCGGGGAAATATTTGGTGTGTTGAGGGAAGGGGAAGCGGGGAGATTGGGCTTCAGATATGAAATTAAGAAAGACAAAAAACAATATTATTCTCCCTAATTTCATGTATTCAAATTACGTAAGGAGAACGCCTACTTTATTTGAAATATTGTCTTCAATTTGCTATCTAAGTCACCAAGGTGAATCTGATCAATTAAGCCAAGTTTCCCTGCTACTAATGTTTTATCAATGGTCGCTATCTTACCTAAGCGAACAAGAGACGTTTTCTTTATCCCGTTCGTTTTGGTCGGTTGTAGCATAATATCCGTGGATTCCCGCCATTGAATCTGGGTTGTAATAAAAGAAACAGTGACATCTAATGTGGTTTCAGCAAGAATTAAGGCAGGCCTCAGTTTATTCCCCGAAAGGTCAGTAAAAGGGAACGGGATAAGGACAATGGTTCCTTTAGCCATCAATATTTTTCTTTAATGTCTTTCTCAGAATAAAGATCTTCATCGTCATTCAAAAATTGAAAGACTTGTGACTGAACGACAAGTTTTTCAACTCCTTTTTGGAGCAAATGCTCTTCGTACCCTTTAAGAACGGCATCAGCAAAATCGGCAACTTCACCTGCTTTTTCTACAGGCAACTTATTTAGCGTCTTTACGGTTTTTTGTATGATGGCTTCTCGTGTCATAGCTCCTTATTACAAATATAACTAATCGAATTTTAGACTTACGAAGTTTTTAAAACTTCGTAAGTCTTTATCTTATTCCTATTCTCAACCTCAATACTGATAATTCCTTATGTCGCCTGCCGCATTCAAATCAAAAGCCATTTCCCGTGGTAAGCGGGCAGCGGGTATTGTAATCGCTTGTTTTAGCGTTGTAGCATGTTCCTGCACTATCTGGCGTTTTTCCGGTTCTTCCACGTTCATATCAGCGCCGGAGAAGTAGAGTTTCAGACACTCGAGGAAATTTTGGATAGCCGGAGTTTGCTTACAGGTGGCGGCAAACCAGGCACGCTTGGCTACGCTATGGTGCAGCGGCTTAACAACTATGTTACGACCGGCGAGGTAAGGCTCAACGATCCAGTCGGCCATTACGGTGATGCCGAGGCCGGCGTTCACCATTTCGATGGTGGCATCGGTGTAGTGGATGCGGTGCAGCGTTTTCGGTTTTACGTGCTGGGACTGTATAAGCGACTCAATAATAGGTGTATCCTGGTACGAAGGGTCATACAAAGGTAAAATAAGCTCCTGGCCCTGGAAGTCGCAGATCTCGATCACGTCTTTTTTTGCCAAAGGATGATCTTTGCTGATAACCGCAGTTAGCCGGTCTTCAAAGATAGGTTCATAGCGAATCCGGGTGTTCACCATCTGGGTGCGAATGATACCGACATCAAGATCGCCGTTCATCAGATATTCCAGCGGCCGGCGGGTTGCATCGCTTAATATTTGTATATTGATATCGGGCCACTGCTTCTTATAATATTTGATGATACCGGGCAGCCAGTGGTATGCAGTATAACATTGCATGCTGATGCTCAAATTGCCCGTTTTTCCGTTCTTATAGTTATTTATATCCTCTTCCAGCGATTTGATTTCGGCCAATATTTTTTCTGAGCTTCGCAGGAAGCGATAGCCTTGTTCGGTAAGGTGCAAACGTTTACCCTGGCGGTCGAAGATCTCTACGTCGAGTTCGCGCTCCAGCTCCTTTAACTGGTGGCTCAGGGCCGATTGTGTGAGGTGTAAAGTGCTGGCAGCTTTAGTGAGGGTTCCTTCCTTCGAAATGGTATCGATGAGGCGGAAATGGTGAAGGGCAATGTTCATTATGAATTTTATTAATGATTCTTACAAAATTAATTCATTTTTTTCATATATATCGTAATTCTACCTTTGCCGTGTCAATATTACACTTATGTTAAATACCCCTTCCAAATTTATCTTAGCCGCTTTTTTAAGTGTTCTGATCTTTCCGAAGGCGTTCGCACAAAAAGTACTTTCTATTAAGGATGCCGAGCAACTGGCATTGGCCAATTACGGCACCATCAAGGCAAAGGCCAATCAGCTGAATGCCTCAAAAGCATCACTCTCCGAAACCCGTACCGAGCAGCTGCCTGACGTGAATTTGTCAGCCCAGCAGGACTATGGTACCGTTAACGGCCAGAACGGTCCGCTGTATGGTTACCGCGGTTTCAGCGTAGCCTCTTCCGGTCCGGCACTGCCTAACCAAAGCTGGAAAGCCGGATTTGGCGCCCTATACCTCGCCAACGTAAGCTGGGATTTCTTTGCTTTCGGCAAAGCTACCGAAAAGGTGAAGGTGCAGCGTTCGGTAGTTTTTCGCGATGAAACTGATTTAGTGCAGGAACAATTTCAGCATGAAGTGCGTGTGGCAAGTACCTATTTGAATTTGCTTGCCGCGCAGCAATTAACCAAAGCACAGGAGGATAACCTGAACCGCACCATCGATATTCAAAAGGTGGTGGTAGCCCGTGTAAAGAATGGTTTGAATCCGGGTGTGGATTCATCGCAAGCTAACGCCGAAGTATCTGCAGCAAGAATAGCGTTGGTTAATACTAAACAGAATGAGCAGGATCAAGCAAATTTATTAGCGCAATACCTCGGCATACCAGCACAGGATTTTGTGCTTGATAGCGCATTTGTAACCAAGGCGCCTGCCAATGCCGACCCTCAAGCTGCAAACAGCACGGAAAATCACCCGGTGCTGCAATACTATCGCAACCGCATGAATGTGAGCGACGAGCTTGCCAGATATTATAAAACGTTTGCTTACCCAACATTTAGCTTCTTTGGTACTTACCAGGGCAGAGGATCGGGCTTTAAGTCGGACTTCGCAACCAATCAAAACGATTATACCAGCAGCTACGGCGCAGGCGTGGATCCTACACGATTCAACTATGTGGTGGGTATCGGTATGTTCTGGAATATCACTAACCCGTTCCGCACACATTACCAGGTGAAATCGCAGCAATATACCTCGGCACAGCTTAAGAACGAATATGATCTCGTTAATCAGCAGTTAACCGCGCAACAGGCTCTCGCCGAGACCCGCATCAGCAACGCACTGAAAAACTATCACGAAGTGCCCGAGGAATTAAGGGCGGCTACCGATGCTTATCATCAAAAATCAGCCTTATACAAAAACGGTCTGGCCAATATCGTGGATCTGACGCAGGCACTTTATGTGGTGAACCGCGCCGAGATAGATACTTACATAGCCAGGAACAACGTGTGGCAGGCGGTACTTTACAAAGCCGCTGCGACCGGCGATTTCGGGATCTTTATAAATAACTTTTAATACAGTAAAATAAATGGGAATGATTAAAGGTGCGCTGCAAAAACCAATTACCATACTGGTTATTGTAGCAGGATTATTTTTCTTCGGTATAAACGCCGTCCGCAATATCAAAATAGACATTTTCCCCGACCTTAACCTGCCGGTAATTTACGTATCGCACCCTTATGGTGGTTTTACCCCTAACCAGATGGAGGCCTATTTTGGCAAGCAGTACGTTAACTTATTACTGTTCGTTTCGGGTGTTAAAAGTATCGAGACTAAAAACATACAGGGATTAACCCTTATCAAAGTAACATTTTACGAGGGCACTAACATGGCGCAGGCCGCTGCCGAGGTGACGAGTTATACCAACCGTGCACAGGCGGGATTCCCTCAAGGCTCACAGCCGCCATTTATTTTAAGGTTCGATGCTTCCACGCTGCCGGTAGGGCAGTTGGTATTGAGTAGTCCCACACGATCGAACAACGAGTTGCTGGATTTTGCGTTGGTTTATGTGCGATCGTCCTTTACCTCGGTACCCGGCCTGGTTGCTCCGGCTCCATTTGGCGGTAACCAGCGTACAGTGGTTATAAAAGTTGATCCGGAGTTACTGCGCTCGCATAACCTCACGCCCGATCAGATCGTTCAGGCACTGCGCGATAATAATCAGAATACCCCGGCAGGTAACGTGCGCATCGGCGATTACAACTACCTGACCCCTGCCAACACAACTATTAAAAAGATCCCTGATTTTGGAAATATCCCGTTGTTCAGAAACGGCGTACAAACGGTGTTTTTACATGATGTTGCCACAGTTGAGGATGGCGCCGATATCACCAATGGTTACGCGCTTATTAACGGGAAACGCTCGGTTTATCTGCCCATCACCAAGGCGGCTTCGGCCTCGACATGGGATGTGGTGCAGGACTTGAAAAAAGCCCTGCCACGATTTCAGGCATTGCTTCCGGCAGATGTGAAGCTATCGTTCGTGTTCGACCAATCGGTTTATGTAATTAACGCGGTTAAAAGTTTGGCCGAAGAGGGTGCGATTGGTGCGGTGCTTACCGGCCTGATGGTATTGTTATTTTTAGGTGATAGACGAGGGGCAATGATCGTGATTCTCACCATCCCAACCTGTGTGATCTCGGCTATCTTCTTCCTGTACCTCTTCCATCAAACCATCAATATCATGACGCTGAGCGGCCTCTCGCTGGCGATAGGGATCCTGGTGGATGAATCGACGGTAACGATAGAAAATATTCACCAGCATTTTGACATGGGCAAACCCAAGGCTTTGGCTATATGGGATGCCTGTAAGGAGATTGCTTTCCCTAAGCTGTTGATCTTGTTTTGTATTCTTGCAGTGTTCGCGCCGGCGTTTACCATGACCGGTATTCCCGGCGCATTATTTTTACCATTGTCGCTGGCCATTGGTTTTTCGATGATCGTGTCGTACCTGTTAGCGCAAACCTTTGTGCCCATCATGGCAAACTGGGTAATGGTAAATAAACACGAAGACCATAGCCATGCCGACGGCTTCGCGCTCGAAGATGAAGGCGAGCCATGGCAGCAGAAAGAACTGGCCATTAAAAATGCCACCAAACAAAACGGACACAAACTGACCGGATTTGATAAGTTCAGAAAACGCTACCTTGATTTCATCGATAGGATGATGCCGGCCCGTAAGGTTATTGTGATTGGCTATGTGATTGGTGCATTTGGTTTGGCTTTCCTGTTGTTCAGCTTAATAGGCCATGACGTTTTGCCAAAAGTGAATTCCGGAACTTTCCAGGTAAGGTTGCGCGCCGCCGATGGCACCAGGCTGGAACGTACAGAGGCTAATACGCTTAAGGCGTTAAAAGTGCTGCAGGATCTGGTGGGTAAAGAAAATATTGCCATAACATCAACAATGGTAGGGCAGCATCCGTCGTCGTTCTCAACCAACCCTATTTATTTGTTTATGGCTGGTCCGCAGGAATCGGTAATGCAGGTGAGTTTGGTTGAAGGATATAAAGAAGATCTCGATCACTTAAAAGAGCGTTACCGCGCGGCTATGAAAAAGGCGCTGCCAGAACTGAAGCTTTCATTCGAGCCGATTGAGCTGACCGATAAGATCTTAAGCCAGGGATCGCCGACACCAATTGAAGTGGCGCTGACCGGCAAAAACAAAAAGCAGAACGTTGAATATGCTCAAAAGGTAATTCAAAAGCTTAACCAGATAGATTACCTGCGGGATGTGCAGATAGCACAGGCGTACAATTATCCGTCAATAGATATCAATATCGACAGGGTGCGTGCGGCGGAGTTGGGCGTAAGTATCAATGATATTTCGCGGACGCTGACGGCATCGACCTCATCATCGCGTTTCACCGAAAAAAATAACTGGATTGACGAAAAAGCCGGCTTGAGTTACCTGGTACAAGTACAGGTGCCTGAATATAAAATGGCCAGCCTGAACGACATCAAGGAAATCCCGGTATTAAGCGGACAACAGCGCCCTGTATTGGGTGATGTGGCTGATGTTAAACAGGATACTACCTGGGGTGAAGATGATAACATAGGTGCGGTGCCTACATTATCGGTAACAGCCAACATCAATAAAAAAGACTTAGGCACAGCCACTAACGATGTGAATAAAGCCATTGAGAGTTTGGGTAAATTGCCACGTGGTTTAACCGTAGAGCTGCGCGGCATGAGCCAAACGCTTACATCGACCTTAGACAGCCTTCAAACAGGATTATTGGTTGCCGTGTTGGTGATCTTCCTGATGCTGGCGGCAAACTTCCAGTCGTTCAAGGTTTCGCTGGTGGTATTGTCTACAGTTCCGGCGGTATTATTCGGCTCCCTGCTGCTGGTTAAACTAACGGGCGCCACGCTGAACCTGCAATCATACATGGGGATGATCATGTCGGTAGGGGTGTCCATCTCCAACGCGGTGTTGCTGGTAACCAATGCCGAAGAATTAAGAAAACACAACGGCGATGCCTTACGCTCGGCACGTGAAGCGGTAGCCCTGCGCGTTCGCCCCATATTAATGACCAGTTTGGCCATGATTGTAGGTATGATCCCGATGGCATCAGGCCTGGGTGAAGGCGGCGACCAGACATCACCTTTGGGCCGTGCTGTTATCGGCGGTCTGTTTGCCTCAACCTTTGCCGCGCTGCTGATATTGCCGCTTGTTTTTGCCTGGGTACAAGGCAAGGCCTCAACTCAATCTGTTTCGTTAGATCCTGAAGATAAAGAAAGTAAATTTTATGTCCCTTTGCACCATCATGAACACTCAACAAAATAAACTTGTAATTGCCATAGCGGCTTTATTTATAGGCGGCGCTTTAAGCTCGTGCGGGCCTGATAAAAAGCAACAGGAAGAGCAGGCGCAAACCGTTGCCGCTGTAAACGCTGTTGAAACGCCTACCGTTACGCTTGTTCCTGTGCAAAAGGGTAAGCTCAGTTCGAGTATTGCCATTCCCGGCGAACTGCTTCCATATCAACAGGTTGATCTTTACGCAAAGGTGAACAGCTATGTAAAGAAATTACAGGTGGATATCGGCTCGCAGGTGCACCAAGGCCAATTATTGGCTGTGTTGGAAGCGCCCGAGATCAACTCGCAGCTGGCGGGCGCGCAATCGCGCATTCAGCAGCAGCAGGCTATTTACTTTGCCAGCAAAGCTACGTACGACCGTTTGCTGAACACCAGCAAGACCCCTGGTACAATTTCGCAGAATGATCTGGAACAGGCCGAGGCTAAAAAGAATTCTGACCTGGCTAATGTAGAGGCAGCAAAATCGGCCTACAAAGAAGTGGCGGCAAATCTGGCTTACCTCGAGATCCGCGCACCGTTTGATGGCATCATTACCGCGCGTAATGTGAATTTAGGAGCCTATGTTGGTCCGGGCGGCAAGGGTACCGATCCGATGTTTGTTTTGCAGGATCAGAACCGTTTGCGTTTGGTGGTTTCAGTTCCCGAAGCTTATACCGGTGGTTTGAGCAATAAGAACGAAGTGAGCTTTACTATCAAAGCGTTACCGGGTCAGCACTTTACTGCAAAAATTCAACGTTTGGCCGGCGCGCTTGATGAGAAATTGCGTTCAGAACGCCTTGAAATGGATGTTTACAACAAGGATAAAAAGCTGATTCCGCACATGTTTGCCGAAGTGAATGTCCCGCTGCCAACAAGCGACAGTACTATTATACTTCCCAAAACTGCCGTAGCGGTATCTACCGAAAAGGTTTTTGTAATTAAAGTTGTCGATCACAAGGCGGAGTGGGTTCAGGTGAGGAGGGGTATTGAAGCTGATGGCAAGATCGAAGTTTTCGGTGATATTAAGCCGGGCGATCAGGTTGTAAAACAGGCTTCGGATGAGATCAGGGATGGTTCGACGGTGAAATATTGATTGATTTACGATTTTAGATTTACGAGTTACGATTTGTTTTGATTTGTAGATTGAAAATATTTAAATTCTCAATCTCCAAACACAAAATCGTAAATCTAAATTCGTAAATCTAAAATCGTAAATCCCTACCTCAGCACTTCTTCCAACACCTCATGCGACCTGATATGCCCCAATCCTTCTATATGCAAGGCATAATAATCCAATAGTTTACTGATCAGGTAGCGGCGCTCATCGTTATTTAATTTGATGCTGCTAATGTTCTCAAAATTGCTCTCGAGCAGCGTTGTGAAATTTTGCGTATGCGGCGGCGACAGATATAAAACACTTTCAGGTTTGTATCTGCTGAAAGTGCCGTTTTTCAGGTCGAAATAATCGGCTTCACCGGAGAGGTAGCGGTCTGGATAGAAACCGAGGTAACGGGTCAGCTTGATCAAAAATAATAAATGAAAATTGGCGATACCTTCCTGCTGATGATCAAGCCATTCAATCGCGCTAAAAATAAAATCGAACAAGTGTTCTTCTGCTGTTTGCTGCTTAACCGATTTGTACAGCACTTCATTTAAAAATAGTGCGAGGCTGCTTTTGACCACATCATAAGGAATGCTTTGTAAAACGGGGGCGTTCTTTAGTTCTTTGATGCGCTGTATGCCAACTGAATGTTTATGGTATACCACCATATCGAGTAAATGAAGGGGCTGCAGCATATTGCGTCCAATTTTGGCTTTTGGTTTCCGCGCGCCGTTCACCATGTATGATTGCAGTCCGAATTTTTCAGTAAAGATCTGCACCACTACGCTGCTTTCGCTGTAATCGGTAGTTTTAAATACTATGCCGCGGGTTTTATGCAGCATGATTGATGAGCAATAATATTTTAGGCAGAAAAATGATAATGCCGGTAATGAGCGCAAATGTGGCAGCAATAACTACCGCACCTGCGGCCATGTCTTTAACGCGACCTGCCTTTTCGTTGTAGCCGGGCGAAACAAGATCCACCAGCGTTTCAATCATGGTATTAAAGATCTCGGTAACCAGCACAATGGTAATGCAAAGCATGATCCATTGCCAGTCGCCTGTACTGATGTGCAGGAAATAGCCGAGCGGTAAAACTATCGCTGTTGCTGCCAAATGAATACGAAAGTTCAGTTGGCTAACGGTAGCATAAGCTACTCCTTTAAAAGCATATCCAAAGCTGCGTATCAGTTTTTTCATTGGTTGTTTATTGGATTTTTTCCAATCTTGATTCTTGACTCTTGATTCTTGGTTCCCGACCCTGCAAATTTGCACATAATCTCGTAGTTTTGCCCACCTGAATTATAAGCAACTAAATGATCTGGAAAAAACTTGCCGACCTCATATTAAAAAAGCGGGCGATAGTGCTGACAATCGTCATTCTGTCGAGCCTTTTTATGGGGTACCAGGCCAGCAAGGTGCGTATTACATTTGCCGGCGGAAAAGTGCTGCCGGTGACAGATTCGGCCTATATCCGCTACAACGAGTTTAAGCGCCTTTTCGGGCAGGACGCCAATACCATGGTGATCGGCTTTAAATCGCCAAAGATTTTTGATAAAGATGTTTATAACGACTGGCATACCATTGCCGATAACATCAAAAAGATCAAAGGCATAAACGGGGTAATTTCCATTGCCAATGTTTATGACATTAAGAAAGACACCGTTCAGCATAAATATGTTTTACAGCCTTTAACTCCCGGCTTAATTACCAGCGATAAACAGGCCGACAGTGTTAAACAAAAGTTCCTGTCGCTGCCCTTTTACAAAGGTTTGGTGCTGAGCGAGGATGGCAGCTCAACCCTGATGGCGATCAGCTTTGACGGTAAGATATTGAATACGCCCAAGCGCGTTCCCATTCTTAAAGAAATTCAAAAAGAGGGGCCGCAGTTTGCTCATAAGCACAACATCGAGGTACATTATTCAGGCTTACCGCTGATCCGTACGCTGGTAGGCGATCTGATCAAAAATGAATTCGTGTTGTTCCTTGGTTTGTCGCTGCTAATCACCATCAGTATTTTGTCTCTGGTGTTCAGGTCTTTTTTTGCAGTGTTTTTCCCATCGGTAGTGGTGCTGTTTGGGGTAACCTGGAGTTTGGGTATCCTGGTGCTGATGCATTACGAGATCACCATTTTAACTGGCATCATGCCATCGCTGGTGGTTATTATCGGCATCCCAAACAGCGTGTTCATCCTCAATAAATACTATTACGAATACGGCCTTTCGCTCAATAAAATGGAGGCGCTGCTTATCACCGTGCAACGGGTGGGTATTACAACTTTTGTGGCCAACATTACTACGGCTATCGGTTTCGGCGTGTTGTGCTTTACCAATAGTGAACTGCTTATCCAGTTCGGCGTGGTGGCCTCTACCAGTATATTAGTGACCTTTGCCCTGAGCATTATTATGGTGCCCATCATATTCAGCTATCTGCCCGACCCGAAAGAAAGGCAAACGAGAATAAAAGAACGGAGGCTGATGCAGGGGCTTTTAAAGGGCCTCGATTATGTAGTGCATCACCACCGCAAAGCCATTTATATCGTGACTGTTGTTTTGGTCGTGATCTGTCTCTATGGCATTACGCGGATAAACGTGAATAGCTATGTGGTGGATGATCTCCCCAAATCAAACAATACCCTTGCCGATCTGAAATTCTTTGAATCAAATTTTAAGGGCGTACTGCCGCTGGAGGTAAGCATCGATACCAAACGCAAAAACGGTATCATGAATAATGCCGTTATCCGCAAGGTTGAGAAACTGGAAAATCTGATCTCGTCAAGGCCAGAGTTTAGCCGTTCGCTTTCACTTACGCAGGGGCTGAAGTTTTTAACGCAATCGTTTTATGGTGGCAAGGCGGAGTTTTACCGTTTGCCAAGCGGGGTAGAGCAGGGCTTTATTTTAAGCTACGCCGGTAATTCGGGCAAAAGCACGGATATGCTGCACAATTATTTAGACAGCACCCGTCGGTATACGAGGGTTACATTTGAAATGATCGATGTGGGTTCGGCGAAAATGAACCACATATTGGATGAATTGCAGCCGCGGATAGATTCAATCTTCAACCCAAAGAAATACCATGTTGAATTAACAGGTTCGAGCATTATATTTATAAAAGGTGCAAATTACATGGTGCGCAACCTATACGAGAGCCTGGCCTGGGCCATCTTCCTGATAGCCGGGGTAATGTGGGTATTGTTCAGGGGAATCAGGATGATTGCGATCTCCCTGCTGCCAAACCTTATCCCATTAGTTATCACTGCGGGTATTATGGGCTTTTTCGGCATCCCGTTGAAGCCGTCGAGTATTTTGATATTCAGTATTGCGATGGGGATCTCGTCAGATCAGACCATCTACTTTATTACCCGATACCGCCACGAACTGCGGCATACCGGTAAAAGTATCTCCACCATTGTTTCTGAAACCATTGCCGAAACAGGCATCAGTATGATTTATATCGCTACTATCCTGTTCTTTGGATTCGGGGTATTCGCGGCATCCACATTTGGCGGCACACAGGCGCTGGGCATATTGTTATCAGTTACGCTATTGGTATCGATGATTAGCAACCTGACGCTATTGCCGGCTTTTCTACTGAGTATGGAGAAAAGGAAGAAGAAGGTGGGCGGGGTTGAATAAGTTGATTAAGTTATTGATTTCTTAAATAATTTACCAGCCCCAAACAAAACTTAATCTAACTCAATAACTTAGTGCAACCAAATCAACTAATATGGACTTAAAACTCACCAATAAAGTTGCCATCGTTTTGGCTGCCAGTAAGGGACTGGGCAAGGCTATCGCCACTTCTTTATCTGCCGAAGGCGCAAAAGTGATTATAGGCTCGCGCGATGAAAACGAACTTGCTAAAACCGCAGCAGAAATCCAGCAGTTGACGGGAAACGAGGTGATTGCTTTACCGGTTGATGTTTCTGATAGTGACGCGGTAAAGGATTTCATAACGCAGGCTGCAGCTAAGTTTGGCCGTATAGATATTCTGCTCAATAATGCCGGCGGACCTCCCTTTAATAAATTCGAGAATTTTGATGACGAAGCCTGGCAAAAAGCATTTGAACTCAACCTGCTGAGTTTTGCCCGCACCAGCCGGCTGGTGTTGCCGCACATGCAAAAAACGGGCAGCGGGCGCATCATTAATGTTATCAGTGGATCGGTAAAGGCAGTGCTGAATAATTCTGTTCTTTCAACAAGTATGCGTATGGGCGTGGTAGGTATGGCAAAGCTGATGGCTGATGAATTAGGCCCTTATAGCATTACGGTTAATAATGTGGCTCCCGGAATGATATTAACCGACCGTTTAAAACATACCCTCCCGCAGGGCGTAGACCCTGAACAGGCTTTGCAGGAAAAAGCTAAAAATATTCCTTTGGGCCGCATTGGTAAGCCCGAAGAACTGGCGGCTTTGGTAACCTTTCTCGCATCAGAGCAGGCGGCTTATATCAGTGGCACGACAATACAAGTTGACGGCGGAGCGAACAGAGCTATTTTTTAAAGTCAAGAGCCAAGAGATCAAGAATCAAGATTTAAGAAATTGAAAAAGAAAAATAAATGACCTTAAGAAAAGAGTCAATAATCAAAGCAGATATAAATTATTCTGTCTTGATTCTTGACTCTTGATTTCTTGCCTCTTAATCATCGACTCTATAAAACCTTCGGGTTCAACTCCGAATCTATTTCCGAGCCGATAGGTACGCTCATTAACCATTTTTCGTGGTCGTTTTTTTGCCAGTTGTTTTTGTACGGGGTAACGCGCGCGCCATCTGCAACGTAAATGATGGTCATTACCTCGCGCATTTTTTTGGAGTTATTGCCGTTGGCATGGTGCATGGTATAGCCGCGGTGCCAGGTAGCATCGCCCGCCTTCATGGTGTTAGCGCGGCTGATAGGGAACTCGTGTTCTTTTACGTAATCGGCATAAGCGCTTTCCGATTCATCAGAGATCTCATAGTTAAATATCGATCCTTTGGTATAAGAGCAGGAGGCAAACGTAAGCATGCCCATATCCACATCAATGTCAACCAGCGGCATCCACATGGTTAAGGTATTAAAGGTATCGATAGGCCAGTAGTACTGATCCTGGTGCCAGGGGGTTGGTCCGCCTCCGGGTTCTTTAAATAAGGCCTGATCGTGATAAATCCGCACGTTGCGTACGCCCATCAGGTCGGCAGCGATTTTTGCCATACGTTTGGCCAGTACAAATTTGCGTACATCCTCATCCACCTGCCAGAGGTTCATGATCTGCAAAAAGGCTTTACCGTAAGTGTCGCGCTCTTCGAGCCTGCGCTTTTCGGTATTATAGCGATCGGCAGCACCGACGATAACTGGGCGGTAAGCGGCAATTTCTTCAGGAGAAAGCACCCCTTCTACAAGGGTATGGCCCTTTTCCTGGAACTCGTCGATATTGCTCTGCGGCGTATCGACAAAATTATTCAGCGATGGCAAAGTTTCAGTGATCATTGCGTATTTAATTGGTTATACTCAAAGTAAGTGGATTAGCCCGCCAAAAAAAATGTTTTAAATGGTATAATTATGGATTATTTTATCCTTATATTTAACATATTGTAATAATTTATTAAAATATACTATGATCAAGGCTTCTTATGAAATATTGCAGCCGGTAAATGGCCAGTCGTTCCTGTTCCGAAGGTTCGATAGTTCGGCCTTCGATGCTCCTTATCATTTTCACGCCGAATATGAGCTTACCTATATTTTAGAGGGGCATGGCAAACGATATATAGGCAGCCACATGGAGCAATTTACCAGCGGCGACCTGGTGTTTATTGGCCCCAATCTGCCGCATTGCTGGAAGCTTGAACCCGGCAAAGACGAGCAGACCGCGGGGGGGGCTATTGTAATTCAGTTCGATGCCGGCTTTTTGGGCAATGATTTCTTTAACAGGCACGAACTTCAATACATTAAACGCCTTTTTGAGAAAAGCGGTAGCGGGATGCGCTTTTACGGAGATACGTCGAAAACGGTAGGTGAAAATCTGATGGGTTTAAGCGGCGATGAAAATGGTTTTAAGATGCTGATAGGTTTGCTGGAGGCCCTGCAGCGCCTGGCGCAATCAGCCGAATATGTGCTGCTCGACCCAAACAGGTCTGTGGCCGAGCGCTCGCTTGCCCAGCAGGAACGGATTAACCCTGTTTTCGCTTACCTGGTAGAGAATTTCAGGCACCAGGTATCGCTCGATACCGCGGCAGGCATTGCCAACATGACCACCAACGCTTTCTGCAAATATTTCAAGAAAATAACCCGCAAAACCTTTATGGAGACCATTATTGAATACCGCCTCAATTATGCCATCCAGCAGTTGGTGCAAACAGATAAGCCGATATCAGAAATTGCCTTTGAAAGCGGTTTTGGCGATGTGTCGCATTTTTATAAGATGTTTAAAGTGAAAATGCACCTGAGTCCGCTTAACTACCGTAAAAAGTTTATGGGCAGCTTTGAGGAAGTTGATGAGAAGGTGGTAGCTTAGGAAGAGAGTCAGGAATCAAGAGCCAAGAATCAAGACACTCTCCGCTGCCGCGAGCTTTTAGCTCGTGGTAATGCATTGCTTTAGTTTTCAACTGAACGTGCGGAAGCTGAAAGCTTTGACCATGTTATACCTGGAGCTGCAAGCTCGCGGCATCGACTATATTGGAAGCTTCTGTTTATTCCGCCCAAACAGCTACGCCGTTAGCCGGCAACTCAATAGCAATTGCATTGTTGCTGATTACGGGTTTTGCTTCGCCGTACACAGTTTTTAAGCTGCCTTTATTTTCGCAGGCAATGTTGGCTGTTAAAGGCTTGTCTGAAAGATTCACTGCTACAATCAGTTTCTTATCGCCATCGTAACGCATAAAGCTGAACACTTTATCATTATCATTTTGCAGGGTTTTGTAGGTTCCCTTTGAAATTACAGGGTTTGCTTTACGGATGGCGATCATCTGGCGATAGAAGTTCCACAATGAATTCGGGTCGGATTTTTCTTCCTCGAGGGATACGCCGTCGTTGGGCTTGTCATTATTAAAAGTATCCTTATGCGGGCCTTTTTGTTTGTACCAGTAGGCCATGCCCTTACCCTGGTCGGTTTTATACCATTCAAAGGCTTCACGGTCGGGGATCTCGTTTGCATCGGTAGCTCCGAAGGCTGCGCTGGTGCCTGTCATACCCAACTCTTGCCCGTAATAAATGGAGGGAACGCCGCCGATAAGCAGGTTCAGTGCCGCGCCGACCTTCAGCTTACCTAAATCGCCTTTAACACCGTAGCTGAACCTTGGTGTATCGTGGTTTTCCAAAAATACGATCTGCTGTTTGCCAGCTGGAGTAGCGTTAAAGGTTGAATCAGCATTTTCGGTCAGCATTTTTTTACTGAAGGCGCGGATGGAATAACACAAGCGGAAGGCAAACACCCTGTCTACACCGCCGTGCTGCAAATAATCTAACCCTAACGATAGCCATTGCGCCTGCTCTGCTACGATATTTATTTTAGGATTTACCTTGCGTAATTTACTTAACAGCGGGTTCCAGAAGGTGTCGAACAAGTGCGGCATCAGGTGTTTGTTGTCGAGGTCGTCCATCATGTGATCGAGGCGGAAGCCGTCAACGCCGTCATCAAACCTGCCGTCGCCGTTCGGGTCCATCCAGAATTTAAACAGGCGATAATTATAATCGAGTACTTTGGGACTGTTCAGGTTAACGGTGGTGATTTTACGGAAAACGCTGTCGTAACCGGTAAGGCCATCAAGATTATACACTATGGATGTTGGCTTGGCATGCGCCTTATCATCATAAATAATATAATCGGCATAGGGCGATTTCAGGTTATTTACGCCGTCTTTCCACCAGATATGGTCGTTGGTAACATATTGAGTTTCCATATCCATGTAAAATTTCATGCCGCGTCGGTGCAGGTCTTTTATCAGCGACAGATAATCCTTCATGGTGCCATACTTCGGGTCGATCTTTTTAAAATCGCTCGAAAAATAGTTGTGGTAAAAAACAGATTCATACAAGGGGGTAAGCAATATGGCCGTTACACCCAGCTGCTGCAGGTAATCTAATTTTTGATGGATGCCATTAAGGTCGCCATGCATATCGCCGTTGCTGTCGTAAAAGCTGCGCTGAAAAATATGGTAAATTATTTCTTCGTTGGCGGCGGCTTTTTTTTGCTCCTGGGCATTGGCGCCGGCAATGGTTAAAATGCTTAACAACAGCGTTGCTATCAAGGGTTTTATGGTCATCCGGTTTGTTTAATTGGAAGGTGCAAAGTAGATAAGGTTAGTTAACAATACAATGCAGAACTTAATATAAAAATGGCAAATTTTATCACAGGGTTTTGCAATTATGACGTTAATATAGTGTGATTTTTATGCTATTGAATAATACACGCCAATAATTTAACAATATCTGCATATTTTAAGTTGATTATTAACGGTTACTTTACGCCGTCTTTTTGGCTGCGTTGTACGGGTGCGCTGCGGTATCGATTTCAAAAATAATTGTATCATTTTGTAGAAGCCGTGCGTTAATGCTAAAGAGGCTGTTGTGTACATCTTAGAAAAAACAACCTTATATACAATTTAATGATCACATTCAGGATCGGACCGGAAGTAGCTGCGATGCCAAGATTTAAAACGTTAGAAATATCAAATCCCGACTTTGAAAATAATAACCTGCGCTTTGTTACAGTTAAAACGCCAAACCTTAAAGGGAGGGGCGATATATGCGTTTACGCCCCGCCGGGCGCCATCAATACCGACAATTTACCCGTAGTTATCCTTTTACATGGCGTTTATGGGAGCGCGTGGAGCTGGCCATATAATTCGGGCGTGCATTTGAGGGTACACGAACTTATTGAACAAGGGATGCTGCCTCCTATGGTAATAGCTATGCCTTCGGACGGTATGTGGGGTGATGGATCGGCATTTTTACCGGTTGATGGGTATAATTTTGAGAAATGGATAGCAGAGGACGTTCCCGATGCACTGGCTGAATGTATAAAAGGGGTGACAAAAAAATCGCCGCTGTTTATTGCCGGTATGTCGATGGGCGGATTTGGCGCGCTGCGCATAGGCGCTAAGTACGGGCATAAGTTTAAGGCTATATCTGGGCACTCATCTATCACCAGCCTGCCGCAGATCAAATTTTTTGCAGAAGAATCGTTAAAAAACTACGCGCAGGACGATATTACCGACGAGGATGTTTTTGAAACATTTTTAAAATATCGTAAACAATTGCCCCCGGTGAGATTTGATTGCGGCACAGGCGATCTGTTGATCAATTATAACCGCGCGCTTCATAAAAAGATGGATAAAGAAGGGATGCTGCATTTGTATGTAGAGAACCCCGGCGGCCATGAGTGGCCCTATTGGACGGAGCACGTTATCCAATCGTTAAGATTTTTTGCCTCATACCTTTAATACGGTACGTCCGCGTCAAAATCTTAGTGGAGTATAATGAAGATACCCATAACTGCTACCAGGAGCGACAGCAAAAGTAATGTATCGCGGTAGTTGGTAAGCCTGGTCTTTTTGTAAGTTTTTCTCATAGCGTTCAGTTTTATCGTGCATCGTCTGGTTGTAAAAACTTTGCAGGTACCCTGCAAAACAGAATTGCCGGGGCATTGTTTGAAATAATTTAATTTTTTTAATTAATTGAGGGGGAGGGAGGCTTCGCACTCTTTTTGAGGGAAAAAGAATGTGATTAAAATTATCGCCATAAGATGAAGGAACCATGAATTATCATAAAAAAGCAAGTTTTTTTCGTAGCGATAAAACAGATGGACAATTTTTGCGTTAAAGGTGATGTAAATGCATTCCCGCATTTATAATTGTGATAAGGTTTAGGTTGAAAGCCCCCAAACAGCGAGTGTAAGGGGGCTTTCGTTTTTTTGTTCAGGTTTGTTGGAATGTTGTAAGGTTTGAAAGCTGAAATGTTGAAGAAAGCAAGTAATTCATAATTCATATCTTGCCGCTGACCATTTATCATTGAACAGCATAGTTAACTTTACAACGTTTCAACCTTACAACATCCCCTTGACCCTCAAACAACAAATACATCAGCAATGCCTCGTCCATATACAAAAAAGCATGGAAGCTGCTCAGCAAGCCATTGCCGATGCGCAGGCCGCCGCGGCCGACGATACCAAGAGCAGCGCGGGCGATAAATATGAGACCGGCCGTGAGATGGCGCAGCAGCAAACCGACCGCAATATGGCCGTGCTGAATGAAACAAATAAATTACTGATTGCGCTAAACAAAATAAACCCTACCGTTGTTTCAGATAAGGTTGGCCCGGGAAGCGTTGTTTTTACGAATAACGGCAACTTTTACATAGCAGTTAGCGCGGGAGCGATAATGGTAAGTGACGACAGATTTTTCGCCATATCGCCGGCGTCGCCCATCGGTTTAAAGCTTGCGGGATTAAAAGCGGGAGCGGAGTTTAAGCTGAACGATAAAATATATCAAATAAAAAAGGTTATTTAATATATTTTATCGATAACTTGCATGTAATTGCAAAATGTTGCAGAAAGTATAAAATATCTATTACTATATTTGATGTAAATAAAAAGTGGCAGGGAAAACAGACTTGCCGGTTATAAATTAAAGTTTAATGAACATATTTGTAGGAAGCCTTCCTTTTTCGTTACAGGAAGCCGATTTAAGACAGCTTTTCGAAGCCTATGGCGAAGTAAGCAGCGTAAAATTAATTAACGACCGGGAAACCGGCAGAAGCAAAGGATTCGGCTTTGTGGAAATGCCCGATGACGAAGCTGCCCAGCAGGCTATTGACGGGCTGAACGGCTCGGAAGTAAAAGGCAGGTCGATTGCAGTAAGCCAGGCAGAAGAAAAAAAGCCGGGCGGTAATCGCGGTGGCGGTGGCTACGGTGGCGGTAATCGCGGCGGCGGTGGCGGCTACGGCGGTGGTAACCGTGGCGGCGGTGGCGGTTACTCACGCGATAACAATCGTGGTGGTGGCGGTGGCGGCCGTTGGCAATAAGATATAATTAAGGGCCTTGCCGTTGCGGTAAGGCCTTTATGCTATACACATCTACCTTCTCACGTCAGCAACTTACATCTGCCTCCCGGCCAACAGGTGCAATACTCCTTGCCACCTGTGTAAAATTCTATGATGTTTTGCCGATATCCCCTGAACGATGCTAATGCAGCGTGTTTTTTAGTTTTTGGGGTAAATGATCGTTGTTTAGGCAGACTCATAAGTACCGTTCCCCCCTCTACAAATCCACTACATTTTTCACTCGTTTTACAATACTTCCTTAATTCATTTAAAAAGCGGGTATAGGTTATTAAATATAACACAATAGATACATAAAAAATTGCAGGATACCGTTATATTTAAATCCAGTTATTAACCTGATTACTAAAACCTTTGCAATGATCCAAACTAAGCGTCTACTTTCTATTGATGTGCTGCGGGCCATCAATATGTTCTTCATGATTTTTGTTAACGACCTGAGCGGTGTTAGTCATGTACCCAAATGGATCGATCACGTTAAAGGCTGGGAAGACGGGATGCATTTTGCCGATACCATTTTTCCTATCTTCCTGTTTATTGCAGGTTTATCTATTCCGCTGGCCATTGGCAGGCGTTTAGAGAAAGGCGATTCTTTCAAAAATATTGCAGTGTATATCCTGCTGCGCTCGTTCGCCCTCATTGTAATGGGCTTCTTTCATGTGAATATGGAAGAATATAACAAACATGCTGCCCTGCTGCCGTTGCCCCTATGGGAACTGCTGTTAACCGTCAGCTTTTTCCTGGTGTGGATGGATTATCCCGAGACACTTGCAAAAACAAAGCGCTATGCGTTGATGGGAACAGGCGTTGTAATATTGATTGTGCTTGCCATTTTATATAAAGGCGAAGGCGAGCATGGCAGCGTGCGCTGGATGGAACCATCATGGTGGGGTATATTGGGTATTATTGGCTGGGCCTACCTGGTTTGCGCAGGCGTATATTTAATAGCAAAAGGAAACTTTACAGCGCTGGTTATTGCCCTTGTGCTGCTGGTGGCGGTGAATTTGATTGTTCATGGTAAGGTTTTCCCGCTAAAGATCTGGGTGATCAAAGATGGCGCATCGGCAGGATTAATGATGTTCGGCGTGGTGACCTCACTTTTATATTCAAGGATCATTTCCAAAGGCAGCTACAAATGGCTGTGGCCTGTATTTGCTATACTGGGCGCCGGGCTGATAGCGCTGGGCTTTTTAGTGCGTCCTTATACACAAGGTATTTCTAAGATCCACTCAACCCCGGCCTGGGTATTTATATGTACCGGTATTGGCATACTGATGTTTGAACTGATCATATTCCTGGTTGATGTTAAGGGGAAGGTTAACTGGTTTAAAATTATTAAGCCGGCCGGTACCAGTACATTAACATGCTACCTTATACCGTACCTGCTGGTTGCGCTGATGGGGTTGGTACATTTCAGATATCCCGGGTTTCTTGATGAGGGGGCTGGAGGCATTGTGCGATCGTTCGCTATTTCGTTTATCGTGATCCTGATAACCGGGGTGCTGGAGAAAAGGCGGATAAGACTGAAGATATAATTATCTGAATTTAATAATTTACGAGTGCGGCCCGTCGTGGAAAAAGCGATGGGCATTTTTGTGCTGCAGCGGGCGTGTGCTTAATCATCGATTTACAAAAGGTCCTAAAACAAAAAAAGAGGAAGCGGGCGCTTTCTCTTTTTGTAGTAACTGACCTCATTATTCATCATAAAGAACTAATTGGTTAGGCCGAAAATAATAATTACACAAATATATATTCTATGGAATTAGCAGACTAATTTTTTGTAAACTTTTTTTTAAAATTTAACATTTTTTAACTCAAAAATATCAACAGCGGTACATTTACTAACATTATCAGCTTTGTTACACCTGAAAATGCCTGTTTTTGGACTAAAATTGTATCATTATGGAACGTATTCAACCAATATTAACCGAAAGTGACTTAAAATTGGTTTATATTGAAAAGAAATTAAACATAACCACTTATATAATTCTTTAAACCTACCTTGATTTGAAGCTGACATCTTTACTCCTTTTTTGTTTGATAAGCCTGAATATTTTCGCTCAGAAGAAAAATGCCGGCTACCAATATCATATCCGCCGCGCAACTTCGCCTATTAAAATTGATGGGAAAGATGATGACGCTGCCTGGCAAAGCACGGAGGTAGCGAAAGACTTCCACATGGTACTGCCTATGGACACTAGCCTGTCTAAAGTGCCTACAGAAGTACGCATGGCTTACGACGATAAAAACGTTTACATTATTGCTGTTTGTCATAAAGTTTCGACGAGGCCTAACATGGTGGAATCGTTAAAGCGCGATTTCAACTTTACCAAGAATGATAACTTTATATTTTTCATGGATACCTATAACGACCTGACCAATGGTTTTTCTTTCGGGGCAAATGCAGCGGGCGGCGAATGGGACGGTACGATGTACGAGGGCGGCAAGGTTGATTTGAACTGGACGAATAAATGGGAATCGGTAACGAAAGACTACCCCGATAAATATATCTTCGAGGCGGCTATTCCGTTTAAAGCTATTCGGTATAAAAAAGGAGTTTCTGAATGGGGCATCAATTTTAGCCGGAATGATCTGAGAACTACCGAAAAATCGAGTTGGACACCGGTGCCGAGGCAGTTTCCTACCGCATCGCTGGCATATACGGGAACATTGGTTTGGGATGTGCCTCCGCCTGATCCCGGGCAGAATATTTCGCTGATCCCGTACGTGCTGACCGGTATCACCAAAGATTATCAAAATCATAAAAATGCAGCCGCACACCTCGAAGCCGGTGGCGATGCCAAGATCGCAGTATCATCAGCCTTAAACCTCGACCTGACCATTCATCCCGATTTTTCGCAGGTGGATGCGGATAAACAGGTAACCAACCTGAGTCGTTATGAGCTTTTTTACCCCGAAACGCGTCAGTTCTTTTTAGAGAACGGCGACCAGTTCAATAATTTCGGTTATGCTTCTATAAGGCCTTTTTTCTCACGGCGTATCGGTTTAACATCGAATATTATAGGAGGCGCGCGGTTGAGCGGCAAGCTCGATCAAAACTGGCGCATCGGTGTAATGGATATGCAAACAAATAGCAGTGTTGATAATGGCGTGCCTGCGCAAAACTTCACTTTGTTGGCCCTGCAGCGCAAGGTTTTCGCACGCTCAAACATCGGGTTCCTGTTTGTGAATAAGGAATCGTTCAACTATCCGCCAGGTGTAGCAGCAACGGGTTTTAATTCTAAATACAACAGCAACATCGGGTTGGAATATAACCTCGCGTCGGCCGATAACTTGTGGACGGGTAAGGCGCTTTTCCTGAAATCGTTCAGTCCAAATAAAAAAGGGCATGACTATACACAGGCCGGTAACCTGCAATTTGCCAACAAGTATTGGACCGTTGGCGGACAGTATGAATACGTAGGTCAAAATTACGATGCCGGGGTGGGTTACGTACCGCGGCAGGGGTATATCAAAATTAATCCCTACATCACCCGCCTGTTTTTCCCGAGGGGAGGGATTGTCCTGAGTCATGGCCCACAATTGAATATTACCGATTATTATGACGGCTCGTTTAAACCGACCGATAACCGCAGTTTTCTTTCGTACCAGATCACCTTCCGCGACAGAAGCGTGCTGACCGCATTGGGCGAACGGGATTTTGTGAGCCTGCTTGCGCCTTATGATCCAACAAATTACACCGGTAACTTTTTGCCGATAGGACAGAAGAGCCATTGGTTTAACGGCGAGTTGTCCTATTTCTCAGCGCCCCAGCAGCTATTTACTTACGATCTGACCCTCGATTATGGCGGCTATTATGATAATGGCAAGAAAATAAGCGTGGCGAATGATGTGGGTTACCGCTTTCAGCCTTTTGTGAACATCCAGGTGGCTACCAGCTACAACAACCTGCAGTTGCCGCAGCCCTGGGGAAATAAAACATTCTGGCTGGTTGGTCCGCGGGTGGATGTGACAATGACCAACAAGTTTTACCTCACCGGCTTTTTTCAATACAATGAGCAGGGGAAGAACATCAACATTAATACCCGCCTGCAATGGCGCTACCGCCCGGCATCAGACTTTTTTATTGTTTATACTGATAATTACCTGCCGCGGCCGTTCTTTGTCAAGAATCGCGGTTTGGTGTTTAAGTTCACGTATTGGTTGAATAATTGATTGGAGTAGAGATTAGTGGTTGGAGAGTAGAGGATAGAGATTCTTTCTAAACCCACTTTGTCATTTCGAGCGAGAGCGAGAAATCTTAGACAAGCGACATCAGCGCCGATGCATTAGCGCCAATGCATAACCCGAATGCAGGGGCGCATAAGATTTCTCACTATCGTTCGAAATGACAGCGAAGGAAAATCTATTTTCCAGTTCCCAGCCACATCAAAGCGTCCAGCACCATTTTCGCTTCCATTGGACTATCAAAAGTATAGGATAGGGTTTTATCGGTATTGTCGTATTTGTGCTCATAGTCCATGTCGTTGTGGCCCATATTCATGTAGATCATTTTGTATTTGGTATTGGTCCATACCACGGGGTAGTAGCCGCTATGCCAGATTTCGCTTTGTTTAGGGCCGGTGCCGAGCGGGAAACTGGCTGAATCGATAGAGGCAAGGATGCGGATGTCCGGGTTTTTGCGCAGATCGAGTTCCCAGCGGTACCATTCGTTGGGCGAGGTGGTCAATGTTTTCGGCAGATGTTTGGTTGCAGGGAATTTTGTGTCTATATCCAATACCGCTTTCGAGGGTCGCCAGATATTGCTTACATATTGCCCCGAGCCTAAAAATTCTTTATGATACCAGTCCCAATCCTGATTGTATTTGGATGGCGTTAAGGCGAACGCTGAGAAATGGAAACCCATCCATCCGCCGCCATTCTTCATATATTCCTCAAAAGCTTTGCGCTGTTCGGGAGCCTCGGGGCGGGTATCTAAAAATAATACCACCTGGTAGTTCTTGAGGAATCCGGGGTTAAGGTTATTCCAGTTTTTGGTGGAATCGTAAGCGAAATTATATTTAGCTGCCATCTTTGGTAACCAGCGGTTGACTTCGTGCACAAAGCTGATGTGCGCCTTGTCTTCCTGCGCGGTATAGAAAGCGATGACCTTAAATTTAGGTTTGGCGGTTTGGGCGTTGAGGCAGGTGACAGCCGCAAATAAACAAACGCTCAGGATAGCGGCGATCTTTTTGAACCGGGTTGTAATAAACATGGTATAGCGTTTAATTGGTTTAGGATAAAAGTAACAACAAAATATCACCGTAAATAAGGTTAAGCAATGTTATTAGGCTTTGTAGTGAGTTTGTAGTGCCTTAAGATTCTTCAATAGTTAGTCTGAAGGCAGTAACAGTATGGCCTTTACCTTGTATTACCTGTTGTGCCAGCGCTGACGGAAACCGGAGGGGTTTTCTCCTACCACCTGCTTAAATAGCTTATTGAAATAAGACAGGCTTTCGAAACCAACGGCGTAGCATGTTTCGCTAACATTGTGGTTTTGCATCAGCAGGTTTTTAGCACGCTCTATGCGATACTGGTTTACAAATTCGGTAAAAGTGATATTGGTTTGCCGCTTAAAATACCTGCAAAAGGCAGGCGTTGTAAGGTTCACCTTTTGAGCTACGATATTCACATCGGGTTTTTGGTGATAGCTGGTATCGATGTATTCATAAATAGCCCCCATCCTTATCTTATCCTTTAAAATGAAATTCGTGCTGTTCAGGTCGTCGTTCAGTTTTTCTCCTTCATTGGATATGGCCAGTAACTGGAGGATATGGATGAGCTGCATCAGTTGATCAAGCGGGGATATGCCGCTTAGCTGCTTAAGTTTTTCGGCTGCGATGCGTTTGGTCCCGCCATTAAAGGCAATCCCGTAAGCGGCCTGTTTAAATAAATTGCTGATGAGCGAAAATTCCGGAACGAGGTTGATGGCCGTACCGAGAAAATCGGTACGCAACTGGATCACGATCTGGTGATAGTCGCTGCGCAACCGGTAATCGAAATTCAAATGGGGGAGGTTGCCGCCGATAAATACGAGGTCGCTTTGTGTATAGGTGGATATATGCGTACCAACATGCCGGATGCCGGCATCGGCCTCCACATAAACCAGTTCCACCTCGGGATGATAATGCCAGAGAAAAGTGTTGCGCAGGCGGGGCGAGAACAGCTTAAATGATTTGCCCGGCTCAAATTCAACCTTCTCTAACTGTATTTCATTCATGCTATAT
>DATCQV010000005.1:0-29570 GCA_036569325.1 Mucilaginibacter sp. | reverse complement strand
TACCTACTTTTTTACCAATTATTCCTGACATTTTATTTATGTTTTGCGTCCATCGAAGCAGTAGGGCTTCGTTCAAGACAAATTATCCCCCGAAAGGGACGGCAAAGATAGAAATTATAAATTAACTGTCAAATAGTTAATAAGTTATTTTTTAAATATTTATCAGTTTTTTAATGAGTAGCAAATTTGAAGAGAAATGATTGATTGTGTGGGAGATTGGCCGAAACGCAAAGTTGGCTAACTAACGCGAAAATCAATATGACTATGACTATTCAGGATACCTGTTACATTCGTCAAAAATTCCGGCTCCAACAGTTGTTTACTTTTGTTAAAATCTTCCAGATAATTTTTACCGGCTCCTCAGAATCATATACCCCGAATCCGCCCCTTAAGATGTCATTAAAGGCATCAACATTACGGCCGGTTTTAAAATTTAAGTTTCGCGTAAACGTCCGGTCTATTTCCGAATAAAAAGTAGGGCGATTAGTTATATGATTTCCCTCAATTATAATTGTCGTTAATTTTATATTAAGCTAACTATAATGGTATCTGCATTGTAAAATATACAGCCTGTTTTCTGCTTACCAAAAATGCGGTTCTGTTCTATCAATAAAATAGGAAAGGATCGGATCGATATTCACCTCGTGTTAACACAGTCATTTGACGATGCGCTATGCTTTTACAAAATAGACAATCTGGCCAACCGCTTTTTTGTTCATCATTTCCGGCTGTATGAACCGGTTGATGTGACGGATGAATTAAAGAAATATATGGTTATGGCCTATGAGGTGGGTAACCGGGCTCATGTTATCTCAAAACATGAAAAAAACATCGATCTATAGCGGCTGCTTGCGGAGATTTAAGAATATTTTATCTTTACGATATTAAACAACTGCATTTCAATATGAAACTAAAACTTACCCCAATTTTCAGTTTACTGGTACTTGCGTTAATTTATAGCTGCAAACCGAAACCTACGGAACATAACCGCCTTGGCAACGCCACGCGTGAAGATAAGAACGGATGGATCTATGTACATCTTTCGGGCTCGCCGGCCGATATCGGTTATCAGCATGGTTTCCTGGTAGCTAAAGAGATCGATACCTTAATAAAGGTAATGCAGTATTACCTGCCCACCACCAGCGGTAAGGACTGGACATTTTACCGTGCAGCGTCGCAGCGCT
This sequence comes from Mucilaginibacter sp., assembly GCA_036569325.1. Taxonomy (GTDB): domain Bacteria; phylum Bacteroidota; class Bacteroidia; order Sphingobacteriales; family Sphingobacteriaceae; genus Mucilaginibacter. The sequence continues at coordinate 28,386 of DATCQV010000005.1, read as the reverse complement.
TTTTATGGAAAAAGATAGATAAGGAGTACCAGGATGAGATAAAAGGCATAGCCGAAGGCCTGCAGGCGAAGGGGTTTAATTATGATACGCTGGATATTGCGTCGCTAAATGCCAATATAGAACTGGCGCAATATTATGTTCCGGGGCTGAACAATAAGATAAAACCAGGCAGCGGCGACAATAAGGCCCCCGGCAATTGCAGCGCGTTCATTGCTACCGGCAGTTTTACCAAAGATCATAAAATAGTAATAGGCCATAACAACTGGACCGACTACATCGTAGGTGAGCGCTGGAACGTGATTGCCGACATTAAACCCGAAAAAGGCAACCATATACTGATGGACGTGGCCCCCGGCTTTATCCATAGCGGCGACGATTTTGTGGTAACCAACAGCGGCATTCTCATCACCGAAACCACCATTACCGGTTTCAAGGGTTTCGATACCACACGCACACCGGAGTTTGTCCGTGCCCGCAAAGCAGCGCAATATGCCAAAAGCATTGACGATGTGGTAAAGATCATGACCACTGATAATAATGGCGGTTATGCCAACGACTGGCTCATTGGCGATACCAAAACCAACGAAGTTGCCAAACTGGAACTCGGCCTGAAGAATTACAAAGTTTGGCGTTCTAAGGATACCGCCATCATCGGCTCAAACTTTCCGAGCGATCCGAAGCTGATCAAAGAGGAAACCACCTTTAATGTTAATGACAAAGCCAATTCGCCAAATGCCCGCAGGCTGCGCATGGAAAAACTGGTAGCTGTAGATAATAAAGGTAAACTCGATCCGGAGACCGGTAAAGTTATCGAGGGCGATACTTACAACGCGCTCCTTAACAAAACTTCGTTAGACAGATGTGTGATCGATGGTCACGTTGACGAAGACCCGCGCGGCGTGCCTGAATGGAGTGAAGGTCCGTTTTACCCGATGGGCGCTGTGCAGGGTAAGGTAAGCAGTACTGAACTGGCTAAGAAAATGTCGCTTTGGGCGCACATGGGTCATCCGGGAGGTGCAGATTTCCTGGCAGGTCCATTCTTTAAAAAACATCCGGAGTATTTTAAAACGCAGGGGAAATATTTAAGGGATATGAAAGCTTATCCGTGGACATTGTTTGCAGCAAGCCATTAACCGTTAATTAGATTGATTGAATGATTTCGTTGATTGAATTTCTGTTTATTAAAAGTCAGCGAAATCATTCAATCATAAAAATCAACGGTTTATTCACTCATCAATCTCCTGATCAATTCGGCACTCTGCTTATTTCCCTCTTCCAGCCTGCCATCAAAGAAGGCCTGCACATCGTTAAAGTGTTTTTTGTAACCCTGCATATCGCCGTAGCCAATAATGGCCGACCATTCTCTTACTGCTGAATGAAATTCCAGATCGTCGCCGCGGATGGTTTTGTCGTATAGAGCGGTTTCTATCGATTCTTCCAACAGTTCTTCATCCTTGAATAAATATTCGGCGATGCCTAAACGTAACCTGAAAGGCGGTGTTTGGCAGATGAGGTTATCATACGGGTTTACACCAAGATGGTACCAGGCATCAACCATGCTTAAAATACTGAGGTGCGAGTTAGGTTTGCGCTTATGCGAGTGATCGGCCAGTGAAAATTCCTTCATCACCGAATCATTCAGCATAATGGGCTTGCGGCTTTCGTGGAATACAAAATCGCGGGCGCGGTACAGGCGGGCACGGAAAGCATCTTCCTCCTCCTTGATCATCAGCTTAAATAATTCTGACTCCGATACGGCGTAACGTTTCACCTGCTGCCGGGCATAAGGATTCAGGATAGCCAGTCCGGCATATACGTGTGCCTTGTAGCTGAAGATCCGCAAGGTAGTCAAGATCTTAACGTTATCGATACCGCCGATGTAAGAGGCATTCTCCCAGGGGAAAAAACCAGCTTCCTTCCAGGCGGTGCCCATACTTTCAAAGCCGACGTGAGTTACCGCCTGCGTATCGGCTACTATTTTGTCATGTTCGTGGTAATCGCTGAGTTCAACAATATCGGAGCCAATGGCAGTAAACAGGTCAAGCATGCGTTGATAGGCGGCATCGTCCGACCGGTGGCGGATCAGGATCAGCTTTTGTCCTTTAGGTTTAAAGCCCGGACCGTGCATGCCATGAAAGGTAATGATCTGCGCATCGGCCGGCAGGTATTTTTCAAAGGTTTCGACCTCGGGCGTTTTTACGGATGTTTGCCCGGCTACGATGGCGCCGTATTTGGTAGAAGAACCGCATTCGGCAACCACCTGCAGCATCTTATCGGCCTCGACAGAATAAATGATCAGGTCGCTGATACGGGATATATCCCTGCCGTTATCCATAATTTTAATGCGATAGGGCGCCAGGTCTTCTTCCAGTTTCGCACGGTTTTCAGGAAGATCGCACCCGCATACGGTGTAGCCCGCACCGGCAAATGCCTTTGCGTACAAACGCCCCATATCACCCAAGCCAATTATGCCTATATTCATGTTGCTAATATAAGTATGAGTAGCAAAATTCCACAGTAAAGCTTACATTCGCTTTTATTAAAGGCCTTTTCAGGGCAATAAAAACCTAAAAAAGCCTGTTCTGTTAATATTGTTGAACTAAATTTACCCTATGAACAAGCTTTTTATCGTAAGATTATTCATTTTCGTACTGATTTCGCCGTTTGTAAAGCCGGTTTTCTCAGCCAGCGCCGGGAACGCAATATTATCATCCCAAACACCAACCACGGCCGCCCCGGCAGTAAGACAGGCGCCTGTACCCCGTTACCATAAACCCACTCACGAAGACACCGTGCTGATGCGCGATAAATCGATCAGCGGTCAGTATAAATACCTGCTCACCAAAATATATCACTACCAGGAGCCGCAGATCACTTCATTCTACAAAAGCCTGAAAGACACCATAGAAGCCACCAAGCAGAAATTAAAAGAAACGGAGGCGAAACTGGCAGCTCAAACTAAAACCACAAGCGACCTGCAATCGAACGTAAGCGATAAGGAAAAATCGCTGGCCATATCGAATTCGAGGGTAAACTCGGTGAATTTCCTGGGTATTTATATCGATAAATCACTCTACAACCTCATTATGTGGGGACTGGTGATCGCACTGGGTGCTACGGCTGCGGTGGTGATCTTCCGCTCGGGAAGCTTGAGCCGCGAGGCACGTTACCGCATTAACCTGTATAACGAGTTGGAAGAAGAGTTCAAAACCTACAAAGCCAAAGCCAACGAGAAGGAAAAGAAACTGGCCCGCGAACTGCAGACCGAACGCAATAAGGTTGACGAACTGATGGGCAGAAGTTAAGCCCCCAGCTCCTAAAAGGGAGTAAAAGATGACAGACAAATCTTCAAATCAGGATAACCATTCCCTCTTCAACGGGTTAGGCGGCAAAGCCTATCTTTTCGGCTGGAATCCTATCAAATGGAAGTGGGAAGGCCTGGATAAGGATATTGAGACTCTATCGAAAACAGGCAAGCTGGAGGATAACTGGAGCGTAGTTAGTCACAAAACCATCCAACCGGGCGACCGTGCATATATCGTGCGGTTGGGTGTGGAACCGAGGGGGATATTTGCTTCAGGAATTGTAGCCACCAAACCTTACCCCGCTGAAAGGAACGGCCGGTCGTATTACCGGATCGGGATCTCGCTTGAGGTATTGCTCAATCCAGACAGGCAACCCATACTGGGTATGGATAAACTTAAATCGGGCAATCTTGCCGAACAGAACTGGACGCCGCAGGCATCGGGCATATCTATCCGGCCGCAGATCGCGGACGAACTTGAAGCTGCCTGGCATAGCTTTTTAGACAAGCACAATTTGATAGATCTATAATTATGTCTGTAATTAAACCTATACTCCGCATTTTTGATTATGATAAAGCCGTTCAGTTTTATATAGATTGGCTTGGCTTTAAAATCGACTTGACACACGAGTTCGGACCAGGTACACCCAAATTTATCCAGATCTCTTTACGTGATGTGATCCTTTATCTTTCTGAACATCATGGCGATGGCACGCCCGGCACACATGTTTGCATCGATGATTTTAAAGAACTTACCGGATATCAACAGGCACTTAACGAAAAAAATTATAAATATGGCCGACCCGGGCTTGAAGTACCGGAATGGAATGCCAAAGCCGTAATGATGACCGTTTACGACCCTTTTGGAAACCAACTGATATTTGGTGAAGAAATAAGCTAAAACAACTAATCGCCCTTGTAATATTGTGCCGGTTGTTTTGTCTAAACTATATGATGAGCTTAAAAAACCTATCCAGTTTTATCCTGCTGCTGGCAATCGCGGCCTGCACCAAACCAGTCAAAAACAATGCAGCAGCTGTAAAAACGCTGCACCATCTTTTAGATCAGAACGAATATTTTAAACTGGATGCGCAGTTTAAAACATTAAGTGGCGATATAGAAGAAAAAGACCGGCTCTATTTTAAATCATATATCGATAATGCGTTTAACCGGAATACCGAGTGTATTAAGGATATTGATTCTCTTTTAAACGGCCAGGGGAAGGAACTGCCTGATTCTACCAAAGCCGCATTGAAGCACTTGCAAGGCGACAGTTATTTCAAGGTTTTTGAATATGCAAAGGCGGCGGACTGCGATAACGACATCCTCAAAAATTATAAAAAGGCGCTTCATAAGGACATTGCCGACGATATCAGTAATGACCTGCTGATGCGGAACGCGCTCAAAGAAATACCCGCGCAGCAAACCATCAAAAAAACAAATACTACCATATCATGGAAACGGGATGCGATTGGATTGGTGGAAATTCCGGTTGTGAGTCACACCAAAACTTTCGACGGAATTTTTGACACAAGGGCAAACATTTCGTCCATAACACAAACTTATGCCAAAAAACTTGGCCTGCGCATGCTGAATGTGAGCTTTAACGAAGGCAGCGGCGCCACCGGTATCACGTTCAAAACCGGGATGGGTATTGCCGACAGTCTTTACATCGGCGATATCCTTGTAAAAAACGTGGTTTTCCAGGTAATGCCCGATTCCATCCTTTACATCGCTCCTATCAGGTTCCAGCTGAATATAATTATCGGCTTCCCGGTTATCGAGCAAATGCAGGAGGTGCATCTTTATAAAGATGGCCGGATGATGTTCCCTCAAATGCCGGCCAAGAGCGACCTGCATAACTTTGCGTTGGACGGCCTCGACCCGGTTATAGAATTAAAGTCGGGTAACGATACGCTTGCTTTTCATTTTGATTCGGGTGCGGTTACTTCCATGTTCTACCAATCGTATTTCAATAAATATAAAGCGATGGTTCTCAAAACAGCTATAAAAAAGACAGTTGGCTTTGGCGGCGCTGGTGGTACCCAAAAAAAGGAAGTTTATATTCTGCCCAAAGTTAACTTAGCGATCGGCAATAAGAATGTAACCATTGATAGCGTAAGTGTACTTACCAAACCCATTACTCCCGGCGAAAAGTTCTACGGAAACATTGGCCAGGATTTCACCAATCAATTTAACGAGGTGATCTACAACTTTAAGGATATGTATATAAAGGGATTATAATTTCTTTACATACTCTAAAACCTCATCGGCAGGGGTAGCCGGATTGTCTTTTACCAGGTGATCGGGCAGAACTGTATGATCATCATTGGCATTGCCGTTTGCCCGTATAAATTGTTTGACGGAGGTGGTAAATGTAAAGCCGGTGTTGGGTAGCTTAACAAATAGCAGTTCGCCGTAATCATTGGCAGGCTCGCCGGAGGGTTCACCAACCAAAGTAGCGAGTTTATAATCCTGAATGGTATTTGCCAGCATATTGGCACTTGAAAATGTCTTAGCGCCGATCAGCACAAATACCTTTCCTTTAAACAGCAGGTTATTGTCAGCGGGCTTTTCAGGTTTCGGTCCGTTGTTCTCGATGATGGTGCCATTTTTGCCGTCGAGGTAATAAGCCATATTTTTAAGAGCCGCGCTGTCTGCATTTTTCCGGATCTGTGCCTTATATTCTTCACTTATTTTCCACTTAACGCCGCCGGTCATGCGGAAAGGTTTATCCGTAATATAACCCAGCAAAGTTTCGCCTAATGCGGAGTTGCCGCCGCCGTTACGCCTCAGATCGACAATCAGTGTGTTGGCATTAGTCTGCTTAAAGCTCGTAAAGGCGGAATCGAGGAAATGTTTAAATCCGCCGGGGTCCCCTGCAAGCGAATTAACTGTTAACAATACCTTTCCGTTACCAAGACTACTAAAAGAATAATTGCCTGGTGATGGCTGTGCCGGTTGCTTGGCGGCTTTAGTTTTTATGCGACTGGCATAGTCGGCAAATGCAACTGGCCGTAAAACGGTACTGTCAACCTTATCGCCGCGCAAATAAGTAATATGATAAGGCGCTTTGATGTTGTACATAAACATGTAAACAATAATATTACGGCATACATCATTTGCCCGCCACGACCGCAATCCGCCAGAGCAGGTGCTCAAACTATCGACCAATTGCGGGGCTTTAATGCCATTGATGCTGATGACCTTGTCGCCGGGCAAAAGCATATCTTCGGCAGAGCCGTCAATTCTCACGATCAAGTACTGTCCGTCAAATTCACGTAATACCACTGGGAATAACAGGTCTTTACCGGTTTTAAGTCCGCTAAGCAGGTCGTTAGGGTAATTAAAATTACTATGGCCTTCGTTAAGCGTTCCAATCAGCGGGGCCATTACAGACCAGGCCTGCTTTTCGGTCATACCGTCATGCAATTGGCTGATGATGCTTTTAGTAAGGCTTTCATATCGTTTTTTGTTAATGCTGTGATACATATTGGGATGCACATCGGCAATTGTTTTCACCAGGTAGTTAACGTCGGCAACCAGTTCAGCCTTGGTGAATTGACGTTCTTTTTGCGTGGTGTCAGCAACAGTGGCAAATAATTTATAAGGAATCAGAAATATGATCGAAATTAAAAACAGGTGCAGATATTTCATATAAATGGTAGACTGAGAAATTGAGAGAATGGTTGCATGCTTGTTAATATTTTTCCGGCAAAAGCGATTTGGTTTAACTCATTATAACCCCGTCTCAATTCCCCCCTCAACTTGTCGTTTTTGCACCGCTATCGTGAACAAGTATCGCCCTATCTTTGACTAAACTAAAAACAGAAAAACATTATGGCAACTCAAATTTTTGTAAATCTACCGGTTGAAGACCTTAACAGATCAGTAGAATTTTTCACCAAACTTGGTTATACCTTTAACCCACAGTTTACCGACGAGAAGGCAACCTGCATGATCATCAGCGATACCATTTACGTAATGTTGCTGACCAAACCTTTTTTCCAAACTTTTACCAAAAAGGATATTGTAGATGCTCACAAGGCAGCTGAAGTCTCCATTGCTTTATCTGCTGAAAGCAAAGATGCCGTTAACGAAATGGTAGACAAGGCAGAAACTGCCGGCGCTACCATACCCAACCCGGCCACCGATTACGGCTTTATGTACCAGCACAGCTTCGACGATCTCGACGGCCATCATTGGGAGTTTGTTTGGATGGATCCTAACGGCATGCCAGAGCATCAGTAATTTTTTGTTTACTGGACAAGCATGGCGTATAGGCCACTGCGCTCATACTTCGAGAACCTCAGTATCACAGCCCTTTAAAAACGCGCACATTGTAACAAAACAAGAAAGCCATTCCTTTCGAAATGGCTTTCTTTTATCTTGAATCTTGATTTTCTGATTCTTGAGCGGCTCTTCCGGTCAACTCACACTTTAATCTCAACTTCAACGCCGCTTGGCAATTCAAGCTTCATTAAAGCGTCAACTGTTTTTGAGTTTGAGCTGTAGATATCCAATAACCTCTTGTAAGAGCATAATTGGAATTGCTCACGTGCTTTTTTGTTAACGTGCGGTGAACGCAATACTGTAAAGATCTTCTTTTCAGTTGGTAACGGAAGTGGTCCGCTTACTACAGCGCCTGTAGGCTTTACTGTTTTTACGATCTTCTCGGCTGATTTGTCAACCAGGTTGTAATCGTAAGATTTCAATTTGATTCTGATTCTTTGGCTCATTTTGTTTTGTTTTTAAACTACCCTAAGAGCTATTTATTAGAGTAATTAATGAATTATTGATTTATTGAATTACTGAATCAGCGCTTCGTGATCACTCACTCAATCACTAATTCAATAATTCAAAACTGTTACTTAATCTATAGCAACCTGTTTGCGGCCTTTATTTTTAGCCACAACTTCGTCCTGAACGTTACGAGGTGCTTCAGCATAGTGATCAAACTCCATTGTTGAAGTTGCACGACCTGAAGTGATAGTACGTAACTGAGTTACATAACCAAACATTTCAGAAAGTGGCACCTGCGCTTTAATTACCTGTGCACCGTTACGGGTATCCATACCTTGCAGCTGGCCACGACGACGGTTCATGTCACCGATCACGTCACCCATGTTTTCTTCAGGAGTTAAGATCTCGATCTTCATGATTGGCTCAAGCAATACCGGTTTACATTTTGGCAATGCTTCGCGGTAAGCCGAACGTGCTGCGATCTCGAAAGATAACGCATCCGAATCGACCGCGTGGAACGAACCATCGATCAAACGAACTTTTAAGCTGGTTAATGGGAAGCCGGCCAGTACACCGTTATCCATAGCAGACTTGAAGCCTTTTTCTACAGATGGGATGAACTCGCGAGGAATGGAACCACCAACAATTTCGTTAACAAATTGCAAGCCTTCTTTATTGTCGTCAGCAGGAGAGATAACCACCTGGATGTCGGCAAATTTACCACGACCACCGGTTTGCTTCTTGTAAGTTTCGCGGTGTTGTACAGTACCGGTGATAGCCTCTTTGTAAGCTACTTGTGGCGCACCCTGGTTAACTTCCACTTTAAACTCGCGTTTCAAGCGGTCCATCAAAATATCAAGGTGTAACTCGCCCATACCGCTGATCACTGTTTGACCAGTGTCCTGATCGGTTTGTACGCGGAAGGTTGGATCCTCTTCGGCCAGTTTACCTAAAGCGATACCTAATTTATCAACGTCGGCCTGGGTTTTAGGCTCAATAGCTAAACCGATAACCGGATCGGGGAACACCATCGACTCCAAAACTAACTGGTGTTTCTCGTCGCAAAGCGTATCACCTGTTTTAATATCCTTAAAGCCTACTACCGCAGCAATATCACCTGCACCTACGTTAGGGATAGGGTTTTGCTTGTTAGCGTGCATCTGGAAGATACGGCTGATACGCTCTTTTGATTCAGAACGCATGTTGTATACATAAGAACCAGCTTCAAGATTACCGGCATAAACACGGATAAAGCAAAGGCGACCTACGAATGGGTCTGTAGCAATTTTAAACGCTAATGCCGCGAATGGCTCTTTAACATCTGGTTTAACCAATATCTCAGCGCCTGTATCAGGGTTAGTACCAACAACACCTTTTGAATCAAGCGGCGAAGGCATCAGCTCCATCACGTAATCCAGCATGGTTTGTACACCTTTGTTCTTGAATGAGGAACCGCAAGTCATCGGAACAATTTTACCGGCCAAAGTAGCCTGACGCAAAGCGTCCAATACCTCACGCTCTGTGATGGTGGTTGGGTCTTCGAAGAATTTTTCCATCAGTGAGTCGTCAAACTCAGCAACAGCTTCTAATAATTTCTCTCTCCACTCGGTAGCTTCGTCCAGCATATCGTCAGGAATAGGAACTTCGGTAAAGGTCATACCTTTATCGTGCTCGTTCCAAACAATACCGCGGAAGTTGATCAGATCAACCACACCTTTAAACTGATCTTCAGCACCGATAGGTAACTGCAATGGAATAGCTACGCTACCCAGCATTTCTTTAACCTGTTTTACCACGTTAAGGAAATCGGCGCCGCTACGGTCCATTTTGTTAACGAAACCGATACGAGGCACGTTGTAGTTATTTGCCAAACGCCAGTTAGTTTCTGATTGCGGCTCAACACCGTCAACTGCGCTGAATAAGAACACTAAACCATCCAATACACGCAGCGAGCGGTTCACCTCTACGGTGAAATCCACGTGGCCCGGGGTATCGATGATGTTCATGTGGTAGTTATGACCACGGTATTTCCAGTTTACGGTAGTAGCAGCCGATGTGATAGTGATACCACGCTCCTGCTCCTGCGCCATCCAGTCCATTGTAGCCGCACCTTCGTGTACCTCACCTATTTTGTGGCTAACGCCAGAATAGTAAAGAATACGCTCGGTGGTAGTTGTTTTACCGGCATCGATGTGAGCGGCAATACCTATGTTTCTTGTGTATTTAAGATCTCTTGACATGTTAATTATTGAGTTATTGAATTAGTGAATTAGTGATTGAAAAATGAATTTCCGAATCACCGCCTCCTACATTAATTTTATTTAATGAATTTGCAAATTTGCGAGTTATCGATTATGGAAATATTACCAAATCAATAACTCACTAATTCACTAATTCAATAATTAGAATCTAAAGTGTGAGAACGCCTTGTTAGCCTCAGCCATCTTGTGCGTATCTTCTTTCTTTTTCACTGCTGCACCTTCGCCTTTAGCTGCCGATATGATCTCGCCTGCTAATTTCTCCATCATGGTTTTTTCACCACGACGACGGGCATAGCTGATGAGCCATTTCATACCCAAAGCAATTTTACGCTCCGGACGAACCTCTGTAGGCACCTGGAAGTTAGCACCACCTACACGGCGGCTTTTTACTTCTACAGATGGCATTACATTGTTAAGAGCCTTTTTCCAGGTATCCAAACCGCTTTCGCTGGTTTTTTTCTCAACAATATCAACTGCGTTATAGAATATGGCGTATGCGGTTGATTTTTTACCGTCATACATCATGTTATTTACGAACCTTGTAACCAGGGTATCATTGAACCTTGGATCAGGAAGGATAATTCTCTTTTTTGGTTTTGACTTTCTCATTGTTACTATCCTCCTTTAGTTATTTCTTTTTACCTTTTGCAGGAGCTGCAGCTGCTTGTCCTGGTTTAGGGCGTTTAGTACCATATTTAGAACGACGCTGGTTACGGCCGGCAACACCTGATGTATCCAGTGCACCACGGATGATGTGGTAACGTACACCCGGTAAGTCTTTAACACGACCACCGCGGATCAACACGATTGAGTGCTCCTGTAAGTTGTGGCCTTCACCAGGGATGTAGGCGTTAACTTCTTTACCATTGGTTAAGCGCACACGTGCAACTTTACGCATCGCTGAGTTTGGTTTCTTAGGGGTAGTGGTGTACACACGGGTGCACACACCTCTTCGCTGTGGACAGCTGTCCAACGCTGGCGACTTACTCTTGTCAACCAGAGCTACTCTACCTTTTCTAACTAATTGTTGAATAGTAGGCATTCTTCCTTTTTTTGTTTATTTGTTTTTATCCGCTGCCGTCCAATTTATTTTGGGCGGTTTTCGGGACTGCAAAAGTACGGAGTTAATTTTTGATTTTCAACAGGTTGATGAAAAAAGTTTTGCGGGATAAGGGATTGTGTTGGATTAGGCTGATCGCGGAAGCGGCCGAAGTACGATACAAAAGTGAAATAGTAGTGCCCCCTTACCATTACCGAGAAATACCCAAAGCAAATAATTTAAGAGAATGAACAATTTTCGGCTTTAAAATATCCTACTTAAATGGTAGTTGGGATATATATATTTCAGGATTTAAATTGGATTTATTCAAATTATAATGAAATGCTGCCGCCCACTCCTCGGCTTTTGGCATTCGTGGCCCAAGCGTGATTTTAGCAACAAAAGGACGGATACCAGTCGGGCTGATAAATACTTTAGGAGGAGTCAGATTTTCATTCAATTGCCTTTCAAATAAACTTCGGTGCACTACCAACCGTACTTCGTTTTCATACTGATAGGCGTATGTTTTAAATAAATAAGCTACGCTGTTCAATAACTCTTCTATATTTTTTTTCTGTTCCTGGCTAAAATCCGATTTAACAAAATTAGTTATAACATCACTTAATTGTTCCATCGCTTTAAGCAACTTCTCCTGTCCTTCTTGTTTTAATCCGGGCACTTTGAACGAATTATCACTTTTCCTTAAATACGCAACTCTATAAAAACTTAGTTCTTCATCAATATTTGTGGAACCTTCCAACTTTTCATCTTTAAATAGAACAGATTTAAAAGCATTAAGTAACTTTTCCCTTTCTATAGTTATAGCACAACCTTTTGCTTCTTCATCATCTTCTTTCCCGTACATTCGCCATAGAGTCAAATCATCATATTGATCTTCAGATACCAAACTCCCAATAAACGGTTTTGCCGCAAATGGTCGTGCTTCTGCTTTATTAGGACTGATAGTCAATTTATTTAAACTCGGCAAATAGTCAAAAAGTACGCGTCCCTCAGATGAGTCATTAAGAAATGTTCCTTCGGATAAGCGAAAGGTGCTTTTTTCGTCTAACAGAAGTATGTGGCTGGCAGAAAACGTAGTATAATGAGTCACACATTTTTCCTGATAAAGCAATATTTTTTTAATTTCTGCTACGATCTTTTTTACGCGCCCATAAAAATCATCGACGGCTATTTTATTTATCTCGTCCAGTCTTGTTTTTGCAATCGAAACAAAAGCGCTTTTGTGGTTAGATACGACCGACAAATATGTTTTATATTGTTCAGCAGCCTGCTCAAAATTTTTTCTTCTATAATAAATATTGGCTAAATTATAATAAGGCTCTGGATTTTCCGGACCTTTCTTAATCGCTACTTTATAGAATTCTATCGCTTTATCATATTGATTTAAATTTTCGTAGACAATCCCAAGTGCATCGTAAGAACCCCAAAGCTCAGGATTTTTGCCTATCGCCCTCTTGTAATACTCCTTTGCATTTTCAAACTGCCTTAAACTCCAAAAAATATTCCCCTTGTAATGGAGAGCAGTTGCATTTTCTGGTTCGATTTTTAAAGCTTTATCTGCATTTACTTCACAAAGTTTGTAATTATTTAAACGCCAATATGCTTTTGCTTTTTCCGCATAAAGCTCGCTTTTCTGTTTTTCGTCCAATAACTTATCAGTAAGCAGGTCAATCACTTCCTGATATTTCTTTTCATCATTCAACGCTTTTGCCTTATCTAAAAGCTCTTCTGAAGTCATATCGAAATTCTATTCGTGTTAAGGTTTGCCTTAAAAATAACCAACAATAACCTCAAAACCAAATCCCATAAAAAAAGCCCCGGCCAACCGCCGGGGCTTTACACACACGCACCTATCCAAAAAACCTTTTTAGTAACCGCGATAGTGGTGGTAATGGTGATAATGACCGCCATAACCGCCTTGTACATAACAGCCTGAACCTAATGTTACTATGGCGCTCAATAACAGCGCAAATGCTACGAATTTCCTTTTCATGGTTTTAAGTTTTTAATATCGGCACCCAATCAGCGGGTGTTTGTATATTGGATACTTTAAAAATGGAAAGGATTAATCAGCGACGTAAATAATTATAGTGAACGGAAAGCGGGAATAAGTTATGGAAGATTGATGAACCGTCATCCCGGGTTTAACTGGCCGGGATGACGATTACAGGTAGAATGTTCTGCCGGCAAAGTAACGGCGATTGAAAAACTTTTTTGTCAGGTTAGTTTAATAAATAGAACCGGGATTAAGCAGATTAGAGGATTTTTCGGATGATTATCTTTGGATTAATATTCTGGCTCAGCCCCATTTTCAGAATTGATAAATCCTTTAATACAATGACAGTCATCCGAAAAATCGTATAAATCTCCCCAAATCCCGGTTCAGACAAAAGTGATTTTCGCACATGGCAATAATCCGATACTGCCAACTTTTCGACTATATTTACCTAACAACCCAATTATCATGAAAAAGCCCATTCTAATTATCGTATTAATTATCCTCGCCATCAACCATAAAGCCATCGCCCAAATCACTACCAAATACGGCGACAACGTAAGCACCCTCGACGGCATTATCAAAGCCTACTACGATGTAGTTACGGTAAAAAAAGGCGGAAAGGTATATTTCGAGCGCGATAGCCTGCTGCACTGGCCTGGCGCAATGGTGGGCGCTGTAGGTATGGGTAAAGACGGTCAGCCAAGAATGAGCTATATCACGCTGAAGCGTTACCACCAGCTATCCGACCCCGGCCTGGAGCGCGACGGATTCGACGAGCGCGAGATCTCCCGCAAGGTTGAAAAATTCGGCGCCATCTACCATGTTTGGAGTACCTACGAATCGCGCAACGAACCCAACGGTCCTGTAATCGAGCGCGGCATCAATAGCATCGAACTGTTTAACGACGGCAAACGTTTCTGGATCTTAGGCTGGTTTTACGACGGCGAAAGAAAAGACAATCCAATCCCGGCGGAATATCTTAGTCATTAGTCATTAGTCATTAGTCATTAGTCATTAGTGAAAATTGGAGGAGTTGTGATTTGTTTTTGCTAATATTGAATTATACCACTTGGTGCGGACTCCCGTTTTACCAATGACCAATGACAACTGACCAATGACAAAAAAATCCTTCTTTCTTATCCCCATAGTATTGCTGTTTGCCTGCGAGCAAAAGCCGCAAACCGTATCCACCGCTCCCGTTTCGGGCGATACTGCCTTTCAAAAATTGGCTGATGATTACCTAACCGGTTATCTTGCCTGGCGGCCTGCTACCGGGACGGCGCTCGGCTATCATCAGTACGACGGCAAAACAACTGATTACAGCAAGGAATCTCTCGGTAAGGAATTGGGCCGCCTGAAGGATTTTGACCAGCGCATGGCCGCTACCGATACTGCCTCGTTAAGCGCAAAGGCATTTTATGATTTCCGGATCCTGCGTTCGGCCATCAAAAATGAGATCTTCAACTTTGAAGATATGGGCACATACGATAAAAGCCCCATGACCTACGCCAACGCGGTCGATGTGAGCATTTACGTGAAACGTGATTTTGCATCGCTGGAGAACAGATTGAAGTCGATCATCGCGCTCGAAAAAAGCATGCCTGCCGTTTTTACGGCCGCAAAGATCAACCTGAAAGATACCCTGGCTAAGCCCTACGTTGAAACCGCTATCCAGATAGCCCACGGCGTAACCGACTTTTTAGGCGGCGATTTAAAGATCGCCCTAAAGGACGTAAAGAATGATTCGCTGATGAAAGTGTTCGCCATATCGAACAAAACCGCGATCACCGCCCTGAATGGCTATGCCGACTGGCTGCAAAAAACCAAACTCCCCAAAGCGAATAATAAATATGCCATCGGCAAGGCCAGCTACAAGAAAATGTTGCTGTACAGCGAAGGCCTCACCCTTGAGCCGGAAAAGATCCTCGCCATCGGTTTAGCCGAGCTGAAAAAAGAACAGGCTGTATTTAACGCCGCCGCCAAAACCATCAATCCGCATAAAAAACCGGTAGAAGTTTACCAGGACCTGCAAAAAGAACACCCCACTGCCGCAAACCTGATACCCGAGGTTAGAAAAAATGTAGAAGCCATCAAGCAATTCCTTACCGATAAAAACATCGTTTCGGTACCCGGCCCCATCAATTTAAAGGTGGAAGAAACGCCACAGTTTGCCCGCGCCACCAGCACAGCCTCGAACGACGATCCCGGTCCGTTCGAGACCAAAGCTACCGAGGCTTTTTACTATGTAACCCCTGTCGACCCCAAATGGACCGACAAGCAAAAGGAAGATTGGCTGCGTCAGTTCGACTATTATACTACCGATAATATTACTATTCATGAAGCCTATCCCGGTCATTATGTGCAGTTTTTACATCTGAATGCATCGGATGCCACGCGAATCGAAAAGATCTTTGGCAGTTATGCCTTTACCGAAGGCTGGGCGCATTATTGTGAAAAAATGATGGCCGACGAAGGCTACGGCCACAACGGCGATACCGTACGGGCTGCCAAATACCGGCTCACACAATCGGGCGATGCATTGCTGCGCCTATGCCGTTTATGCGTGTCGATCAAAACCCATTGCCAGGGCATGAAGCTGAACGACGCCACTAAATTCTTTATGGATAACTGGTACCAGGGCGAAAAACCCTCGTACCAGGAAGCCCTGCGCGGCACGTTCGATCCCGGTTACCTGTTCTACACTATCGGTAAACTGGAACTTTTAAAGCTCCGCGCCGACTATGAGAAACAGGAAGGCGCAAATTTCTCCCTCAAAAAATTCCACGATCAGGTACTCGATCACGGCGCCCCGCAGGTACGTTTGCTGCGCGAGGTGATGTTAAAGGATAAGAAAAGTTGGGGTGATGTTATGTAAGGAATTGAAATTTTCATTTTCAACCTCCCATTTGTCATTTCGGGCGACAGCGAGAAACCTTAAACAAGCGACATCACCGCCAATGCATTTGCGCTAATACACAGTTCGGATACAAAGCGATTAAGATTTCTCGCTATGGCTCGAAATGACAGTGGGAGGTATTATTTAAACTCCCAAATCAATTAATGTGCGGGTGCACCCGGTGGGGCTGGTGGCGGTTTCAAATGCCGTGGCGGCGCACAACTCGAACTGACAGCTGCATACATAGCGGCAAGCAGCACCATGGTTACTATTTTCTTTTTCATAGTGGTAGTGTTTTATAGTAGAACCGCCATCTTTATTCTTTTGTTTTAGGTCGGCTTTCCCCTTCCCGCTCATGTCATTCCGACGAGAAACGAGGAGAAATCTTATACAAGCGACATTAACGCTATGCATTTGCGCCAATGCATGATATCGGGTACATAATCCGGATGTAGGGCGTATAAGTTTTCTCACTGCGTTCGAAATGACATGGTGGGAACCGGATTATGGTGCCCCGGTACCCAGTCTAATGACTATCCCACCCTTATTCCCCCGTCAGCCTTTGCGGCTTGCGCTTATCGGGAGGTAATGCCTGGTACTTCTTATAACTATCATTAATGTACACCGCAAGTGATACATTGTCGTTCCCTTTAATGAAGGCATAAGTAGGCCGGTACATCAGCATAAAATCGTCCAGCTCCTCGCCTTTTAGCGGCACAATACTGCCCACATAGGTCCGCGTAAATACGGCATCCACTTTTCGTTCTTCCTGCTCACGCCTGAAAAACCGCTTCATACGGCGTGCATCTTTGGCTTCTTTGCCGAACCAGGTGGTGGGCGACAGCACGTACAATTTGCTTTTTTCGTAAACTTCAGGGTATTCTTTCCGCGGATCGAAGTCGGGGCGCGACGAGCTGATGGTTACCCCACGCAATGAAATTGCCTTATTAAGCGATAGCTCAATTCTTTTGGGCTTCGTATCCACAAGATACAACGTGTCTGATACATAACCAGGTGCATCAAATATCAGCAGGTTGCCAATTTCGGCCTTAACGCTGAACTTGCCGTCCTTATCGGTAAGGCCCAGCTGTTTGTTGTTCATATTACGGATAAAAACATCCTGCAGCTTATTATTGGTACTGCTTTCGTACACCGTACCCGTTAATACCGATTGTGCGCTAACGCTGCCGGTCGTCAGAAAAAGCAGCAGCAGCGCAAAAAAATACCTCGTTTTCATGGTAAAATGAATTACACTGTTAAGATAAACTTAATTCGGCGAATAAAGGTTTTGATTTTAACATTTGACCATCAGTTGGCAATTGAGTAAAAAAACAACCTCCGCAAGGCCCAAAAACAAGAAACCCGGCCACAAGACCGGGTTTCCCTTTATCAATTTAAACTGGCGTTACTAATCTCTGATTAACCAGTCTCTAATCATTAGTCGGCTTTCTTCCAAACGTTATTTGCTTCATTTACGTCTGGGAATACCTTGTCCGGATCATAAGTTACCGATTCGATAGGCTCGGTTGAGTTGTACCTGATCTTCCAGAACTTGTTACGTTCCCAGATCTCAACAGGTAATTTAACCCGGTCTACCTTGCCGCTTACGGTTTTAATTTCAAGGATCACAGGCATCACCTGTTTTTCAAGGTTGTCGATAGTAATGATAGCGCCTTTTGATGGGTCGTTATCCACGTAATCAACGCTGCGTACTGCTACGTCAAGCCTCCAGTTGTTGGCAAACCAGCCTTTCCAGAACCATTGCAGGTTTTCGCCCGATACGTTTTCCATAGTTCGGAAGAAGTCGTCGGGAGTAGGATGCTTAAATGCCCAGCGCTCAACATAGGTGCGGAACGCACGGTCGAAACGCTCAGGGCCTAATACCTGCTCGCGCAGCAAAGTTAAGCCAACGCTTGGTTTAAAGTACATCAGCAAGCCTTTCAGGTTTTCCTTAAAGTTAGCGGGCTGGCTCAATATCGGCTCCATGCCAACACGGGTGAGGCCGTTCGCCATGGCATGCAGGTTATCTTTTTGTTTTGGTGCATATTCACCGTTATTAAAATCAGCAGTCGAGAGTGTGTTGATGAAAGTATTGAAACCTTCATCCATCCAGCCGTACAGCCTTTCGTTCGAGCCAACGATCATCGGGAACCAGGTGTGGCCAAATTCATGATCGTTCACTCCCCAAAGGCTGTTCTTCTTAGCACGGTAACCGCAGAAAACAATACCCGGATATTCCATACCACCCACAATACCGGCAACGGCAGTAGCGGCAGGGTAAGGAAACTCAAACCATTTTTTCGAGTTGTATTCCAGCGATTTCTTCACGTATTCTGTTGAACGGCCCCAGGCATCCTGGCCGTCGCTTTCAACCGGGTAAGCCGATATGGCTATAGATTTTTTGCCGCTTGGCAGGTCCATCTTGGCGGCATCGATAATAAACGCAGCTGATGATGCCCAGGAAGCATCGCGTGCGTTTTTGATCTTGAAGTGCCAGGTCAGCATTTTCTTACCTGCCGGACGCGAAGCCGGGTCGGTAACCTCACTTGCCGAACGGATAACGACAGTTTTTTCGCTTGCCGCAGCTTCAGCCCAGCGTTTTAATTGGGTTGGAGTGTAAACTTCCTGTGGGTTAACCAGCTCACCCGAACCTACTACAATATGGTTAGCAGGCGCAGTAATGGTGAAATCAAAATCGCCGTACTCCAGGTAAAACTCGCCCGGGCCAACGTAAGGTAGCGTGTTCCATCCCATTACGTCGTCGTACACGCACATACGCGGGTACCATTGTGCAACGGTAAAGATCTTGCCGTTTTTGGTATCCAGGATCCCGGTACGGTCCGATCCATAGTTTGGTTCTATAAAGCTGTACTCAATTTTAAGCTTCACCTGGCCGCCGGTAGCAGCAAGGGTAGCCGGTAGAAATACCTGCATGCGGGTATCGGTTACGAGGTATTTTACATCGGTGGCAGCGCCTTTGGCACCCAATACCTTGATAGATTTGATCTTGAAGCCGGCATCGAAAACCTGCCCGCGGCCCCAGTCGCGGCTCGACTTCACGTTACCTACAAGCGGAACGATAGCCTGGCCTCTTGAATCTTCCTTGAACATGTTCTGCTCCATGTTCATCCAAACGAAGTCCATCTTCTGCGGGCTGTTGTTGGTATAGGTCACCACTTCCGATCCGGTGATCTCGTTGGTCTGATCGTTCAGCGTAGCGGCTAATTGATAATCGGCCCGGTTCTGCCAGTATTTCGGTCCCGGTTCACCATCGGCGGCACGGTATTCGGTTCCGTTCTTGGTATAAAACGAAAACCCGAAAGTTTCGTGGTTATCATAATTTGTGGGCGGCGGCGGCGCGGGGGTAGTAATTACCGCTTTTGTGGTAATGGTGCCGGCGGGCGGCGTTTGCTGCGCCCAACTCAAGCCCGACACAGCCATACAAGCCAGTGTTGCACCGGCTAACAGGTTTAATTTCATTTCTTTGAGGTCAGTTTATTAATATTATGACAATAATACTATTATTTAAGGAATGACGCCAAAGGTAAAATGATTGTTACGGTGGTGTTAGGCAAATTCACCCTTTTGGGGGGAGTGATGGATGTGCAGATTGTTGATGTGCGGATGTGCGGATTCCTGATGTGCGGATAAACAGCATGCAATTCACAAAGTCAGGGCGCCGTTGCACTGTTTCACACAAATGTGAAACAGTTGAGACAAGATGAAACAGCTGAAACACCCTACTACTGTAAGTCAGCTACTTAACTACCGTGTATGAAACAACCTGAAACAGTATGAAACAAAAAATAGCCGATTTTTAGCTATTTTGGTGTTTCATCTGAAACACTAAAACGTCCGAAAGTGCAAGGTGCGCACATGCCAATGTCCGGTCCGCTAAGCATGGCGTACAGGCCCTGCGCTCATGCTTCACTTCGAGAGCCTCAGTGCATGCTTGTACCTACCCATGACAAGTTAAATTGAACGTGCGATGGGTGTCACCCTGAGCTTGTCGAAGGGCGGCGTGCGCAATGGCCAATGTCCGCGCGCCAAGCATGGCGCACAAGCCCGGCGCTCATGCTTCACTTCGAGAGCCTCAGTGCAAGCTTATACCTCAGCATGACACCCTTTTTTTGTCATTTCACCTTTAACAGGCCGCTGATTTTATCACTCAGCATGGCACCCTTTTTCTAAAAGCCCATCCTTTATTCGCACATCCGCACATCAAAAATCCGCACATCAAAAACCACTCAACTCCCGCTCATAAACCCCTTCATCAAAACCAAAAAACAAAAACCCGTCCTTTTCAATAACCGGGCGTTTAATCATACTGGTTTTTTGCTGAAGCAGGTTCAGGGCGTCGGCTTTGGTTTTAATGCTTTCTTTCACCACAGGATCGAGCTGTTTCCAGGTGAGGCCCTGTTTGTTCAAAAACTTTTCATAACCGGCCTTTTGGTCCCACTCATCCAGTTTCTCCGGACTCACGCCCAACTTTTTAAAATCGTGAAACTCATAAGGCACATTATGCGTCTTCAGCCAGTCGAGCGCCTTTTTTACCGTGTTGCAATTGGTTATCCCGTACACTTTCATAGCGCAAATATATTATTTTCCGCTTGCAGGTTTTTCGCCGCCTTTGGTATCGTCGTTATCAATACCACGCTGGTTTTTCTTGATCTCTGTCTTCAGCTTACCGAAGCGGTAGTTAAACCCGAAATTGAATGAACGCAGCGGTTGAAGAGAGCTGTTGCTTTGGTAGAATGCAGGGTCGCGGGTATAACTGCTGAACGTACGGTTTTTGCTGGTTGGGTTATTTACGTTAAAAAAGAACGAGCCTTTTTTATTAAATACATCTTTCGATACACTGATGCCCGAGAACACTGCCGAACTTCCCCTGCCCTGCAGCGAAACATACGAGCTGTAGTAACCCAGGTTTACACCGGTGCGCCAGGTATCAGATATTTTGTAGCCAATATAGCTGAACGCATTGCCCACCAATCCGCTGTTGCTGTACAGCTGGCTGTTATAATAACCACGTATCCATGTATAGGCAAGCCGTGTATTCAGGTTAAAGTTGATCTTTTTGGTAATTGGATAGTTAAAGCTGCCGTTCAGGCCCAGGTTTTTGTTCGATCCCAGGTTCTGGTAAGTAGTATACGTAACCGTATCAACCAGGCGCGTTACCTGCTGTATGGTATTGTTCGAGAAATTGTACGACAGCCCGATGTTGAACCCGCCTTTTGAATATTTGCTGAAATTAAATTCCAGGCTGTGGCTTACTATCGGCACCAGGTCGGGGTTACCCGAGCTGATGAATTTGGGGTTGCTCCGGTCAATAAACGGATTCAGGTTACCGATGTTGGGGCGCTGGATCCTGTTGGTAAAACCGAAAGTAAGGCTGGCGTTGTTTTTCAGCTTACGCTGGATAGAAACCGACGGTACAAAGTTGTAGTAATTCCTGTCGAGGGTGCTGGCCTGCGAAATAAAATGCGCGTTAATGTGCGTTTCTTCCAGTCGCCCGCCTGCTTTGATACCCCAGTTGTCTTTATTGTACTGGTAGGTATTATATATGCTGTAAACGTTCTGGTCATTCACATAATTATTTGAGTTGGCCGGGTTGTTCACATAAGTTTGAGTGGTATCGTTAAAGTTGCTCGACTCAAAATCACTGGTGCCTTTACGCAGGATGGCTTTCACGCCGCCCTCAATGGTTAAATCTTTCAGCGGGTGCACGTAATCGGCCTGGATGGTTTGCTCGCGTGTGCCCGAGTTATTTTGCTGGATATAACTCGGTAAGCCATAGTTCAAACGGTCGAAAATATCGTTGTTGGTAAAAGCATCGCCCGGCGAATTGGAATATTTGTAGCTAAAGGTAAGCAGGCGCTGCTTGTTGCTCTTGAAACCCAGTTGGTAGTTAAAGCCGAAATCGAACCCGCGATAGGTATTATCAGAAGCGCTGTTGATCCGATAGCTTTGTATCAGCGCACCGAGGTTATCAAACTCATTCGAGAACTGGTTGTTCAACCCGGTGCTGTGGAAATTATTATAATCGACGGAGCCGGTAATGAGGTTAAGGCTGTCGATCTCGTAGCTGATCTCGGTACTGGTATAAAGGGCACGGCCCGAATTCTGATTTGACGACGATTGCCTCAAATACGTGGTATCCGGTTTAAAATAATCCAGTTCAGATGTTGATGACGAACGTCGTTTTTGAGGTATCCCGAAACCGGTATAGTTAGTAATACCCAGTTTGCCTTGCTTAACGTTCAGGCTCAAACCACCGCCTGCGCCGTAAATGGTATTGTAGCGTACATTGAAGTTACCGTTGTAGCCCTGATCTATTTTTTTGTTGGTGATGATGTTAATGATCCCCGCCAAACCCTCTGCGTCATATTTTGCCGGAGGCGTGGTGATCACTTCAATTTTCTGAATACTGCTCGCCGGCATCGACTTAAACACGTCCGACGGGTTATGCGCCACCAGTGACGACGGCTTCCCGTTGATCAGGATCTTGTAATTACTCTCACCCTTCATCTGGATGTTATCGCTTGCATCTACCGTCAGCAACGGCACCTTGCGCAGCATATCGAGCACGTTCTGGGTCTTGGTTTCCGGGTCGGCCTGCACATCATAGCTGATGCGGTCTACCTCCTGTTTTACTATGGGCTTCACTGCCGTGATAGAAACCTCCTTCAATGAGTTTTTGGCCGGTGCCACCAGGATCTTACCTAAATTCACTTCGGACTCAACACCGGTTATTTTCACCGTTTTAGAACGGTAACCCACAGAAGCAAGCGTAAGCAGGTACGATTTACCGGTAACGGTTTTCAGTTCAAACGTACCGTCATCCTTCGTAAGGCCGCCGCGCACCGATTTTTTGGTCGCCCCATCCAGCAGGGCAACGGTAACATAGCCAATGGGCTGGTTGGTCGCCGAGTCGATAGCTGTACCTTTAACAGTTAATGTTTGGGGAGAGGGTTGCGCCAGTACTGCGGCCGAGAAATAACAGCACAAGGCCATCAGTAAAAATCGTTTCATCCGGAAATTCAATCAATTGCGGTGCGAAAATAGGGCGCGAAAAACTATAAAAAAAATCGCTTTGCCGTTTTTAACTATCAATTTAGTTACGTAACGTTAATGTTACCTTGTTGCAATGTAAATTGTTAGGAAAACCACCCTTTTTATATTTAAATGATGTTTTTGAAATAATGAACGTTTTGGTAACGAGGCTAACAAACCTCATCTCTCAGGAGAAGCGAAGCATCGCGTCTCTACGTTTTCTTTCCTGTAGAGACACCATACATTGTGTCTCTTGAAAATCTCCCCCTTGTCATTTCGAACGACAGTGAGAAATCTTAAACGAGCGACATAACGGACTATGCATCACCGCCAATGCATATCGTATTCAAGGCGTACAAGATCTCTCACTATCGTTCGAGATGACAAATATTGAGGCATTACGCCCCGCCCCCGCCGCTGTTACCGCCGCCGCTCTTTGTATCATCATTATTTATACCGTGCTGATTTTTCTTGATCTCGCTGTTCAGCTTACCGAAACGATAACTGAACCTGATGGCGTAGTTACGGTATGGGTTCTGAAAAAATGACGATTGCGAAAACTCAGGCGTTATTGTTGTTGATGTATAGGTGCGGTTCTTGGCGTAAGGATTATTAACCACTGCCGATATGGTGGCCTTTTTATTCAAAAACTCCTTGGTCAGCACATAAGAGTTAAACACAAATGCTGTCGATTTTCCCTGCAAAGCCACGCGGCTGCTGAAATAACCGGCATCGAACCCTAAGCGGTAACCGCCGTCGAACTTGTACCCGAGGCTGCCAAACGCCTCACCCGTTAAACCGGAATTGGTATATAGCTGACCGGCATAAGTTCCCTTCAGCCAGATATAGCCCAGCTCGCCGTTGGCATTCAGGCTTAAACGTTTGGTAATGGCAATATTGGTGTTAATATTAAGCCCCAGCGTGCGGTTGCTGCCCAGGTTCTGATAAGTGGTGGTGGTAACGGTATCTACAGAACCGTTCGGATTATTTACCCTGGCCAGGTTGGTAACATTCTGGATGGAGTTGTTCGAAAACGCATAGCTCAATCCCGCTGTAAACGAATTACTGCCAAACTTGCTGTAGGTGAATTCGAAGGTATTATTCAGCTCCGGCCGCAAGTTTGGGTTACCGGTGCTGATGAACTGCGGGTTTGAATTATCCACAAACGGGTTTAGCTGATAAATGCCTGGCCGCTGGATGCGCTGTGTAAACCCGAAGGTAATGCTGCTGCCTGTAAAGGTGCGCTGCAAAGAAACCGATGGGATCAGGTTATTATAATCCTGCCTTACCTTTTGGTTGGCCGATGTAAAATCAGCATCGATATTGGTATGCTCTATGCGCAGGCCTGCCTTTGCCGTATATTTTTCCCACTTCAATTGGTACGAATTGTAGAGGCTGTACACATCCTGGTGGTAATTAAAGTTATCGGTATAAAGCGGGTTTGGTTCATATATGCCTGAAACAGAATCCCGGTCGCTCCGGCTGAAGTTACTGAAGTTATTACGCAGGATGGCTTTTCCGCCCACCTCAAGCGTTACCACTTTAAAGGGCTCAGCATAATCAACCTGGATAGTGTGCGAACGTTCGCCGTCCTTGTTGTACTGGTCGAAGTCGGGAAGTTGTGCGCGATAAATATTCACCAGGTTGGTAAACAGCGAGTTATTATCCTGTGAGTTGGGCGAATAGCTGTATTTGTACGACAAGGTTAACAAACGGTCTTTCTTTTGCTTAAATCCAAGCTGGTAATTGATGGCCGCATCCATACCCTGCCAGTTGTTCAGGTTGCCGCTGGCCTGGTCATAAGCCTGGACTATCGAGCCATCAGCGTTCAGGTTATTGCTGAAACCGTTGCTGTTTTGATTATTGTGCCCCCTGAAAAACTCGAGCGATCCTGTAAGTAAATTCAGGCTGTCAATATCATAGCTTAGTTCAACGTCGCCATAACGGTTGTTGCCGTTACGGGTATTGGCAGAGCCCTGTAAAATTGACGAACCATTGGTAAACAGCTGCGTGTTACCCGAATGCGTTTCGGTGTTATTGCGGCGGTTGGTGCCGAAAAATACCGTAGCTCCCAGCTTACCCTGTTTAATATTGCCGTTGATGTTGATGCCCGGTCCCCAGATGCTGTTATAGCGGCCGTTAATGTTGGCATTGTAGCCCTGGTCCGCATTCTTTTTGGTGATGATATTGATAATACCCGATAAACCTTCCGCATCATATTTGGCAGGCGGCGTGGTGATCACCTCTATCTTTTCGATATTGGTTGCCGGCATGGCCCGCAGCACATCCGACGGGCTCTTGGCCACCAGCGCCGATTCCTTTCCGTTGATCAGGATCTTATAATTGCCGCTGCCTTTCAGCTTGATGTTATCATCCGCATCAACCGATAATAATGGCACCTTGCGCATCATATCCAGCGCGGTAACGGCCTTGCTCTCAGGGTCGGCCTGCACATCATAACTGATGCGGTCGACCTCCTGCTTCATGAGCGGGCGCGCGGCAACAATCGATACTTCTTTAAGATCCTTGCTGGCTGTCTGGATCAGCACGTTGCCTACGTTAATATCGTTACCGGATGCCGCAAGCTTTACCGACTTGCTTTTATATCCAACCGAGGCAAACTGCAATACATAATCTTTTTGCGGGATCCTGGTAAATTCAAATGTGCCGTCGTCTTTGGTAAGTCCGCCGCGAACCGATTGCTGTGTTTTGGCATCGAGGATCATAACGGTGAGATAGCCGATAGGCTTGCTGGTTGCCGAATCTATCGCCGCACCTTTAATCGTTATTGCCTTCGGGGCGGGCTGAGCAAATGCAGCTACCGCAATAAACCAGCAAAATGCCAGCAGTAAAAGTTTCTTCATAATTGTTTTCTGGTGATTTCACCGGTTACGGGTGATTTCACCGCTTGTGTGATTTGGGAGTTTTTTGTACGATTCAGGCTAATTGACGCCCGGACGTGTTTTTAGTTGCAGAGAATTGAAGATTTAACAGAATTTTAACGTTTATTAACGTTTGTGGTGATTTTCGCATATTGAGTAAAATGACAAAAAAAGCGCCATGCCGAACTATTTGTGTGCGGCCTTACCAAGGTACATCGTCTACTAAGCTTATGGTTAGGCCTTTGCGCTCATCCTTCGAGAACTTCAGGATGACACCCGCGCATATTATAAAGCATGACTTTTAAATAAATCCGAAATCGAACATCCGAAATCATTTATTAAACCTCGTCATCGTCAGTTCCGCACCAACGGTAGCGTAGCTTTTAATCATTTCTATCGATCGGTCTATCAGTTCGGGTAATGCAGGAGTTTCGTCATTGTCAAAACCGCTCAGAACATAGTCTACCTGGCGGCCTTTGGGGTAATTGTCGCCCACGCCGAAACGTAAGCGCGCGTAGTTATTATGGCCGAGCGTGGTTTCAATGTGCCGCAACCCGTTATGACCGGCAGCGCTGCCTTTGGGCTTCAGGCGCAGCGTACCGAAGGGCAGCGCAATATCATCAACCAGCACCAGCACATTTTCCAGCGGAATTTTCAGTTCCTTCATCCAATGGTTCAGGGCCTTGCCGCTCAGGTTCATAAAAGTGGTAGGCTTAATGAGGAACAGTGTGCGGGCCTTATGCTTTACCTCGGCGTAATAGGCCAGCCGCATGTGCGAAAACCGGGTACCTTCCTGTTTCACCAGTTCATCCAATATCATAAAGCCTATGTTGTGCCGCGTATCGGCATATTCCGGCCCGATGTTTCCTAAACCTACTATTAAATAGTTCATAAGCCCCCTGGCCCCCTAAAGGGGGAAATTGAAGTGCAAGTTTATTAATTTTTTAAGCTAAACAAAAACAGCGATAAGTAAACTCACCGCTGTTTTTAATACCTCATGTTCCCCCTTCAGGGGGTTAGGGGGTTTACTTTTTGCCTGAAGCAGCTTCCTGCTCAGCCTGGCGTAATGCACGTGAAGTGGTTACTGATACGATAGTATCATCAGGTGAGTTAGTGATAACCAGGTTATCAAATTTAAGGTCGCCAACGCGTACTGATTTACCAACCTCTAATTCTTCGATGCTTACATTGATTGAATCCAAGTGGTCTTTTGGTAAAGCTTTAACACGCAGTTTTCTTAGTTTTAACACTAATTTACCACCTACTTTAACACCAGGTGATGTACCTGTTAAACGTACCGGGATCTCCATAGTTAATGGTTTGTCCTGGTGCAGTTGCATAAAGTCAACATGCAAAATTTGTTCGGTTAACGGGTGGAACTGGATATCTTTAATAATAGCCTGTGCTTTAACACCGGCAACATCAAGATCGATGAAATGAACATCCGGAGTGTAAACTACGGGTTTCAAATCAGCTGCGGATACTGAAAAGTGGGTTTGAGTAGCACCACCATAAAGTACTGCAGGTACCAGGCTCTGGTAGCGCAGCTCTTTAGCATCGCGTTTCCCTACGTTCTCTCTTGGAGAACCGCTAATAGCAATTGATTTCATTTGTTTTTATTTATTGTTTAGTTCATGGTTCATAGATCAGTGTTCATGGCCTACTCACCGTTAATTACTTTAATTACACATCCATGGTCTATAAACCATGAACTATGATCTATCACCTACTCCACCTTAAACAACTGGCTTATTGACCCATGTTCGTTTACGTTGGTTATAGCCTTGGCAAACAGGTCGGCAGTTGATAGCACCCTAATTTTATCACTCTGGCGCTTTAATGGTATAGTATCTGTTACTATCAGCTCCGTTAATACCGAGTTTTCAATAGTTTCGTAAGCATCGCCTGATAGTACCGGATGCGTACACACCGCGCGGACGCTGCGTGCACCACGCTCCATAATTAACGCGGCTGCTTTAGCCAGTGTACGTGCTGTATCGCATATATCATCTATCAGCACAATATCCTGATCAGTAACATCGCCTATCAGCGTCATTGACTCTATCTCGTTGGCGCGTTTACGGCGTTTATCGCAAATTACAACCTCGGCATTAAAATACTTGGCAAAACCCCTTGCCCTGTATGATCCGCCCATGTCAGGCGAAGCGATGGTAAGGTGTTTTAAACC
>DATCQV010000004.1:0-14177 GCA_036569325.1 Mucilaginibacter sp. | reverse complement strand
ACGGACAGAATTTTAACAATATAGGCAATCCAAACCTCACCTGGGAAACCTCGCGTAAGTTTGATGTGGGCGTCGATTTCGGGTTCTTTAACGATCGTTTGGTTGTTGATGTGGATTACTATCATAATAACATCGATAAGCTGATCCAGGCCGTGCCGATCTCCTTAACTACAGGGTTCCCGACTATCACCACCAATGTTGGCGCTATGGTGAATAAAGGCTGGGAGATAGAGGTAAAAGGCGTCCCGGTGAGAACCAAAGATTTTACCTGGACCACCAGCTTTAACATTGCCCTCAACAAAAATACGGTTACCAAACTTGCCGACAATGCTGCTTATCTCAGCTCATTGTTCCGGGTGGATGACGGCCGCGATTTTTATACCTATTACCTGCGCCAGTATGCAGGGGTGGATCCTGCCAATGGCGATGCGCTTTGGTACACCGATGCTTCGCGAAAAGCCACCACCAATGTTTATACTGATGCCGCCCGTGTAGCAGCCAGACAGGCTGATCCTAAAGGATTTGGCGGGTTTAACAACACGTTCACTTATAAAGGCATCACCGTATCGGCCGATGTTTATTACAACTTTGGTAACTACGTGTATGATGGTTTTGCCTATTACCTGGCCGATGGTACCTACCTGCCCAACAACAGGTATCAATACACCTATACCCGCAGGTGGACAACTTCTGGTCAGCTCACCGATGTGCCTAAGGTTGTATTGGGTGGTACCAATGATGGCGAATCGTCTGATAACTCGACCCGCTTCCTGTATAAAGGCGACTATGTACGCGTGAAAAATGTGACCGTAGGCTATGACTTCAAGAATGTTGAGTTCTTTAAAAAAGCAGGAATAACCAGGCTTTACCTGTATGGTCGCGGAACCAACCTGTTCACCAAAACTTTTGACAAGCATCTTCCTTTCGATCCGGAAGTTGCAGTTAACGGAATAAGCAACCTCGAAGTTCCGCAGGTAAGAACGTTCACCATAGGTTTAAATGTTGGACTTTAACACATAACAATATGAAAAAGCTATATATCTATATGCTTGCAGCGACAGTCGTTATGGCTTCCTGCAAAAAAGATTTCCTCGATCAAAAGCCGCCGGCAGCGCTGCCCGTAGGGGAGTCGATCAAAACGGCGACCGATTTGAATGAGGCCGTGAATGGGATGTACGCATCAATGAGCGCCGTAAACTTCTTTGGCCGCGATGTGCCTGTTCTTGGCGACTTACTGGCTGATAATATTTACATCAGCTATAATAATTCAGGACGATATCAGTCTGAAAATAACTATACGTTTACCGCTACCAACGGAGAGGCTAACGATATATTTTCGCAGGGATATTTCTCCATATTGCAGGCCAATCGCATTATTGCAGCCAATGTACCAACAAGCAATGATGTTAAACAGCTGAAAGGCGAGGCTTATGCGGCAAGGG
Source organism: Mucilaginibacter sp. (assembly GCA_036569325.1). Taxonomy (GTDB): domain Bacteria; phylum Bacteroidota; class Bacteroidia; order Sphingobacteriales; family Sphingobacteriaceae; genus Mucilaginibacter. The sequence goes on along the minus strand of DATCQV010000004.1, from coordinate 12,735 downwards.
CGATCTGTTACCTGACGCTGATTAACCTTTTTGCCAAGCCGTATACTGTTGACCCTAATGCCGATGGTGTTCCGCTGGTAACTGCGCCGACAACGCCTTCGACCGCGTTTGCTAAACCCGCAAGGGCAAAGGTGTCGGAAGTGTACGCCAAGATCATAAGCGACCTCGACAGTGCATTTATGCTGATGCCGGAGGCCGGTACATCGCTGCACAACACCAACTCGTATTACATTGCCAAACATGCGGTAAAAGCCATAGAAGCACGCGCCTACCTGTATAAGGGCGATTACGAAAATGCCAAGGCCGCTGCGTTGGATGTGGTAAATAACGGCGGGTATACTTTAGCCAGCGCCGATAACCTGGCGGCGTATTGGGCAAATCCATCCGGTACAAGCAACGGTACCGAAACCATTTTGGAACTGGCGCTCACCACCGCTAATAATAACAACTTCGACGGGCTGGATTATTTCTATTCGCAGGATGGTTATGGTGATGCGCTGGTAACACAGGATCTGTACGACGATTATTCGGCAACCGATGCACGGAAGGGATTGATCTATGAAGGTGATCACCTGGGCGATCCTGCACTGGTTAACAACAAGTACAGCAATGTGACCAACCCGAATGACAAGGATGACCTGAAGCTGTTCCGTTACGCTGAAGTGTTGCTCACGCTTTCAGAAAGCTATGCCCGCACCGGCGACAGGCCAAATGCTCTGCTGTATTTGAATAAATTGGCGAAACAGCGTGATCCGGCGTTTGCAGGATATACTTCGGGCGGCGATCAATTGATCAGCGATATCTTAAACGAACGGAGGAAAGAGCTGGCTTTTGAGGGTGTACGGTTCTTCGACTTTACGAGATTGAACCTGCCGATCCACCGGCCGCAGCAGCCTGATTCGGCGCCTTCGATCGAGAATATCCCGGTTGGATTTGCCAAACGGATCTTACCTATCCCGCAGGCTGAAATAGACGCCAACCCGAACGAGAAACAAAATCCCGGATATTAAACTAACAACTAAATCTCAACTGAAAGAGCAGGACCGGAAACGGCCTGCTTTTTTTGTAAAAAAGTGCGAAATCTGCTTTTATCGGGTGATTTTCACATACCGGGCTAACCATCACATAAGTATGTTTGTATACCACCAAGTGCTTGTCGTTAAACATTTGGTCAGTTAATAGTTAATTCGAAAAGTCAGTCACGCGAGGTGAGTGACTTTTTGTTTTTTTGGAAAAATGCCGGAAAATGATTTGGTGTATTGACCTGTGCGGAGGTCAGAGAAACGACAAAAAGATCAGGCCTTATTCGGGCATTTTTTCACAGATAAATGTTGAGCGGCTTTATTATGATGCAGGCAAACCTTTTTAACATGTGCTTTGTGATCAGCGCGATAGAACAGGTCATATTTCTCAGGCGCCCGATGGTCAATTAGCGAATGAATAATGACGCCTCCCGTCACTGTGAGAAATAATAAAGCTTTCATGTGTTGAGGTGTTTGGGTTGATCTTTGTATATGACGATGAATGCCTTCTTTAATTGCGATAGTGCTAATATAGGTGATTTTCGCATATGTCCATAATCAACAAACGGCGCCGGTGCTGCTATGCTTAAAAATTCCGGCGCCGGCGTGCTTTATTCCGTTTTAAGGCTCTTTATAGGATTAGCCAATGCAGCTTTTATCGACTGGAAACTAACCGTCATCAGTGTGATGGCAATTGCGGTAAAACCGGTTATCACAAATATCCATCCGGAGATAGAGGAGCGGTAGTCGAAATTCTGCAGCCAGTTATGCATCAGGTACCAGGCAAGCGGACTTGCTATGACCAGCGCAACAGTTACCAGGCCGATAAAATCTACCGACAGCAAACGCCATAAGTTGAATACCGATGCACCTAAAACCTTGCGCACGCCAATTTCCTTTACGCGTTGCTCGGCCATGAATGATGCCATTCCGAATAAGCCTAAACAGCTGATAAGGATAGCAAGGCTTGCAAAGAATGCAGCCAGTTTGCCAATGCGCTGCTCATTCCCGAATTTTTTGGCATAAACCTCATCCACGAAATTGTATGTAAAAGGCTGTTCAGGATTAAAACGTTTGAAGACGGGCTCAATGCTGGCGATGGCCTTGCCTGCACTTACTTTAGGGGTTATTTTTAATAATACGGTGCTTCCCGGCCCGGTGCTGAAGAAAAATACCGATGGCTTAACCTGTCCGTATGGAGAGTCAACAATGATATCTTTAATCACGCCAACAATTTTGAAAGGTTTGCTGTAATAGATCAGGTTTTCTTCCAAAGGCTTTTTCATCCCCATAAATTTAACGGCTGCTTCGTTGATCACTACAGCCTGCGAGTCGGTCAAAAATTGGTTGGAGAAATCGCGGCCTTCCTTAAATTGCCAGCCTGCAGTTTTGCCATAACCGATTGAAACCGCTGCCTGCTGAAAATCCACACTCAGATTAGGATCTTTATCGCGCCATTCAACCGCGCTGGTGCTGCCTGCAGATTGGGTAGGCGCAACATCGCCTTCGGCAACGGAAATGATATTCCCTGTTTTAAAAAGCTCATCTTTTACAGATTCAAAGCTTTTGTGGATCCTGTCGGTGATGATCGGCACTGATACCAAACCATCGCGGGTATAACCTACGGGGCGATCTTTAGCGTACTGGATCTGACGGAATACCACCATAGTGCCTATGATGAGTGTAATAGATGCCGTGAATTGCACTACTACCAATATTTTACGCGGAAGAGCTGCCAGCCGGCCAACGCGGAATGTGCCTTTCAGCACCTTTACGGGTTGGAATGAGGACAGGTAGAAGGCAGGGTAGCTGCCGGCAACCAGGCCCGTGAAAAGTGTAAATCCGATGCTCATTAACCAGAATGTCGGCGAATTCCAGAGGATGCTTGTTGTTTTATTGGCCACCTCGTTAAAGACAGGCAGGCTGAACTGTACAAAAAGCAACGCCAGCAAAAACGCGATAAATACACATAAGACCGATTCGCTGAAGAACTGATAGATCAATTGTCCGCGCAGCGAACCAACTGCCTTACGAATGCCTACCTCGCGGGCACGTTTTTCGGAACGGGCGGTACTCAGATTCATGAAATTGATGCAGGCCAGCAGCAGCACAAACGCGCCGATGATGCCGAACATCCACACATATTGAATGCGGCCGCCTGTATTTATGCCGTTTTTAAATTCATCGTAAAGGTGCCATTTGCGCATAGGCTGTAAAAACAGCGCAGGTTTCTTTTTGGCAAGCACAGCGCTTACGTTCCGTAATTTAGCATCACGTATTTTCAGCGATAAAGCAGCCAGATCAGCATTGGGAGCAGTTTGGACAAACAGATTGCAGAAATTCGGTCGCCATGGTTCACGCATCGACTTGATGTCGTTGGCGTTATAGAACATTTCCCATGAGCCTAAGAAACCGATATCGGCAAAAGTTGAGTTTTGCGGAAAATCTTTATAAACGCCGGCAATTTTAGCTACTATCTGGTTATCGATCTTCAGCGTTTTACCCATCGGGTCCCCATCGCCGAAATAGGCTTTGGCAGTAGATTCGGAAACGATGACAGAGGTAGGATCGGTCAGCGCGTTCCTGCTGCCCTTTACCATATCAAGGGTGAACATTTCGGGGCCCTGTGCTTCCATAAAGCCGCCGCCGCGGTTCAGTTTTTTATTATCCAGTGCCAGCATGTGGCTGCCCATGCCTGCTGTCATCACAACCTTTTTGAAATCGCTGCCGTAGCTTTTACGGATCTCGGCAGCAAGCGGATAGGGCACATTGTTCCAGGTTTGCACCTCGCCGTTATTGGTAACGTTTTGCAGCACCTGCGCTATGTTGTCATAGTTTGCAGTAAACTTATCGAACGACAATTCATCCCACATCCATAAACCGATAAGCATAGCCACCGCCATGCCAACCGACAAACCTACAATATTGATAAATGAATGAACCTTATTTTTGACGAGGTTGCGCCAGGCCGTTTTTAGATAGTTCTTGATCATGATAAAACGCGTTAGGCCCTATCATGTTAAAAATTCATGCCATACTGGTAAGTTGTTTATTATGAGTTGATTGTGCGGATGATCCGATAATTAAATGTATCGTTTCCGTACGGTTGAATGTCCGGTTTTAATGTAGCAATCCGGTTCTCAATTTTCCGCATAAGCGCTTGACTCATCGACCTTTACCGCCGATATTTTAGAATAATCGGGTAGGAAGGTATCCGCGCTGCTTACAGCCATAGCAACCTCAAGACTTTTGGGGTATGGGGTAGACAGCAAGGCTCCTTTGGGTATATAAGGAAACAACTCGCCATAGGTTTGTATCAGGCTATGACTGGTGCGCCGGTATATAAATTCGCGGTGAATATCGCATGGGGTATGTAAGCCTGCTGCGCCCAGCATCTGTACAGCGCTGCTAACGGTTTGCTTATGGAAGCTGGCCACGCGATGCTTTTTATCATCTACCACCAGGCCTTTCATCAGGCTTTTGTCCTGCGTGGCAACTCCGGTGGGGCATTTGTTGGTGTTACACTCCAAGGCCTGGATACAGCCGAGGGCAAACATCATTCCGCGGGCGCTATTGCACATATCGGCACCGATGGCAAAGTTCTTCACCAAATCAAATCCCGTTGCAACTTTTCCCGATGCAATCAACCTGATGTGTTTTTTAATATTAAAGCCGGTTAAGGCATCGTAAACAAACGCAAGCGCCTCGCGCAGCGGCATTCCTACCGAGTTTGAAAACTCCAAAGGCGCTGCACCGGTACCTCCCTCGCCACCATCAACGGTAACAAAATCGGGGTAGATATTTGTTTGAACCATGGCCTTGCAAATGGCCAGGAACTCGCTTTTGTGACCAACGCACAACTTGAAGCCGATAGGTTTTCCGCCCGAAAGACCGCGCAGTCTTTTGATAAAGTTCATTAATTCCAAAGGCGTGCCAAAGGCGGTATGATGGGGTGGGGAGATCACGTCTTCACCCATTTCCACCAGACGGATCCGCGCAATCTCCGGCGTAACTTTCGACGCGGGGAGGATACCGCCATGCCCGGGCTTTGCGCCTTGCGACAGTTTGATCTCGATCATTTTTACCTGCGGTTTTACGGCACGCTCGGCAAAGGCATCATAATCAATGGTTCCGTCTTTATGGCGGCAGCTGAAATAACCCGTGCCTATCTGCCATATAATATCTCCGCCAGGTTCCAGGTGATAATCGCTCAGGCCGCCTTCGCCGGTGTTGTGCGCGAAGTTGCCTATTTTAGCACCGCCGTTCAGCGCCAGGATAGCATTCTGACTTAACGACCCAAAGCTCATGGCTGATATATTAAACACACTTGCCGAATAAGGCTGCAGGCAATCAGGCCCGCCTACGGTTACCCGTGGTGCAAGATCCAATTTATTATGTTCTATAGCCGCTATACTGTGGTTAAGCCATTCATATCCGTTCTGGTAAACGTCCAGCTCAGTTCCGAACGGGCGTGTATCATCAACCATTTTGGCGCGCTGGTAAACCACGCTGCGGTTCTGGCGGTTAAAGGGGGTGCCATCGGTATCGCTTTCAATAAAGTATTGATAGATCTTTGGGCGCAGGTCCTCCATCACAAACCGTAACCGGCCGAATACCGGGAAATTACGCGTAATGGTATGCCGGTTCTGAAAAAAATCGTAAAGGCCGATCAGCAGCAGCGGCCCATAAACAACAAACGACCATAAAGCCGGTTTCCAGATCAGGCTCCAGCCGGTCAATAAACTTAAAATGATAAGATTCGACAGTAGAAACAGCTTACGCATTATTACATGTTTTTGTAAAGCTAAATATTATACAGAACAAGCGCACAACAGCCGTATTAAAATTGTGTTAAAATTGATACACAACCAGTGCAAACAACTTTTGCTGATGCCATAATTGTGCGTTATTTTTGACGGAAAGCGGCATAAGCGTTAATATATGCTTTAAATTATTTTAACGGCAGGTCGTTTTCTTTGTCGCACGCGCCAGCGTTTACATTCTATTCATCGCCACCTATGAAACTGAAGAGCCTTTTAGCACTTGCAATCTCATTTACTTTTTTTACCGCCGCGGCGCAATCGCCAATAAAACCTTATACCGTTGCCGACGCGCATTCGCACAACGATTATAAAAACAATATCCCGTTCTTCAGGGCTTATGAAAAAGGATTTGGCTCTATCGAGGCCGATGTTTATGCCGTTAACGGCCAACTGATGGTGGCGCACAGTAAAGAGGAAATAGCGCCAAGTCGTTCATTAAAGCTTTTATACATCGATCCGCTGATCGCGAAATACAAACGAAACAGCAGCCGGAAATTACGACTGCTGATAGAAATAAAGGAAGACTATCAGGCTGTACTCCCGCTTGTGATCAAGGAGTTGAAGCCCCTTGCAGGCTATATTTCATACGATGGGCACCCGGGTCCCTTATCAATAGTGATGACCGGTGCCGTGCCGCCCGCAGCCGTTATGGTGAACTATCCGGCATGGATCCGGTTCGATGTAGATCACATGAATGGCTTTACGCCGGCGCAATGGAAAAAGATAGGGCTGGTAAGCTTTCCCTTCAGCAAATATGTTAAATGGAATGGAAAAGGTGTGTTGAACAAAGACGAGATAGCCAGGATAAAAGGCGCTATCGACAGTGTGCACGCCTCCGGAACGATGATCCGCTTTTGGGAAACGCCTGATACCAAAAGCAGCTGGCTGGCATTGGTCCGGCTCGGTGTCGATGTGATCGGTACTGATAAAGTGGAAGAGTTGGGCGATTTCCTGAATAAAAAGCCCCGGAACGAATATATGGCTCCGGAGGCTTATACCGTTTACCATCCAACTTACAAATCAGACGGCTCGACCAAAAAGGTAAAAAACATCATTTTATGTATCGGCGATGGCATGGGGCTGTCACAATTATATGCTACGTACACGGCTAACCGCGGGCAGCTGAATATTTTTCAAATGCTGAATACGGGATTCTCCATCACCAATGCGGCAGATGCCTACATTACCGATTCTGCGGCAGGGGGTACTGCTTTTGCAACCGGACAAAAGACCAACGACAGATCGGTTGGAGTTGATCCATCGGGTAAGCCGTTGAAATCACTGGCGGTTTATAGCTCGGAAGCCGGAAAAAAGACGGCCGATATTGTAGCCTGCCAATTAACCGATGCAACGCCGGCGGTTTTCTACGCGCACCAGGCGGAGCGCGACAGTGCAGCCGCTGTTGCAAATGATATTGTTAATTCTCCGATAGATATTTTCTTAGGTTCGGGCTATGCCGATTTTTCTCATAAGATCAACGGGGAGACTGCGGTTGATAAAATGATTAAAAGGGGATATACAGTTATCCGGAATTTTAACGAGTTTTTAAATTCTTCATCGCAAAAAATATTGGCACTGGTTGATGACAGCGTTGTAAGGCCAAAAATGCAAGGCCGCGGAGAATATCTCTCGTTAACATTTAAAAAGGTGGCCAATTTGCTCAAAGACAATCCGCAGGGATTTTTTATGATGGTAGAAGGTTCGCAGATAGATCATGGCGGTCATGCCAATAACCTGCAGCAGGTGGTAACCGAGAACGCCGATTTCGACCGCATGGTGGGCAACGCCCTGCATTTTGCCGATGAAGACGGCGAGACCCTGGTGATCGTAACGGCAGATCATGAAACCGGAGGCCTCACCCTGCTCGACGGTAACATAACGAAAGGATACGTTTGGGGCGATTTCAGCACCAACGACCATACCGGAACTCCGGTGCCTGTATTTGCCTATGGCCCGCATTCCTCAGACTTCAGGGGCGTTTATCAAAACACGGAAATATTTAATAAGCTGCTTGCGCTGATCAATAATAAATAATTATCAATAACCGGTAAGGAATGCCCTTCTTAGAGAGTCCCTTAACCGCTGATCGATCATTATTTTAGGGTGAGCGGCTTTGTACGCTTTATAAAATGCCTGTTCCCAATCGCCATACGTGGCATTCGGTAACATAATATATTTACTACCCCATTCATTTTTCAGGCTGTCAACAGCTTTGTTACGGCTTGGATTGAGTTGTCCATCGAATGCCGTATCCATATCGGCGAGGTTGTCTCCAAGATAGGCGATCACCGTATAATTTGCCGTTACTTGCTGCCTGCGTTTCTCTTTACTTGAAGAAGCTTCCGATTTAAATAAAAAATATTTTGCATCGGCCTTTTCATGAGCGTTCGGAAATTTCAGGCTGTCCATATTGTGCATTGTAGCGCGGACTGCGGCGGTATCGCGGTTGGAGATATAAAAAATGGTTATGCCTTTACTTTTTATATAATTAAAAAACTCGACGGCACCGGGTACTGCCCTCGCTTTACCCATTAATTGCCAGGCAAGCAGGTTTTGCGGGGTTGCCACAGTGTCGTTCCTGTAGTTCCATACTGCCGAGGCGCTATTATCAAGTGCGGTTTCATCCAGATCGGTGATGACAGCATAAGGCTTGGCCGGTTTACTGTTCGAGGCGAGGGCCTGCTCTGCCTTTAATTTGGCAAGGTTGTAGGCTTGCAGGCAAAGCGCACGGTATTCACCGGCTTGTTGCTGGTATAACAGGGCGAGGATAGATTGTTCGTCGGGCCGGTTACGTGGTTTAACTATTTTAATGGCAAGCAGCACAATGGAGGCTGAGCAAAGAAAAATTGCCACAATGAGGATGAGCTTTTTCATTTTGGTAAAAGGCTTAGGTATTGCAAAAACGACTTAAAGATATTGAGAAAAAATAATATCGCGTATTAATATTTGAAATTCTATTATCAAAAAAAATAATAAAAAATGTTGCTCACCGGTCGGATTTGTTTTTAAACAAAAAAGCTCCGCATATCTGTGTGTTCTTTGCGATCTATGCGGTTAAGAAATAGCCACATAGATACGGAGAGTTCACAGAGAACACGGAGGATAAATATTACGGGTTTTGAAAACTATTTTATACCTGTCCGAACAACTGCAGCATATTAGCTATAGCATTTTCAGAATGCAGCGATTCGGTTTGCTCCAAGGTGATCTTTGCTGTTTCCGAAGCTCTGCGCAGCATCCCGGTTTCATAAGCAGCCATGGCTTCATGCGCATCGGCAAAATCATCGCTTAACCAGCATTCGGCTAATTCCAGCGCATCCAGCATGGCCATGTTCACGCCTTCACCGGCGAAGGGCGGCATCAGGTGCGCGGCGTCGCCCAGCATGGTCAGGTTAGCCTGCGTTTCCCATTGCTGATCCAAAGGCATGCAATATTGAGGGCGGGGAATAAATTGCGGGTTCGCATTCTCAAATAGTTCATTCCAGATCTCGTCCCAACCGTTAAATTCTTCGTTAAACCAGGCCAGGATCTGAAACTTATCGGTAAAGTCGAGGCCTGATCCCTTTAAGTAATGTTCATCCGATTTAAAACCGAAATAAAACACCAAACTGCCATCGCCTTTCGAACTTACGATGAGGGTTTTTCCGTCGCCAAGGGCAAAGATCTTTCCGCCATGTAACAGTTTGTGAATATTAGGACAGTTAGTTTCCGAATTATAAACCGAACCCTCGATAACCGAAACACCGGCATAGAAAGGTTTTATCGGTGTTAAATATGGTCTGATCTTGGAATTGGCACCATCGGCGGCGATCACGATATCGGCATAAGCTTCGGTTCCGTTCTTGAAATCTATCTTGAATGAGTTGTTCTGCCGGGTGAGCGATACGAAATTGCTGTCCCAAACAACGGTATCCGGTTTTAAGGAATCGAGCAGAATTTTACGCAGCGGCCCGCGGTCTATTTCGGGCCTCGCCAGTGAATCGTCGGCGTCTACCTCAAAATTGTCTTCGTAAATAATATTGGCATCTTTATCTGTAATGCAGAGGTGATCGGCGCCGGGGCGGTAATTTGCTTTGAACTCTTCTATTAGTCCGGCTTCACGCAATGCCCTCAGGCCTGATTCGTCGTGCAGATCGAGTGTGGCGCCTTGTACGCGCACGTCCCTGTTTTCGTCGCGTTCGTAAACTTTTACATCGGCACCGTTCATTTGTAATATTCTTGCCAGTGTAAGTCCTCCTGGTCCGCCGCCAATTATTGCTATATTTTTATCTTGTATCAATTTCATTATGTGTTTTTCTGTGTGGTCTTATCAGGGAAGACGACCATCCCCATTAAACATTTTAGAAAAAAGAAAAAAAGTAGCCTGAATAGTAAATTTTCAAGAACTTAGCAGGAGAGAACCATCGGTATAAACCATAAAATGAGCGCTGAAGCATATCCCAGAATATTCCTTTACCGGCGCCTTGTGCAGGCCAAGCTTTTCATTGACGCTTATTACACAGAGGCGATAGACCTGAATAATATTGCGGACGAGGCCTGTTTTTCTAAATATCATTTCATCCGCCAGTTCAAGAGCATTTACCGCAAAACCCCTCATCAGTACTTGATCCACGTAAGGATAAAAAGAGCGAAGAAATTGCTCGATGCCGGAACGCCGGTAACGGAAACCTGTTATGCGGTTGGGTTTGAAAGCCTGAGCTCATTCAGCGGATTGTTTAAAAAGGTTTATGACATTTCGCCGTCAGCGTATGCGAGGCAGCAGCAGGAAAGAAAAATTCAAATCAGCGAATCACCGCTTAGTTTTATCCCTGCCTGTTTTGCCGGAAAAAACGGCTGGATATGAAAAACAGCAATTTTAAAGAAATGACATGTTAGCTGCATGGCGTTATTTGCGTCGACAATTATGAAAACGATATTTGATAAAGCCACGAAAGACGAACTGATTGCCAGGATCAACTCAGTCGATGAAAACAATACCGCGCAATGGGGTAAAATGAACGTTTACCAGATGCTGAAACATTGCACACTTTGGGAAGAAATGGCCCTTGGCAAAAGGGGATACAAGCAGGCATTTATAGGGAAGCTGTTCGGAAAGATGGCGCTGAAAAAGGTGCTAAAAAATGATACGCCACTGGCACACAATACACCTACACTCCCCGAACTTAGGATAACCGGCTCCGGTGACGTGGAAGCCCAAAAAGCCGAATGGATAGTGTTGATGAATGAATACGACAACTTTTCAAATAACAATTTTATCCATCCCTTTTTCGGAAAAATGGCGAAGGAGCAAATTGGGCAAATGGCCTACAAGCATACCGACCATCATTTAAGGCAATTTAACGCTTAGACCGATTTATACGATGATAACAACATTAACGCATACCAATATCTTCGTGCTTGATCAGCAAAGCGCGTACGATTTTTACGTAAACAAACTTGGTTTTAAAGTGGTAACCGATGTGCCGATGGTGCCTGCAAACGGCCTTCGCTGGCTTACTGTAGCACCCGCCGAACATCCAGACTTCGAAATGAACCTGACACAGGTGACCGAAGGCGCGTGGTACTCAAAAGAATCAGCAGAAGCTTTACGGGAACTGATCCGCAAGGGCACCTTTGGCATAGGCGTACTAACGTGCGATGATATTTATGCCACCTACGAAGAACTGAAAGCCAAAGGTGTGAGTTTCACCAAAGCGCCCACCAAAGAGTTTTACGGCACCGAGGCATTATTTACAGACGACTCGGGAAACTGGTTTTCGCTGGCGCAATTGGCAAAAGTATCTTAAACCGGTCAGCAGGTTTATATCGTCGCCGGTTTCAAGCTCCTGATGCTTGCTAATGCGACAAATGCGCTTATGGCTGCCAATAAACTGATGACCGCTGCAAACGGAAAAAAATAAATGAATTCCAGCACAGCCTGTATCAATAAATAGGAACTTACCGGAACTAATATTTTTGCCGCAAGACGGTTCTCCGGGTTGTTTGATAGCTGCCAGAGCAGGATAACAAGCAACACCAGCACGAAGAGCGTCATCATCCCATAACCATCAAAGAAACTGCCAAGGGTAACCGAGCGGCCCATAAAATCGAAATGTTCGGTTAGCATGCCCTTGACTACATGGCCGATGGCCTGGTTAGGCGCCTGTTTCCAGGTTAATGCGCCTATAGTGTGCCCGATTGTGTGAAGCAGCACAAAAAAAGCTGCGATGCGGAGTAGGATTTTAGGTTTCATTTTTCTGCTATGTTTTTATAAAGTTGAAGGATCATTTGCCAGCCGCCATCCATATCTTCAATAACTTTTTTGCCGCCGCCCAGCAATTCAAGATCGCGGTGTTCAAACCTTACGGTTGTTTTATCCGGCCCATTGGGGACAAATTGCAGTTCCACTTCAGAGATCAGGCCGGGATCATACTGAAAATTGCCATTGATCTGCCAGGCAAGGGTCAACCCGGCGTAAGGATCCCATTTCAGAACAAAGCCTATGTTAACCTCGCTGCCGTCTTCATGTTTGGTGTACCAGCGTCCGTTCTCGCCAGATTCCAGTACCATTTCAGTCATGGGACAAGCGCCGACATGATGCGTATGGGGCCACCAAAGGTCCATTTTTTGGGTAAAGATCTTAAATGTTGTTTCCTGGCCGGCTTCTACCAGCAATTCTTTTTTGATGGATTGAATGGTGATCGTGTTCATGCTATTTATTTTTAGAGTGTTCCTGTTCGGCAAGATCCTTAAAGGCCGTGAGCGCAGTATCCCAGAATTGATCGAGGTAAAAGCGCAAGGCTATTACGCCTTCAGGATCAATCTGGCAAAAACTGCGTGTGCCTTTGCGATTAATGGTGATCAACCGCGCTTCCTTTAATACCTTCAGGTGCTGTGATACGGCGGGGCGG
>DATCQV010000003.1:0-48464 GCA_036569325.1 Mucilaginibacter sp. | reverse complement strand
GCAGATTCACTTACGGCTTTGTTTTTTACCATCAAAAAGAATTAGTTTTGAACGATTTAGTATCTATAAATATTATACTTTGCAAAATAACATATTTTCGGGATTATTTGTTGGACAAAATTTTATAACAATTCCACAAGTCGACTCCACAAATAATTATCTGAAAGAATTAGCGTCAAATTCCAAGCCAGTGATGGAAGGAACCGTCATTATGGCAGAGAATCAATTTGCCGGAAGAGGGCAGCAGCAAAACGGCTGGCACGCCGAGCCCGGTAAAAATTTAACTTTCAGCCTGTTGTTAAAACCTCATTTCTTAGCCATTACCGATCAGTTCGACCTTGTTCGTGCTGTGAGTCTGGGTGTTTACGATGCTTTGGAACCTTTGCTTGGCAATGAGCTAAAGATCAAATGGCCTAATGATATTTACTATTCGGGGCAAAAACTGGGGGGCATGCTAATTGAAAATATGATACAGGGCGGACAAATCAAAAACGCCATTGTCGGTATCGGGTTGAACATAAATCAGGAGAAATTCCCCGAACATCTGCCAAATGCCTTATCTGTAAAGCAAATCTTACACCGCGATTATGATTTAAAGGCTTTATTATCCGAAATTTGCCGCCATATTGAAGCCTGGTATTTAAATTTAAAGGCCGGGAAAATTTCGCTTGTAAGGAATACGTACCTATCGCGACTATATTGGTTAAACGAAAAGAAGGTTTTCAGGTCGAAGGAAGGTGAGTTTGCCGGAACGATAAAAGGCGTTAGAGACAATGGCATTTTAGTGGTTGAAAATACTAACGCCGCCGAATTGGAGTTTAGCCTGAAAGAAATTGAATTTGTTCATTAAGTTCATTGGCTCACTGGTTCATTAGTTCATTGGTGGGTCGTTTGGATAGTATATTAATAATGAAACTAAAATTAAAAAATAATATAACATAAATATGAAAAGAATCCTGTTGGCAGCTTTTGCCCTGATGTTAACCATTGGCGCAAACGCGCAGATAGAAGCCCCGGTGAAATGGGCGTATGCGGCAAAGAAAACCGGCGCAAACGAAGCGACCATCTATTTTAAAGCCACCATCGATAACGGCTGGCACATTTACGGCCTCGACGTAAAGGATGGCGGCCCGGTAAAAACCGCGTTCACCTTCGCTAAATCAAAAGACTTTACACCTATTGGCAAACCCACGCAGCCAACTCCTGTAAAAAAATATGAAGCCGTATTTAAAATGGACGTGACCTATTTTGAAAAGAGCGTAATTTTTGAGCAGAAGATAAAATTAAATACCAAAGGTGCCATCAATGTTAAAGGCCAGTTAGAATACATGACCTGTAACGATCACAAATGCCTTCCGCCCGAAGATGTTGACTTCTCAGTTGCTGTTAAATAATCGCGGAGCCGGAAATGAAATCATTTAAAAGCCGTACCGTTAAAAGCGGAGTATTTTTGCTGCTGGCTGTAGCTGCATTTTTGGTAGCAGGTATCAGCCCGGTAAAGGCTGTTCAAAATAAGAAGGCCGACACCGCTACATCTTCTGGCGATTTGCAGTTTACCGATATCCCCACGGCTGCCGACCAGGCGAAGGCCGCAAAAGCCAAACACGATAGCGCCCAGAAGGCGCAGGCGAAACAAGCTATATCGGCAACAAAGCAGGCTACAGTGTCAACTCCCGATGCGCAGGTGCCTAAAACTTTGTGGGAGATATTCATTAAAGGCTTTTTAGGCGGGTTTGCTGCATTTTTGCTTCCCTGCGTTTATCCCATGCTGCCTTTAACCGTCAGCTTCTTTACCAAAAAGGGCGGGAGCCGTGCCAACGGTATAGCACAATCGCTTTTATATGGCTTATCAATTATCCTTATTTATGTGGTTTTTGGGTTGATCATTACACTGCTGTTCGGGCCTGCGGCATTGAATGGGCTGGCAACCAACGGTATATTTAACTTCTGTTTCTTTTTGCTGCTGCTTGTTTTCGGCATATCATTCCTGGGGGCATTCGAAATTGTGCTGCCCAGCTCATTCGCCAACAAACTGGACCAAAACTCTGAGAAGGGCGGATTGATCGGTATATTCTTTATGGCCGCTACTTTAGTCGTGGTATCGTTTTCATGTACCGGCCCTGCAATTGGCCTGGTGCTGGTAGATGCCGTTACCAAAGGCGAAAGGCTTGCCCCAATTGTGGTAATGCTTGGCTTCTCGTTGGCCATAGCGCTGCCGTTTACGCTTTTTGCCATGTTCCCGTCGGCGCTGAAAAGTATCCCTAAATCTGGCGGTTGGCTCAACAGCGTAAAAGTTGTGCTGGGTTTTATCGAGATCGCCTTTGCGCTTAAATTTTTATCGAACGTCGACCTGGCCTATCATTGGAACTGGTTCGACCGCGAAATTATGCTGTCGCTCTGGATCGCGATAGGTTTGCTGCTTGGGCTTTACCTCATCGGGAAGATCAAATTCTCGCATGACAGCGATGTTCCTTACCTTTCGGTTCCGCGTACCTTTATAGCCATTATTGTATTTTCCTTTGTGGTATATATGATCCCCGGCTTATGGGGAGCGCCATTAAAGTCGATAAGCGCCTTGTTGCCTCCGCTCAGCACCCAGGATTTTGATCTGTCGTCGGGAGGTGTTTCATCGCCCGGTATTACCAAAACATCAGGCGAGGTCAAGAAATATGAGGAAATATTTAAGCGCCTGCCAAAGGTAAAGGGTATTGACGACTGGTATGATTACGACCAGGCCATGAATATTGCCAAAGCGCAGCACAAACCTCTGTTAATAGATTTCACAGGCTGGAACTGCGTAAACTGCCGCCAGATGGAGCAGAACGTGTTTCCCAACCTCGAAGTTTTGAAACGCCTGCAAAATAACTTTGTGATCGTTCAGCTGGTAATTGATGATAAAACGGAGTTGCCCGCCGCCGAACAAACAACTTCATCTTCCGGAAAAAAACTGACCACCATCGGCGCCAAGAATATCGATTTTGAAATTACCACCTTCGGATCGAACGCGCAGCCTTATTACGTTATTACAGACGAAGACGGCAAGCCATTGGTTGAGCCGAAGGGTTCTACGCCAGATATTCCGGAGTTCATCAAATATCTCGACAGCGGCGTTAACGCTTATAAAAGCAAGCACTAAAATTTCGCTATATTTAAAAAAGCGATGAATCTTCGGGTTTATCGCTTTTTTTATGCCTTTTTTAATAAAGCCTACTACTTTTATCGAACTTATATGGTAACAATCTTCATTGAAAAATTTATCCGTCGAAAAATAAGTGTAAATTCGCGGCAACTTTAAAAAACGCAAGGTTTTACGCCATTTTACGTTATTAAAAGGATTGTTTTCAGATATTTTCAGCGTGCAAACAGCGCCAAATAAAAAAATGACGCAAATTAAAAATATAGGGCTTTATACATCGGGCGGCGATGCGCCGGGAATGAATGCTGCCATCAGGGCGGTAGTGCGTACTTCAATCTATTACGGTATCGGCGTTACGGGTATTCGCCGTGGTTACGAAGGGATGATCAAAGGCGACCTTTTCCCCATGGACCGCAAATCTGTTTCGAACATCATTCAGCGCGGTGGCACTATATTAAAAACGGCCCGCAGCGATCAGTTCCGCACACCGGAAGGCCGCAAAATAGCTTACGAAAATCTTAAACAACATAACGTTGATGCCTTGGTTGCCATAGGCGGTGACGGCACTTTCAGGGGCGCCCGCGTATTTGGCGAAGAGTTTGACATACCTGTAATAGGCCTTCCCGGCACTATCGATAATGACCTGTGCGGCACCGATTTTACCATAGGCTATGATACGGCCATCAACACCGTTATTGATGCGGTTGACAAGATCCGTGACACGGCAGAATCGCACGACAGGCTGTTTATTGTAGAAGTAATGGGCCGCGATTCGGGTTTGATCGCCCTGCGCACAGGCATTGCCGCCGGTGCAGAAACAATCCTGATCCCTGAAAGCAAGACCGACATTAACGCCGTATACGATAAGCTGGAGAAAGGCCGTAAAGATAAAACCTCGAAAATTATCATGCTGGCCGAAAACGGTGAAGCCGGCGATGCTTTTGAGATCGGTCGTCAGATCAAAGAAAAATTCCCGAACTATGATACCCGTATCTCGGTATTAGGCCATATTCAGCGCGGCGGCAGGCCCTCCTGTATGGATCGTGTATTGGCAAGCCGCGTAGGTGTAGCAGCGGTTGAAGCATTAATGAACGGCCGGCGTAACGAGATGGTTGGTGTTATTCACAATGATATTGTGTACACGCCATTTGAGCATGCCACTAAGCACATTGCAGATATAAACCCCGATCTTTTGAAGATAGTGGAGATATTGGCGATATGATCGCAGTTATTTGAGGCCGGAGATACCGGCCTTTTTTTATTGGATCACCCTTCAGGGCGACTGAAACTTATCCGGGAAATTAGGATACTGCATAAAGGTTTTATCTACGATCAGGCGAATCACCTCATCTATCTCATTGCCCACTGTAAGCAGGTGCTCTATGATCTCCTGGTTATCGGGGTTAAAAAAGTTCACCCTGTCCATCACCGCTATCAGGCCCAGCATACTCGCAACGGGGCGGCGCAGCTCGTGCGATGTCAGCGATGCAATGTGGCGGAGGCGGTCGTTCTGATCGATAATGGCTTTTTCGGTTTTTAGCCGTTGTGTTATATTGTGCGCAAAACACCCCACACCGGTAACATCTCCGGCGGTATTGCGGATAGGGTTAAACCGTATCTCGAATGATAGTGTTTCGTTTGTTTCCGGGTCTGGGCTTTCATTTACTACCGTATATATTTCACCGGCAAGGGCCCGGTTATAGTAGCCGTTCCAGGTTTCAATAATTTCATCGGTATAACCGGCATGCTGGTAGGAAAGATCACCGCGATGAGGCTCATGGCCTGTTAAGTGCGTTATCCGGTCGCGGTAGGCATTATTCATATAAACATACCGCAGTTCTTTATCAACAGACCAGATCTGGTCTTCAGTGTTATTTATAAGTGCTTCAAGGCTGCTTTTGGTACCTATCAGTTCTTCCTGGTAACGCACTTTTTCGGTAACGTCGTTGGCTACAACTATCCGGCAATCGCGGCCTTCATATTTTATGGTATTGCTGATGATTTCGGCATATAACTCCTCCCCGTTCTTTTTCACATGCTTCCAAACACCTGCCAGGTTTCTTGTAGGTTTATGTTTGGGAGCAGCATCGCCCGAAATATAAGTGCTGAGTCTGTCGCGATCCTCAGGAGAGCGGAGGTCGTCAATTCCCATAGACAGGAATTCTTTTTCGGAATAACCGTAATGCCCGATAGCTGCTTTATTCACCTTCAGGATGCGTAAGTCCGACAATTCGAAGATCCACATCGGGTTGGGGCTATCGTCAAACAAAAAACCGAAATTATTTAGCGGCATAGTGTATGTTAAGCTCAACAGCTGTTACCATAAAATATTAATTGTTGCGATCCAAATGCCCTGCAAAGCCGCAATATGTATTTTATTTTACGAAAAACCGACATTTTTTTGAGATTTGTGATACCGGATATCCCTCCTACGCGCATGCAGGAACGCTTAGTACAGTCAAATGCTTCAAACGCCTGTAATGCCATTCTCTTAACCTCTTGGTTATTAAATACAAAAAGCATTTGTTACAATAAATAAAATACTTACCTTTGCATCCCCGCAGAAAGGACTCCGGGGACAATGTTGAATACATAAAAAGAAGAAATGGCAACTAAAATCAGATTGCAAAGACACGGTAAAAAAGGAAAACCCTTTTATTACATCGTAGTAGCCGACGCACGCGCACCCCGCGATGGTCGTTTTATTGAGCGTTTAGGCTCATACAATCCAAACACTAATCCTGCAACTATCGATATCAACTTCGATAAAACTTTGGATTGGATGAACAACGGCGCACAGCCAACCGATACCTGCCGTGCCATATTATCGTACAAAGGCGTTCTGTACAAAAAACACTTACAGGGTGGTTTGAAAAAAGGCGCTTTGACCGAAGAGCAGGTTGAAAGCAAATTCCAGGAATGGGTAGACGCTAAAGAAGGCAAGATCACCGGTAAGAAAACCGGCTTAGTTAATGCAAAAGAAGAAGCCCGCAAAGCTGCTTTAGCTGCTGAAGCTAAAAAGAACGAAGAAAAAGCTGCTGCAATTGCCGCTAAAAACGCTCCTGTAGCTGAAGAAGTTGAAGCACCTGCCGAAGAAACTGAAGAAGCAGCATCAGCTGAACCGGAAGCAGAAAGCGCAGAATAATTTGAAATACGAAGCCGGTTGTTAATAACCGCTTTTAATAAACGAATGGCGGAGACCCTAAACAGGTTCTTCGCCATTCTTATTTATGCTGATTTATTATTATGACCACCGAAGATCATTTCAGGATAGGCACCATCCTAAAAACCAAAGGTTTAAACGGCGAGCTGAATATATATGTGGATTTTGACGGAATTGAAAAGATCAAATTCAACAGCCTGTTCATTGAGATTGCCGGTAAACTGGTGCCTTATTTTGTAAGCTCTATTAAATACCTGCAAAAGAACGCCGGTTACCTGGTTCTGGAAGACGTTGATACGATAGAGAAAGCAAGTCTGCTGGTAAGGAAAGACATCTATCTTCCCAACAAATTAAAACCCAAAAAGAAAAAGGAAGAGTTCACGCTGATGGATTTGAAAGGCTTTATCGCCATTGATGACAACGAAGGCGAGCTGGGTGCAATTATTGAAGTGCTTGAATACCCGCAGCAAATCCTGGCCTCGGTGATGTTTAAAAATAAAGAGGTATTGTTTCCGCTGAACGAAGCAATCATCAAAGGCATAAATGCTGATGAGAATGAACTGTATGTGGAGCTGCCCGAAGGCCTTTTAGATATCTATCTGGAATAAAATAATTTGTCAAATATATTTGACAAATGACAAGTTTGTTTTACATTTGGTTAAATAAACTTGTCATTCAATGAAACCGCAATTCTTATTTCCTTACTGGTTCAGGTATTTAGGCTGGGGCTGTGTACTTGCCCATGTACCGCTGGCTATGATAGGCCATTCGCATGGGATGGTAAATATAATGGACATTGATCCCGGGCAATCGGTATTCAGCGGCGAGCATATCTTTTTTATTTGCACCACCTTACTAATGGCTGTCGGCTTGTTCTTCGTTGCGTTTGCAAAAGAGAAAATTGAAGACGAGCAGATTGCACAGATCCGCCTCACCTCACTGCGCTGGGCTATCTGTTTAAATTATCTTATTCTTATCATCAGCCTTATTTTTATAACAGACACCGGGCATATCCTCGAGCTCAATTTATGGGTGCCGTTGCTTTTCTTTATTCTTCATTTCCGCTGGAATATCTACCGGCTTAACCGTTCGATGAGGGAGGATGCAAAGGTATCATGAAAAACACCATCAGAATTGAACGCGCATTTAAAAACATAACGCAGGCCGAGCTGGCCGAAGCGGTGGGCGTGTCGCGACAAACCATTAACACTATCGAAAGCAACAAATATGTCCCTTCAACTGTTCTGGCATTAAAGATTGCGCGCGTATTCGGCAAACCGTTGGAAGAGATATTTATATTGGAAGAGAAAGATTGAGGTTAGAATCAAGAGCCAGGAACCAAAAGTCAAGACAGCAAGAAACAGAACTCAGTATCAATGAACAGGATTGAATATTAAACAAAAACATTTTCAATATGTCAACCAAACCAACCTTTGCACCGCAGCTGGTTATTCCCAATGGGGTAACCGATGTAAGTTTTTACACCAAAGCTTTTAACGCTGTTGAATTGCGCCGCTTTTCGAATGACGACGGAAGCGTACACGTTTCCGAATTCTCGATTGACGGTACGCTGTTTCACCTGCACGAGCAAACAAACAGCAATAAAGCATTTGCCCCTGTGGAAAAGGGTGCTACCACCGTTACCATCGGTTTTTTTGTAGATGATGTGCAGGGTACTATTGCACAGGCGGAAGCAGCCGGCGCCATCGTAAAATCGCCGGTGCAGGATTATGATTACGGCTACCGCCAGGGCGAGATCATTGATCCGTTCGGTCATCATTGGTTAATTGAAAAAGCGATATAATTATGGAAGATAATTTGCATCCCGACTTTGAAACCGCCATCCGCCCCACACTTTCGGTAAATAACGGCATAGCGGCGGTTGAGTTCTATAAAAAGGCGTTTAACGCCACCGAGTTAATGCGCATCAAAGCTCCAGACGGCGCCATCGTAGCCGAACTATCCATTAACGGCGCACGTTTTTTTGTAGCCGACGGTTCGCCGGAAGCAGAGCACGCCACACCCGAAAAATCCGGCTCCATTCCAATCCGCATGGGCTTGATCGTAGCTAACCCTGATGCATTTGCCGCCAGCGCCATCGCTGCCGGGGCTACGGAAGTTTATCCCGTTGCCGATCAGCATTACGGTTACCGCCTCGGCCATGTGATCGATCCGTTCGGGCATCACTGGGAGATCTGCAGGCCTTTGTGAGGGATGCGCGGATTTCTGATGTGCCAATGTGCGGATGATAAATGTACAGATTAACCGCTTCTTCATTTTCGAATCAAACTCATCCGCACATCAAAAATCCGCACATCCGCACATTAACATTATCTTTGCCCCATGCGTTTTGATATCATTTCCGTTTTGCCCGGTTTGCTGGAGAGTCCGTTTGCACATTCAATTTTACAGCGTGCGCAAAAGAAGGGGCTTTCGGAGATCGTGGTGCACAACCTGCGCGATTATTCAACCGGCAAACAAAAAAGCGTTGACGATTACCCCTACGGCGGGGGCAGCGGCATGGTGATGACCATTCAGCCATTTGCCGATTGTATTGAAAAATTGAAATCGGAACGCGAGTATGATGAGGTGATCTTTATGACGCCCGACGGTGAAACGCTTAATCAGCCTATCGCCAATCAGCTATCCATCAAAAAAAATATCATCATTCTTTGTGGCCATTATAAAGGTATCGATCAGCGTATCCGGGATATTTTTGTAACACGCGAGATCTCCATTGGTGATTATGTATTATCGGGCGGTGAGCTGCCGGCGGCTGTATTGGTGGATGCCGTTGTGCGGTTGATCCCGGGTGTGCTGTCTGACGAAACCTCGGCGCTTTCTGATTCTTTCCAGGATGGATTGCTGGATGCCCCGGTTTATACCCGCCCAGCAGATTGGAACGGCCATAAAGTTCCCGATATTCTGTTAAGCGGCAATACCCCCGAAGTTGAAAAGTGGCGCTTTGAGCAAGCTGTTGAACGCACGAAGCAAAGAAGACCCGATTTGTTAGGGGAATAGCGGATCAAAGGGACAGGTTCGGCTAAAGCCGGTTAATTTCTCATCCTTAATCCGTTGGCTAAAGCCAACGGCAATATCAGATTACACCTCTACTGGCGTCCTTTTAAGGGAGGGAACACTGAAGAAGCGGTAAGGGCTTTAGCCAAAATCAGTTTTACCTCCTTCAATCCAATCAATTTAATCTTTCAAAAACCTTAAATTAGTTTGCAACCAAAACGCCTTGTCTGCATTATACGGTTGCAACCATGAGCCCTGATCAGGAGAAAGCCCTTATTGAACAATGCCACATCGATCCTGCTGCTTTCGGGCAGGTGTTTGATGCGTGGTATAAACCTGTTTTCGGGTACGTGATGCGCCGCACCGCCGATTATGATCTGTCGAAGGACATTGCCGCCGAGACTTTTCTGAAGGCTTTCCTTAAAATTGACAGTTTCCGCTGGCGGGGCATCAGCTTATCGGCCTGGCTGTATCGCATTGCCACTAATGAACTGAATCAGTATTACCGCAGCAGCAAGTACAAGCCGCAATCGTTACAGCAACTGATGGAAAATCCGCAAATGGAAAAGCTGCTGCACCAGCAGGATGATGAACGGGAGATAATACAGCGGGAAATGGAAGCCTTTAATGATTATAGCCGCATCCGCACCAATCTGCTGAAGCTCGATCTTAAATACCAGGAGGTAATTGCCCTGCGCTACTTCGAGCAAAAAACAAATACCGAGATCAGCGCCATATTGGATAAAAACGAGGGAACCGTAAAATCGCTTTTATCGCGCGGACTGGAAAAACTAAGAAACATGCTTTAACCATGCAACCAAAACGGCGGGCTGCATTATATGTATAATTAACATGGAAAATAAAGACGAATTTTTAAAGAAAATGGAAAACCTGCAAGTACCTGCGGCAAGCCCGCACCACCATCCCAAAATGGTAAAGATGGCCATTTTAAATGCAGAGCGCTCAGCTGCGCTTGGCGTATGGCTCATTATTGTACCCTGTTATTTTCTATTCTGTGTATGCATGTATTATTATTTTCATCTTAAAATGGGTTGGTTTGGCTCAATGCTCATGCTCATTACCGGGCTGGATAAAACACCAGGGATCGATTTTATTGCGCCCGTCATCTTTTTTGTATTGCCGGTGGTTTGCATCATTATCAACCTATTGGCTATAACACATGCCAGCTACCAAAAGATAGACCCTGAAAAGAGCAAGGTACGCGAGTTCAGCTTTACACTTAAAATAAAGCCGTGGAATATCCTGCTTATTTTGCTGAGCCTTGCCGTATTGTTCGTATTTCTAAGTTTTGCATTAACCGAATCCATATCCATCAAAAATTAAATCATCATGAAACTAAACTGGTTTACCCGCAAAGGAATAATTTATCTGCCTGCATCGCTCATCGGGTGGGTAATAATGGCACTGGCGGCCGCGTATGCCGTATACACATTTATCGACATTGATAGCCGCTCGCATTCGGTCAGTGATACGCTCATTAACTTTATGTTTAACTTTTTACTGATAGGGCTGGTGTACACCATCATAGCCTATTTTACCGAAGCAAAAAAGCCCGCCGATTAAATTGTATAACGCTCCGGCTACTACCGGTTTACCGCCATTTATGTTGATAAAATTATAAATGTGGATTTTTTTAATAAAGGCTTTTATATATTGAAAAAATTCCCTATAATTGCAATCCGATTTTTACGGGCTAAAAATCGGGTTTAACGGCTAAAAATCATGGATTTAGTAAAATTTGTTGAAGAACAATCAGTAGAAAAAAGAGAACTTCCTTCGTTTAAAGCAGGAGATACGGTAAGTGTTCACTATAAAATCAGGGAAGGAAATAAAGAGCGTATCCAGGTTTACCAGGGCGTTGTTATCCAGCGCAACAGTGCCGGTACTACCGAAACCTTTACAGTTCGTAAAGTATCAAACGGTATTGGTGTTGAGCGTATATTCCCTGTTAACTCGCCAAACATTGATAAAGTAGAAGTTAACAGCAACGGTAAAGTACGCCGCGCTAAACTTTACTACCTGCGTGCCCTTACCGGTAAGGCAGCCCGTATCAAATCAAAAAGAGTTTAATTTCTCCTTTTTCAAGGTTCTCGAAAATATACGAGCCTCTCCGTTCAATCCGGAGGGGCTTTTTTTGTTGGCAGCGACACTGTTCCGCTCACAATGTCCTTGCTATTCAAAAACAATCTGATGATATTTGTTAACCCCTAAAACATTCAGGAATATTATTGGTTAAACCATTCACAAAGAACTTTACTTGACCACAGAAGTTAACCAATTACGGGCGAAGGCAACCGGTGTGCCGCCATCAGGCTTGCTTGATAAGTTACCTGTCGCAGTTTATACCTGCGACGAACAGGGCTTTATTACCTCATTTAATCATGCTGCTGAATCACTGTGGGGCCGGGCGCCGCAGGTAGGAAAAGACAAATGGCATGGCTTCATAAATATCTTCCGTATCAATGGAACACCGGTAAGCCCCGAAGAGACTGCCATTGCCATTACTATAAAAACGGGCCACGCCATTACCGGTGAAGAGCTGATTATGGAGCGCCCGGATGGCCTGAGGCTGAACATTATACCGCACCCGGCGCCTCTATATAACGACGCAGGCATAATAACGGGCGCCATAAACACTCTTATTGACGTTACCGAGCAGCGCAAAATGGAATCGAGGCAACATAGGCTGGCTGCTATCGTCGAATCATCGGAAGATGCGGTGGTGAGTAAAACGCTGGATGGTATCATCACAAGCTGGAATAAAACAGCTGAGAAAATGTTCGGCTACACGGAAGAGGAAATTGTAGGCAAATCTATCTTAACCATTATTCCTGAAGCACGGAAGAGTGAAGAAGACCTGATAATAGGCAAAATACGGCGGGGCGAGGCTGTTGAGCATTACGAAACATGGCGGCTAACTAAATACAATACTGAAATCCCCTTGTCATTAACTATCTCGCCTATCAGAAACGCGGAGGGAGAGGTCATCGGCGCTTCGAAAATTGCACGCAATATAGCTAAACAGAAAGACGCCGAGATCCAATTACAGCGCTACGCAAATAAACTGGAAACGCTGAATACCATTAACAAGGTAATTTCTGAAAAGCTTGACGTACAAGAGATCCTGCAATTAGTTACCGATATTACTACCGAGGCAACAGGTGCCGATTTTGGTGCTTTCTTTTATAATAAACTGGATGAACACGGCGAATCGTACATGCTATTCACCTTATCGGGCGCGCCGCGGGAAGCATTTGAAAAATTCGGGATGCCGCGCAATACCGCCGTTTTTCATCCCACATTCAGCGGCGAGGGTATAGTAAGATCGGACGATATTACTAAAGACCCACGCTATGGCAAAAATCCGCCTCATTATGGCAAGCCAAAAGGCCATTTACCGGTGGTAAGCTATCTTGCGGCCCCCGTGATCGCAAAATCTGGAGAGGTGATAGGCGGCTTGTTCTTTGGCCATCCCGAGCCGGGCAAGTTTACAGAACATCACGAAAGCCTGCTGGCCAGCGTTGCCCCGCAGGCTGCCATAACGCTCGAAAATGCCAAGCTATACCAGGAGGTACAAAAGCTGAATTCAAAAAAGGATGAATTTATAGGGCTGGCCAGTCACGAATTAAAAACGCCGATAACCAGCCTTAAAGGCTACCTCCAGATCATTGACCGGCGGATTGCCGATACCGACGCCAATAAAGGTTTTATTGAGAAGGCGCTGTTGCAGATCAACAAGCTATCGGTACTGATCTCCGACCTGCTCGATGTATCGAAGATAGAGACGGGACAACTTCCGCTAACGTTTACAGGCTTCGACCTGCTGGCATTGGTTAGAGAAGTTACCGACGTGATGCAATATTCCACCAAAACGCATAATCTGGTACTTGATATAAAAGCCGATATGTTATTGGTGACCGCCGACCGCCAGCGTATAGAGCAGGTGATCATCAACCTGATCTCGAACGCCGTTAAATATTCTCCCGGCACCGACCGGGTCAACATCACGGTATCCAAAAACGGCGATAAGGCGCTGGTTTCTGTACAGGATTTTGGCCTCGGTATTAAACCCGAACAGCAGGAGCGCATTTTTACCCGTTTTTACCGCGTGGAAGACATGGCTGCACATATTTCGGGCCTGGGCATAGGGCTATTCATCAGCCATGAGATCATTACGCGGCATAACGGAAAGCTTTGGGTTGAAAGCGGCGTCGGCAAGGGTTCTACCTTTTTCTTCGAAATACCTGTGGGATAAACAAAGCGCTATTTAAACTTTTTCTGGATCCCGTAATATTCGTCGTTACTTATTCCTTCGCCGTCAAAATCGATATGTCCCTGGAACGTGGCGTGATCATTAACTATTTTAAGCTGCAGTTTGATCACCGATTTATCGGGCGTCAATTGCGTCATGATCAATGAATCGTTCTGTAAACTCCAGGTACCCGAAGGCCGCCGTACCAGGCTGTCTTTTGCGTTACGGTATTCGGAGTAATAGGTGCCGTCCTCCAAAAAATGTGTACGGATAGGCTGAATGCCCAGTCGTGCCTGCCAATTGCTGCTATCGGCCTCCATAATGGCCGGAGCAGCTTTATTTTTGTTATGCACGGTGATCTTTACATATACGTTACGCCATTCGCCCGGCAGCTGTGATTTAAGATCGGGCCGTGTGTTCTTAGCCGTAAATGCCATTAACCCAACGGCAGCAAACATTAACAGCATTATCATCGCATTTCTTTTCATGACTCCCCCCGATTGAAGAAACTTACACTATAAAGTTAGTAAAAGTTTAAGTGGATTGAAAAGATAAGGTAAAGACGTAATTCCTCTGCAGAGACGCATATGTTGCGTCTCTGAACGATAGATTCACCACCAGACCCGCATCGTTGATCTATATCTCCGGGGAGACAAAGAAAATTACGCCTTTTTCTTAATAGTATTCTTCACCGGCCTTGCCGCTTTCACATTTTCAAAAGCATCATCAGCTTTCGCTTTTACAGGGGCCGGCTTTTCAGGAAGTTTGGCCAAAATGGTACGGCCGCCTTTTACTACCTGGCCAAGTTCCACCTTAATTTCTGAACCCAGCGGCAGGAATACGTCAACCCTCGATCCAAACTTAATAAAACCGAATTGCTCGCCCTGATCAACCGCGTCGCCTTCTTTTACATACCACACAATGCGGCGGGCAAGCGCACCGGCTATCTGACGGAACAATACAGTGGTGCCTTCCTTATTTTCGATGGCTATAGTGGTACGCTCGTTTTCGGTAGATGATTTTGGATGCCAGGCTACCAGGTATTTGCCCTTATGATATTTGAAATATTTCACCACGCCGCCAATCGGGTTGCGGTTAACGTGCACATTAACCGGCGACATGAACACCGACAACTGGATCCTTTTATCCTTCAGAAACTCTGTTTCTTCGGTTTCTTCAATTACTACCACTTTACCATCGGCAGGGCAAAGCACGGTTTTATCATCAGTATCGATAGGAAATTTAGGACTGCGGAAAAACTGCACAATGATAGCGAACAGCAAAAATGAAAGTATATAAACTATCCATTTAATAACATGCGCTTCCGGGAAATAGAATTGAATGAACGCGTTCAGTACAAATATGAACAGAACGCAAATAGCTAACGAGGTATATCCTTCTTTATGAAAAGTCATTATTTTCAGGGTTTATTACCGTGCCGAAGCACAAAAATTGTACAAAACTAATAATTTGAAATGAAGTAGAGGTATGTATAAACTACGGGAGCGGCTAAAAACAGTCCGTCGAACCTGTCGAGCAGGCCACCATGGCCCGGCAAAATACCGCCGGAATCCTTCACATTAATGCTGCGCTTGAACATCGATTCGATCAGATCACCGGTGGTGCCAAAGAAACCGATCAGCAAGGCCATACCTACCCATTGCATGGGTTTCAGCTCGGTAAAGTAATGCCCTATAATCCACGCCGCACCCGCCGCGATCAGTACACCGCCCACGAAGCCTTCTACAGTTTTCTTAGGGGAATGCCGCTCAAACAGCTTCGTGCGGCCAATAGCCCGGCCCACCAGGTAAGCGCCGGTATCGTTACTCCACAGCATCAGCATAAAGGCCAGGGGAACATGAAAATCGAACGTACTTAACGGATTGGCATAAGCCATGGCGTGGAAAAACGCCATCGGTGTAATAATGAACAGCAAACCGAAAACCGTGTAGGCAATGTTGGTGAAAGGCGCCTCGCTTTTTTTGAAAAGCTCCTGTACAAAAACGGCTATGATGCCCGGCACCATCGGTAAAAATATATAACGGGTGCTCACATCGCCGCCAGATACGGCAACCATGGAGGCACCTACAAATAAAAGCGCAGCATTGATAATTCCTATGATGCGATTAGGATCGGACCCGCTCACTCTAAGCAGCGAATAAAACTCCCACAGGCAAAGTATGCTGAGCACCATGTAAAAGAAAAAGAATGTAGCCGGGCCAAACATCACCGACGACAACATCACTATAATAAAAATAACACCCGTTATGGCTCTTGTCTTCATGACGTAATTTGATTCAGGATCAGCACTTCTATCGCATCGCTAAAATTGTCCTGATGCACGTACACTTCTATATCGCCGAAGGTGCGGTGCGATGAATCCTGTTTGTTGATTAATACGGTTTCGATATCGCGGCCGGCAAGGGCCTGCTTTACCATTTCCGATTGGTAAAAATTAGTTGATGTAAATATCTTCACCCAGTTCTTTTCCATCAGTACACGGGCATTTTATTTTTGGCATCAACGGTTCGTTTATAAATCACCAGCAAAAACACCGTAGTGGCTAAGCTTAGCAAGTAGCCCGCATAATTGAACAAATGCTGTTCATTCGGATCACCCTTAATTATTTTTTGCTGGTAAAGATAGGTTATTACCACGATAGCGCCGTTATTGATAAAGTGCGCCCATACGCCGGTCCAGATGCTGCCGCTCCAGGCTACGAAGTAACCGAAGAACAGCCCCAGCAGTAAACGCGGTAAAAAGCCGAAAAATTCCATGTGAAAGGCGCTGAACAGAATGGCGGTTATCCAAACGGCGGCATGAATGTTTTTGGTCCACCGTAAAAAGATTGTTTGTATTACGCCCCGGAACATAAATTCTTCGGCAATGGCGGTGAGCAACCCCACCAGCAGCACGTTTTTGATCACATCGCCAACATTATCCATCTTCAGCAAGGCCTCCATTGCTTTTTCGGTGCTGTCCTGGCTTTCGCGCATCCATTTCAGCCAGTGCGGCAATACCATTTTCTGGTTGATGTTGGACAAGATCTCGATAAGCGGGTTCGACAGGAACATTAGCGCAAAAATGATGACCAGCGCCATCCACGGGAATTTGAACGACGGCCTGATGTATTCTTCAGGATCTTTAGTCAGGAATTTGGCAAAGATGAGAGGTGCGAACAATATAGGCAATGTGGTGCTTAATATTTGAAGTATCCACATGGCTGCGGTAAAGTGCGGTACGGTAACCGTTAAAGTACTTAACGCCATCAGCGTTTTCATGCCGAACAGTACCAATACAACGCCCGCCCCTAATAAACTCCCGCCTATGAAAACCAGCGCAAAAATGCCGATGAAAACCAAAAACTGCAGCGCCGGATGCCGCTCCTCATTGTCATAGCTGTATAAGGGTTTCGGGGTTATGTTTATCATCCGGTTAAATTTCGTATCTTTGCACGAAGATAACTGATGTCTGTACAAATAGGAAATATTGATCTGGGCGAATTTCCGCTTTTACTGGCGCCGATGGAAGATGTGAGCGATCCTCCCTTCCGTTACGTGTGCAAGCAAAACGGGGCGGATATGATGTACACAGAATTTATCTCGAGCGAAGGATTGATCCGCGATGCGGCAAAGAGTCGCCAGAAATTGGATATTTTCGAATACGAGCGCCCCATCGGGATTCAGATCTTCGGCAGCGACATTGAGCACATGCGCGAGGCCACAGAAATTGCCACCCTGGCTAAACCCGACCTAATGGACATTAACTACGGCTGCCCGGTTAAACAAGTGGCATGCCGCGGTGCAGGCGCAAGCTTGCTGCAGGACATTGACAAGATGGTGGCCATGACCAAGGCCGTTGTAGATGCCACGCATTTACCCGTTACCGTAAAGACCCGCCTCGGCTGGGACGATAATACCAAAAATGTTGAAATAGTTGCCGAGCGCCTGCAGGATGTGGGCATTAGGGCCCTCACCATTCACGGCCGTACCCGCGCACAGATGTACAAAGGCGAGGCCGACTGGACGCTGATCCGCGCCATAAAAAAGAACCCGAGGATACAAATTCCCATATTCGGGAATGGCGACATCGATTCTTCCCAAAAGGCCGCAGCCTGGCGTATGGAATATGGTGTGGATGGGATGATGATAGGCCGTGCGGCTATTGGTTACCCTTGGATCTTCCGCGAGATCAAACATTATTTCAAAACCGGCGAATATCTGGAGAAACCAACCATTGCCGAGCGTATTGACGCATGCACTACACACCTCACCAAATCAATCGAGTGGAAAGGGCCTAAAACCGGAATTTTTGAAATGCGGCGCCATTACAGTAACTACTTTAAAGGCATCGAGAATTTCAAGGAATATCGCATGCGCCTGGTAACTACCAATACTTACGAAGAGGTAATGGAGATACTGGATGAAGTGAGTCATCGGTATGCGGATGAAGTCGCAAGCTTTTAGTCGAAGGTCCGGAGTCAAAAAATCGAACAACGTTAGTCCGGATCTGTGATCACGGACTATAAAATAGCGGATTTGTAATCCGCGAAAGCAGCCGGACGGGATTATAAATCCCTATATCTTTTAGTCCGGGATTGCAAATCCAGACTAACTATTTTGAGAATTTTCCATTCATTTTATTCCTCAAACGTCATGACAATTTTTTTTCAAAAATGGCTTGATATTTGACTGGATAATATATATTTGACACAAAGAGAATTAACAAATTATGGTTACTACTATTACAGACGGTGTAAAAGTTTCGGTAGAGACCATCTATCAACCCGAATACTCCAATCCGGCCAACGATCATTTCATGTTCGCCTATAAAGTTAGAATAGAGAACATGGGCACCTATGCTGTGCGCCTACTGGGCAGGCACTGGTATATTTTTGATTCAAACGGCGCCAAACGCGAAGTTGAAGGCGAAGGCGTAGTAGGTCAGCAACCCGTAATAGAACCCGGACAAACCCACGAATACGTATCGGGCTGTAACCTGAAAACCGATATGGGCAGTATGAAAGGCGAATACCAGATGGCCCGCCTGATGGATAACCAGCTCTTTAACGTGCAGATCCCGGAGTTTTACCTGATTGCGCCGTACAGGATGAATTAAAAAGCTTTATAGATATTGAAAAGGCCGGATGAATCATCAACTTCATCCGGCCTTTTTGTTTTGATCGATTTTATATCGATATCTCAAATATAATGCCTTTAGCGAATCTTCCGGCCCCATCGGGCCAAATATTGGTAGAAAATTGCATCATTCTCTTTTTGCGTGCCGTAGGTACGTCACATAGCCCGTCGATACCCGAACGCAGGGTTACGTACCTACGGCACGGAATTATGTGTGGGTTTTTTGCTACCAATATTTGGCCCCGATGGGGCCGATTGTCAAATTTGACGGGATTTTTTTAAGTCCTTGCGCTGCGCGCTCACAAACATAAATCGCCGGCCATTATACCCCTACCGGCTCCGCTATCTCGTTCAAAAACAGCACTGCCTGGTCAATATTATTCACGCCTTCAATACTCAGCCGTAATGAATTTTTTACCTCTTTCAAATTGGTGCGCCTTGGATTGGCCTGTACAAAGTTGAGCACATTCCTGAATGCCTCTGTTTCAAAGTAGGGTGATTGCTGGTTGGTGAGGAAATAACCGCGCAGTACGTTTTTCTTTAGCGAGATCTTTTCAAACCCGATGGATTTACCGAGCCATTGCAGGCGCATGGTGTTCAACAAATCGGCAACCTGTGGAGGAACCGGGCCAAAACGGTCATGGAGTTGTTGCTCGAAGGCTTTCAGTTCCGTTTCGTTTTCCAATTTGGAAAGTTCGGTGTACAGGTTATAGCGTTCGGAGATATTGGTCACATACTCATCGGGGATTAGGATCTCCTGGTCCGTATCAATTTGGGTGAACGAGATATAAGGGCGCGGTTTGTCTTCAGGGAATACACCTTTAAACTCGTCCTCCTTTAGCTCCTGGATGGCTTCGTCCAAGATCTTGTGGTACATTTCAAAACCAATTTCGGCGATGAAACCGCTTTGTTCTGCGCCAAGCAGGTTACCGCTGCCGCGAATGTCAAGGTCGCGCATGGCTACGTTGAAGCCACTGCCGAGGTCACTGAATTCTTCTATCGCGCTCAGACGTTTACGCGCCTCGCTGGTGAGCGTAGATAATGGCGGACTCAACAAATAACAGTAAGCCTTTTTGTTGCTCCGCCCTACCCGGCCGCGCATCTGGTGAAGATCGCTCAGGCCAAACATGTGGGCGTAATTGATAATAATGGTATTGGCGTTCGGGATATCCAAACCGGCCTCGATGATGGTAGTGGCCACCAGTACATCATACTCGTGGTTCACGAATTTCAGCATCACATCTTCCAGTGCGTCGCCTTCTAACTGGCCGTGCGCTATGCCTATCCTCGCTTTCGGCACCAGCTTGCGGATCATCCCACCCAATTGCGGCAAATCGGCTACGCGATTATGGATAAAGAACACCTGTCCGCCGCGGTCAATCTCGTGCTCCACGGCACTTTTGATCAGCGCATCGTTAAATACATGCAGCTCGGTAACCACCGGCTGGCGGTTTGGCGGTGGGGTAGAAATAATGGAAAGGTCACGCGCCCCCATCAGCGAGAAGTGCAGTGTACGCGGGATAGGCGTCGCCGTCAGCGTTAGCGTATCTACATTGGCACGCATTTGCTTCAGCTTTTCTTTGGTAGATACGCCAAATTTCTGCTCCTCATCGATGATCATCAGGCCCAGGTCCTTAAACTTTACGTCCTTGCTTACCAGGCGATGGGTGCCGATGATAATATCTATCTTACCTTCCTTCAGCTTTTCTAAAGTTTCCTTGATCTGTCTGCTGCTTTTAAAGCGGTTCACATAATCAATATTGGCGGGGAAACCCTTTAAACGGTCGCTGAAAGTTTTATAATGTTGAGCGGCAAGAATGGTGGTCGGTACCAGGATGGCTACCTGCTTGCTGTCGGCAACGGCTTTGAAGGCC
This sequence comes from Mucilaginibacter sp., assembly GCA_036569325.1. Taxonomy (GTDB): domain Bacteria; phylum Bacteroidota; class Bacteroidia; order Sphingobacteriales; family Sphingobacteriaceae; genus Mucilaginibacter. The sequence continues at coordinate 27,862 of DATCQV010000003.1, read as the reverse complement.
GCGCGTACGGCCACCTCGGTTTTACCAAAACCCACGTCACCGCAAATGAGGCGATCCATTGGGTGCGGCGACTCCATATCCTTTTTCAGATCGGCCGTGGCTTTTTCCTGGTCGGGCGTATCCTCGTAAATGAAGGAGGCTTCGAGTTCTGTTTGCAGGTAGCTATCGCGCGAAAAGGCGTTACCCTGTTTGGTTTTACGCAGGGCATAAAGCTTGATCAGATCGCGCGCTATGTCCTTAACTTTTTTTTTTGTGGTTTTCTTCAACCGTTCCCAGGTATCGGTACCCAGCTTGTTCATTTTAGGAACGGTGCCCTCCTTGCCGCTGTATTTACTAATGCGGTTAAGCGAGTTGATGTTCACATAAAGCAGGTCGTTATCCGCATAGATCAGGCGGATCATTTCCTGATTCTTGCCATTTACCTCTACTTTTTCGAGGCCTGCATATTTGCCGATGCCGTGGTCAATATGCGTTACATAATCGCCGGGGTTTAGTTCACGCAGTTCTTTCAGCGTAATGGCCTGCGAACGCTGGTAGCCTTTTTTAAGCTTGTATTTATAATAGCGGTCGAAGATCTGGTGATCGGTATAACAGGCCATTTTCTGCTCCCGATCTACAAACCCTTCGCGTAACGCAACAGCGATGGGTGTAAACTTTACGGTTTTATCCAGATCATCCAATATGGCATAAAGCCGCTCTATCTGCCGGGCCGAATCGGTGAGGATATAATTCTCGATGTTTTCGGCTTCGTTATTTTTAAAGTTATGGATCAGCAGCGTAAAGTCTTTATTGAACGATGGCTGCGGCCGCATATCGAAATTCAGCTGAAGTCCGTCGTTATAAAAGAATTGTTTGCCAAACTCAACCAGCGGAAAATCGTGCAGCTGGTCGGCTATCAGTTTTTCGTCAGTAAACCCAAATTTAGGATCTATCCAGTCGGGGTTTTGATTCTTTTCGTCGGCCGACAAGGCTTTCCAAAGTGCGGTTGCCTTTTTATAGCCTGTTTGGATAATATCCAGCGTAAACTGCACGTCTTTGATCCAAACCTGCGTACCGGCATCCACATATTCCAGCAGCGAAATATTATTCTCGGTCAAAAACTTCGACTGCACATTAGGAACAATGGTAATGCTTTTCACCTGCTCAACCGAGAGCTGACTCTCGATTTCAAAAGTTCTGATCGATTCTATCAGATCGCCAAAAAACTCTACACGGTAAGGCAACTCATGCGAAAATGAAAAAATATCGACTATCCCCCCGCGGATAGAGAATTGCCCCGGCTCATACACAAAGTCGACACGCTCAAAATCATATTCCACCAAAAATTCGTTGATGAAATCGATGCTGAGTTTATTATTTACGGCAATTTCAAGGGTGTTTTTTTCGAGGGACGCGCGGTCTATCACCTTTTCGGCCAACGCTTCAGGGTAGGTAACTATCAGCTGACCGAACTCCGTAGAGTGGTTCAGCTCATTCAAAACCTCGGCGCGCGCCAAAACATTGCTGCTGTCGGGCTGGGTAAATTCAAAGGGTTTACGGTATGATGATGGGAAAAGCAGTGCTTCCTTGCCGGTAAGATTTTCGAGATCGGCCTGGAAATAGCCCGCTTCCTCGCGGTCGGGCAGCACAAATATCATGTGGTTATGCTGCAAAAAATACAAAGCTACCGCAATAGCCGAATCGCCCGATCCGACTAAACCTCTCAGCTGAACTCTTGGGTTTTTAGATGCATTAAGCGCCTGCGCCAACGCTTTCACCCTTTCATCAGCCTTATATCTATCTAATATATCACGGATGTTCAAACTGTTGCAAATATACGCAAAAAAGCCTTTTTAACGGCCGGTACCATCCGTATGAAAAAATAATTGCAAACAATATTGCGCTATAATTACTTTAAATAGTAAATTTATTGTAGTGATTAGAGGTTAAAGAACCGGGATTAGTTATGTGATCTCGCTCCCGCACCTCATTCAATCCGCCAACCTATAACACCTAAAACATATACTATGAAGAACGCACTTATTTCCGGCCTTTTTATTGGGATCTTAAGCGGGGCCTGGATGTTTATTATGCACGCGCTGGGCTTTTCACCGCAAAGCAGCGGGCTCGAACCCATAGAATACGTATCTGTAATTATTCCGTTAATTGTTTTGTTTTTCGGTCTGCGCTCCTACCGGGCCAACGAATGTAAGGGCCACATGGGCTTTTTAGAAGCCCTGATGCAATGTTTTAAAATATTGATAGTCGGTGGTATTATCACCGTAGCGGCTGCAATAATTTTTATCGATGAATTTGCCAAGGAATCCTCATTGATGGATTTTTCGGGCCGTATATTCGGGGCATTGCTGGTGGGCATCCTGTTCTCGTTAGGGGTATCGGTGCTGTTAACCACTAAGCCCAATAAGGTTGATTAAAACACTATTTCAAAAGTATTTCGAACTTGCCTTCTGGATCGCAGCGCTGGTATCACTGGCGCTGACGGATCCAACCAATCAGTCGCACTTCTCGTTATGCCCGCTAAAATTGATGGGCATAACCTGGTGCCCCGGCTGCGGCCTGGGCCATGCTATTTCTTTTCTTTTTCACGGCGATATTAAAAGTTCTTTCCACGCACATTGGTTGGGGATACCGGCGGCCGTACTTATTTTATACAGGATTTATATACTGGTAAGAATGAGGTGGGGAGAAATGGCTGCTGTGGCGTGACAACCTATTAATTTATCTCTTGGTAAGGATACAAACTCATTGTTTTCACCGTTATTTCTCCATAACTCACCGACAGCTTTATTCTGTTAGCCAACTTTGCATTGTGCCGATTTAAATTCTATCTTAGTTTTATATCACAATTAAAAGATCACCTAAAAAATTAAGACAATGGACATGTATCAAAATCCGTATATGGCGTTTCCGGGCATCACTCCCGAAGAAATGAACTACCTTCAGCAAGGCACTGCCGACCTTTCTGAAAGCCAGAAGAAAAACTTTTATATGGCATATTCGGCTAAAAGAAAATCTGAGCAGGATATGCTGATCTTCAGCCTTGTGGGCTTGTTTTTGGTTCCCGGCCTGCAGCGTTTCATCGTTGGCCAGATAGGCATGGGCCTGTTATATCTTTTCACTATCGGCCTTTGCTTTATCGGCTCCATCATGGACCTGATCAACCATAAATCACTCGCCGCCGAGTACAACAGGAAGATGGCTTACGAGTGCTTCCAGATGGCCAGAATGGTAGCTTAATGCCTCCTTGCAATATCGCTGCAACCTGATATCAAACCCCGAAATGGAAAATGTTTTCGTTTCGGGGTTTTTGCTGTGTGAACCGGAATTAAACTGATTTATACGATCTTCAGGATGACGATCATCGGGGGTAAATTAAATGGCCTGTCGACAGTCATCCTTTAATCCGTCAAATCCAATAAATCTCGGTTCAGACAAATAGCCGAATAATTCCTCAAAAAATCCTGCAAATCGTGTTAACTTCACTTTTATGAAAAACACTTTCACCTTTCTCTTGCTTGTGCTATTGGCCAACTTTGGTTACGCACAGCAAAAACCAGCCAACGTTCCGCCAGATGACCCGGCTGTTCAGCAAAAGCTCAGTCAGTGGCAGGATTTGAAATTCGGCCTGTTTATGCATTGGGGAACTTACAGCCAGTGGGGTGTGGTAGAAAGCTGGAGCATTTGCCCCGAAGATGAAGGCTGGACGCAGCGCAAAGGCCCGTACAGCGCTGATTATAATGCTTACCTCAAAGCCTACGAAAACCTGCAAACCACCTTTAACCCAACTCACTTCGACCCTGATAAATGGGTGAAGGCGGCCAAAGATGCAGGCATGAAATATGTGGTGTTTACCACCAAGCACCACGACGGCTTTTGCATGTTCGATACCAAACAAACCGATTATAAGGTAACCAGCGCTAAAACGCCGTTTTCGACAAACCCGAAAGGCAATGTAGCTAAAGAGATCTTCGATGCATTCCGTAAAGATAATTTTATGATCGGCGCCTACTTTTCTAAACCCGACTGGCATAGCCCCGACTATTGGTGGCCCTATTTCCCGCCGAAAGACAGGAACGTAAATTATGACCCGGCCAAACATCCCGAAAAATGGCAGAAGTTTAAAGACTATACTTATAACCAGATACAGGAGCTGATGACCGGTTACGGCAGGATAGATATTTTGTGGATGGATGGCGGCTGGGTACGCCCGCTAAAAACCGTTGACACAACCGTGGATTGGCAACGCGGCATCAAATACGATCAGGACATTGATATGCCGCGCATTGCAAAGATGGCCAGAAGCAACCAACCGGGGTTAATTATGGTTGACCGTACGGTAACCGGTCCCTATGAAAATTATACTACGCCAGAGCAGCAGGTGCCCGACAAACCGTTGAGCTATCCCTGGGAAACCTGCATGACCATGGGCAACTCGTGGAGCTACGTACCCGGCGATCATTATAAGTCGTCGCAGCAAATTGTGCAATTATTGGTGAAGATCGTCTCGCGCGGCGGCAACCTGCTGATGAACATTGGCCCCGGTCCGGACGGCGACTGGGACCCTGAAGCCTACAAGCGCCTGGCTGATATCGGCAAGTGGATCAAAATCAATGGTGAAGGTATTTATGGGTCGAAATCTGTAGCGCCATATTCTGATGGCAATATCTTCTTTACGCAATCAGCAGATGGCAATAAAGAATATGCGTTTGTATTGGCCGGAGATAACGGCATTGCGCTGCCCGCCACGCTCAGCATCAAAACGGACAATACCAAAGCGGTGCAGCACGTTACTCTATTAGGTTCGAATATTAAACTGAAAGCTAAACAGGATGGCGGCATTATAAGAGTGACCATTCCTAAAGCGTTGCAAAATGGTAATGGTTTGCGGTATGCTGCTGCATTCAGGATTGATTATTAAATATTAATTACGAGGCCATAGCATGTTATAACTGATTATTTTTATTTCATTACGGATCAAATGGAGAACCCTAAGAAAGTTGCAGAAAAGCAATATCACGTTATTATCGAAAAACAAGCAGGTCCCGCATCTAAAGCGGTCTGGGGAATAGAATATGATACATTAACTTTATTATCCGGGTTTTTAGTCCCTTTAATTTCGTTCGTATTTGGTTTTATTTTTTCTATCGTCCGCGACAAATTTAGAGACAGGAGAAATGAAAATGTTGCCTCTGCTTTTTTTCTAATGTGGATCAAAAGAACTATTAGAAGCGCTAAAGCATTATTATTGGAGATCGAGAAATCGAAAAGCCAAGCTGAAAGTTTAGACGGCTTCAATATCTCAAAACCAACATTTATTAACTTACACATAAATCGGCTTTCATCCGATCAGACGGTACTCTACAACGCATTTGTAAACGGGAAAAGGGGGAAGTTTGAAGACAATTTTGGTGATTACTCCAAATTGCTTATCGATTTAGATTTTCTTGGGGATTTTCAACAAATGCTTTTACAAAATTCTCAATATATTGTGGATGACTTTCAGAATAAATTTACTCAATGGAATGACGCTGTTAGATCGTTACATCGGGCAAAACATGTTTTATTAGGTCGCAGAGCAAAAAATGCTGACAAAAAAACACATGAAATTAATGAGCATTTCAAGAAGTGGTTCGAGGAGACAGACCAGGGGTTGCAAAAAACATATAGCTTTTTGGACAACTTAGAGCCTGTGCTACAAAAATTCTATACAGAAGACCCCACTGATGATGATTTAGCGGATTTATTATCTATTGCACAGAATATAAAAGTTTTATATTGGCAATTTGAGTATGAAAAAAAGCAGGTAATCGATTTATTTTCTAATTTTCATGAGCAATTAAACAACACTATTACCGAGATTGAGACCTTATCTTTAAAAATCGATAAAAAAAAGAATAATAGGCTTTTCTTATGAAACTGTCTCAACTTACCTCCTACCTCGAAAGCCTTGCGCCGCTCTCCTACCAGGAGGATTACGACAATGCCGGCCTCATTGTAGGCAATCCCGACAAAGAAGTTTTCCAGGCGCTGGTATCGCTCGATTGTACCGAGGCTGTGGTTGATGAAGCCATTGCCAAAGGCTGCCAGGTCATCGTCTCGCATCATCCTATTGTTTTCCGCGGATTAAAGAAATTCAACAGCAAAACCTACGTGGAACGCGTGGTGGAAAAAGCCATTAAGCACGACATTGCGCTATATGCCATTCATACCAACCTGGATAACATAGCTGCCGGTGTTAATGCAAAGATCTGCGAAACGCTGGGCCTTAAAAACTGCCGCATCCTCGCTCCCAAACATAACCTGCTGAAAAAGCTGGTTACCTATGTGCCGCAAAACAATGCCGACGAAGTAAGGAATGCGCTTTTTAACGCAGGCGCCGGCAACATTGGCAATTACAGCGAAGCAAGTTTCAACACCGATGGTACCGGAACGTTTAAAGGTAACGAGCATACCAATCCTCATGTTGGCGAGCCCGGCAAGCGGCATCTGGAAAATGAAGTGCGTATCGAAACTATTTATCCTGTTATTCTGGAAAGCAAGATCCTGATGGCGCTGGTGCTGGCACATCCTTATGAGGAAGTGGCTTATGATCTTTACAACCTTACCAATTCCAATCAGCAAGTCGGTTCGGGTATGATCGGCGAACTGGACGGTAATTTTACCGAAGAGCAGTTCCTGTATCACGTGAAGGAAAAAATGCATTGTCACGTCATCAGGCATACTGCATACACCCGTAAACACGTTAAAAAGGTAGCGGTGTGCGGCGGCGCGGGCGGCTTCCTGTTAAAGCAGGCCATTGCTGCCGGAGCCGACATTTTTATTACCGCCGACTATAAATATCACGAGTTTTTCGATGCCGACGGAAAGATACTCATTGCAGATATCGGACATTTTGAAAGTGAGCAATTTACGCAGCAATTATTGTATGAAATTATTTCAAAAAGATTTAGTAACTTTGCCGTCCGTTTAACAGAAGTAAATACAAACCCCGTCAAATATTTTATTTAATGGAACAAACCGTAGAACAAAAGCTTAAAGCTTTATACGAGCTACAAACCATCCACACCAAAATTGACAGAATCCGCCAGGTAAGAGGTGAGCTACCGATGGAAGTTGCCGACCTTGAAGATGATGTTGCAGGTCTGGAAACCCGTATACAAAAAATAAAAGCAGAACTGGACGATCTGGAAGATGATATTGTTACCCGCAAAAATCTGATCAAGGAAGCCCAGTCGAACATTAAAAAATACGAGACTCAGCTTAACGAGGTTAAAAATAACCGCGAGTACGAAGCTATTTCGAAAGAGATTGAAATCCAGGGCCTTGATATCCAGGTGAGCGAAAAGAAAATTCGCGAGTTTGGGTTCGAGATCACTTCAAAAACCGCCATCTTCGAAAAAGCACAAGCTGACCTTGACGCACGCAAAGCCGATTTGGACGCTAAAAAAGAAGAATTAGGCACCATCACCGCAGAAACGCAGAAAGACGAGAACGAGCTGACTACCCTTGCGGAAAAAGCAACCGCCAACATTGAAGAGCGTTTGCTGATTGCTTACAACCGCCTGCGCAAAAACGCAAAGAACGGTTTGGCTGTAGTAACCATCTCGCGCGATTCATGCTCAGGATGCTTTAACCAGATCCCGCCACAACGACAGAGCGATATCCGTCAGCGCAAAAAGATCATCGTTTGCGAGCACTGCGGCCGTATCCTGGTTGACGAGCAAATGGCTTTGGAAGCTGAAGAAGCTTAAGCACCCGGCCCCGAAAGGGGCGAAGAAGATATAAAAGGCGTTCAGATTGGATGCCTTTTTTGTTGGATTTATTTGGCGTTTCGTTCCTTCAAAAACTGAACAATTTCGTTTTTAATTTGAAAATCCTTCGATCCTTTGGGAAAGTTCATATCACTAACAACGTTTAGAAGATATACCTTTTTGCCATCAATGGTGGTAATTAGGGGTTGATTAAAATCAGCCCCGATACCGAGCAAATATCTTACTATTTCTGGATTCCCTTGTATCGCTGCAGCACATAAAGGGCTATATCCATCTTCGGTCTTTAAATTTACATTTGCACCACTTGCTATCAGAATTCGGACATAATCAAGGGCACCACAACGGCAGGCATTAATTAAGGCAGTAGAATGGAACTGTTTTTTATTGTGGGGATCATTCTTTGTGATCGAATTAGGGTTGCCGCCGTGCTTTAATGTCATCATCAAAAATCGGGAATCAGTAGTATTTAATCCATTACGCGCAATTCCAAGGTCTGCGGCCTCCATGACGGCAGACTCGCCCGCAGTATTATCTTGTCGATTCGGATCTGCGCCATGTTCTAAAAGATATTTAACAGATGCATATTTGCGTTGATAAATTGCGATATGCAATAAAGTGACGCCGTAAGCGGGTTCTCTAAAATCAATGAATCCTCCATTTTTACCAGAATACATCCGTATAGACATTGTGTCCTCCTCAATTACCGCTTTAGCAAGTTTTTCCGCCGGCGTACCATAAAAAAGCCTATAATCAGAAGCCAATAATTTTGATTTTTTTACTGTCGTATCGTTGTGCAAACAGCCCGACAGCAGCAACAATGATAAAAGTATTTTCATAAGTAAAATCTTATTCGTGCGTTCTAATATATCAAAACCTCGGTTATTCCGATGTGTTCGTAAAATGTAAATTCCCATAAGCCGTCTATGGCTGTATTTCTTAACTATCTACTGAGCAACTTGTGAAATAAACAGACTTACGAAGTTTTGAAAACTTCGTAAGTCTGTTTATTTGCGAACCATGCGTAAACCGCTAACCTATCTCATCTTAACCATCGTCACCATTATTATTGGTCTGTTATCCCGGCATTTCAAGGCTATCCCTTTATTCATAGGCGATATTTTATGGGCTACGATGGTTTACTTTATCATGCGGTTTTTGTTCATCAGCAAAACAATACGGTATAATAGCCAGCGTTATTTTTTGCTTCGCGATAGAATTCAGTCAGCTTTACCGGGCGCCATGGATAAACACATTGCGGCATACATTGCCCGGCAGGCTGGTTTTGGGTGAAGGCTTTTTATGGAGCGATCTGCTTTGTTATCTGGTGGGAATTTATATTGGATGGAGGATGCTTTAAAACAGGAGGCTACGCTGTAGTCTGACATATCTCTTCGTGTCATCTATAACAGGTGGCTACGCTGTAGCCATCTGTAAAAAGATTTAATAATAAAGTGACAACCTCAAAGAGGTTGCGTGTTTATAGCAAGAAAAATGCGTTTTTTTCGGCTCCAGCGGAGCCTCCTGATAATCGAGCGGTTTTTAGAAAAAAACTCAAAATGGCGATTGTATAGATCCCTTTAATTCCGAAATCGAACATCCGAAAATCCAATATTCCCCTATATCTGCAAGCTCTCACAAGCCTTCTCAGCAGCAAGCTTCTCCGCATTCTTTTTGCTGAACTCCTTGCCCTGCCCCATGATCTCGCCATCGATAATAGCATGGATAGTAAATAGTTTGGTGTTTTCACCGTCCTGGTTAGGAACCAGGTAAAAAACGATGTCTTTGCCGTGGCGCTGGCACCACTCGATGAGCTTGCTTTTAAAGTTGGTTTCGGTTTGCTCGAGGGTGTGGATATCCACGTGGGCCTTGATGATGTGATTCACCAGGAAATGACGCGTAAAGTCGTACCCCTTGTCGAGGTAAACGGCACCTATAAGGGCCTCAAAGGCATCGCCAAGTAACGATCCCTGGCGCGACGAGTTGAGCATCCGCGCATCATATTCTATCAGCTTATCGAAGCCCAATTTGCGCGCAAGGGCGTTCAGATTGTTACGGCTCACGATCTTCGAGCGGAGCTCGGTGAGGAAACCTTCGTCCTCATAAGGGTAAAGCTTGAAGAGCACTTCGGCAACTACACTGCCCAGCACGGCATCGCCCAGAAACTCGAGACGTTCGTTACTGTTCTTTACGCCCTTTTTTATGTTTTGCGCTACAGATTTATGGCGGAATGCCAGCTTGTATAACGACAAATTGCCCGGCACAAAGCCGAGCAAATTCTTTAAAATCTTAACGTATTTTCGGTTTGGAGATAGGTAAAGCTTATAGAAACGACTTATAGGCATCCAATAATTATTCTTCGTACTTTTTAAATATCACAGAAGCGTTATGCCCGCCAAAACCAAACCCATTGCTTTGTGCTATTCTCACATCGCGTTTTTGCGATTTATTGAACGTAAAATTAATGTTTGGATCGAAAGCCGGATCATCGGTAAAGTGATTGATGGTTGGCGGGATTATCCCGTTCTTCACCGCAAGTATGGCAGCAATAGCCTCTACAGCGCCGGCAGCTCCCAACAGGTGCCCGGTCATTGATTTGGTTGAGCTGATATTAATGCGGTAAACTTCATCACCATAAACGTCCTGTATCGCTTTAACTTCCTGCGGGTCGCCTATCGGGGTCGAAGTTCCGTGCACGTTTACATAGTCAACATCGGCCGGTGTAATGCCGGCATCTTCCAGCGCAGCGCGCATTACCAGTGCGGCGCCGAATCCTTCGGGGTGCGGTGCAGTCATGTGATAAGCATCGGCGCTCATGCCGCCGCCAATCATTTCTGCATAAATTTTTGCACCGCGTGCTTTAGCATGCTCCAGTTCTTCAAGGATGATGGTACCTGCACCTTCGCCGGCCACAAAACCGTCACGATCCAGATCGAAAGGACGAGAGGCCGTTGCCGGGTCGTCGTTACGGGTCGACAGGGCATGCATTGCATTAAAACCACCGATACCTGCTTCATTTATAATCGCCTCAGAACCGCCGCTGATAAACATATTGGCTTTTCCTAAACGGATATAGTTGAAAGAATCGATGAGTGAATTGTTGGATGATGCGCAGGCCGATACGGTGGTGAAATTGGGGCCGCGTAAGCCGTACTTGATAGAGATATGGCCGGGGGCAATATCGGCTATCATTTTAGGAATAAAGAAAGGGTTGAAACGAGGGGTTCCGTCGCCTTTGGCAAAGTTAACTACTTCATCTAAAAAAGTTTTTAACCCGCCTATGCCCGAGCCCCATATTACGCCTATCCTGTTGCAGTCCAGCTTGTCAAAGTCCAGGCCCGCGTCTTTTACCGCTTCTTCCGTAGAAAATAATGCGTATTGTACAAAGGGATCAAGCTTCCGGGCGTCTTTGCGGCCCAAAAAAGCATCGGCATCGAAGTTTTTTACTTCGCATGCAAATTTGGTTTTGAACTTTTCAGTATCAAAACTCTTAATTAAGGCAGCGCCACTCACTCCATTGATCAACGATTCCCAATATTCTGAGACGGTATTGCCAATTGGGGTGAGTGCTCCAAGCCCGGTTACTACAACTCTTTTAAACTCCATTTAACAGTTTTGGGGGAGTTTCTTATTTAACGTTTTTTTCAAGGTAAGCAACAGCCTGACCTACAGTACCGATAGTTTCAGCCTGATCATCCGGAATAGCCACGTTAAATTCTTTTTCAAACTCCATGATTAATTCCACGGTGTCTAACGAGTCAGCACCAAGATCGTTGGTGAAGCTTGCTTCGGGTGTTACTTCACTTTCGTCAACACCTAATTTTTCTACGATAATAGCTTTTACTCTTGAAGCGATATCAGACATAGTCTTATAGTTTAAATGATTAAATAAAAATTCTGTGCAAAGAAAAATAAATTCTGTTAAATATCAAATCTAAAAACTTTTGCATTATAACCAACAATAATTTAAAGCAACTGTTTCGATTTTGTATTTTTACCGCCGCAAAAGTAATGATTTTGAACAGGAAATTTTTAAAGTTTGAGATCGATCTCGATTTTGTCCTTATCGCAGTCACAACGTCGTTAAAGGACTACAGGGTTTGTTACCTGATTAACAAGGCGTTAAACTTCAATTTTGCCAGATTTCCCGACCTTGAAGTAGATATTCACCACGGCGCCGAACCGGTTTTATTCTCCTTATACCGCTACAGCTGGGAAACCACCGAAACCGACTTCTACTTTATCGGCAATAAAGGCAGCGACGGCTACCTGGTGCCCGAGATGAAAAAGGCCGATTACTTTTTGTTGATAAAAAATTATATAGATGATAATGAACTGGATAGCATTATTTCGGCCCTGAATAAGATACCCGAGATAGTTGCTGCCGTAAAGATTGACCCTAAAAAAATAAAATCACGCGAAAATCTATTATTTTAGCGCAAATTTTAGAAGTGTTATCAATACACTATATCTGTGAACCCCCAAATAAGCCTCAATTAATAAAACGAAGATGAAACTACATTATAACCGAACCAAGATAGTTGCCACTATGGGCCCGGCGTCGGCGAAGAAGGATGTTTTAACCGGTATGATCAAAGCCGGCGTAAATATTTGCCGCCTCAATTTTTCGCATGGTAAACCGCAGGATCATAAAAAAGTGGTTGACCTGATTCGTGAAATCAACGCCGAGCTTAATACCAACGTTGGTATCCTGGCCGACTTGCAGGGACCAAAGATCCGTATCGGTTTGGTTAAAGACGGCGGCATCAACCTGGTTAACGGCACCCGCATTAATATTACCACCCACGAACTGATTGGCGACGATAACCAGATCTATATCACTTACGAAACCTTTCCGCAGGACGTAAAGCCTGACGAGATCATTTTGTTAGATGATGGAAAGATCCAGATGCGCGTTATCGAGACCAATCGTGTTGATACCGTAGTTTGCGAAGTAGTGCACGGCGGTATCCTTACCTCACGCAAAGGCGTTAACCTGCCAAACACTAAAGTTTCGATCCCGAGTTTAACCGAGGAAGATAAAGAGAATCTTAAATATGCATTGGAATGGAACCTGGACTGGATAGGCCTTTCATTTGTGCGCACAGGCGAAGATATTGTTGAACTGAAGCAGATAATTAAAGAAAGCGGCAAAACAGCCAAAGTAATTGCCAAAGTTGAAAAACCTGAAGCGATCGACAATATCGACTCGATAGTTGCCGCTACCGATGGCGTAATGGTAGCCCGCGGCGACCTGGGTGTTGAAATGCCGCTGGAAGAAGTACCTATGCTGCAAAAAATGATCGTGCGCAAATGCCGTGAGGCCGCAAAGCCGGTTATCGTAGCAACGCAGATGCTGGAATCGATGATCACTACCCCGCGCCCAACCCGCGCCGAAGTGAACGACGTGGCTAACTCTGTATTAGATGGTGCTGATGCCGTAATGCTGAGCGGCGAAACATCGGTAGGTGAGTTTCCGGTGATCGTTATTGAAACGATGGCAAAAATTGTAGGCAACGTTGAGGCAGCGGGTTATCCTTTCCACAATAAAGAAGATAAGAGCGATCCAGCCTCTGCCGACTACCTGAGCAACGCTGTTTGCGGTTCAGCCGTTTACCTGGCCGAGCATACCAACGCGGTAGGCGTGGTTTCTATGACACATTCGGGGTACACCGCATTCGAGATCTCGAGCTACAGACCAAAGGCTTACACCTATATATTCACAGCAAATAAGCATTTATTAAATGCGCTGAGCTTGCTTTGGGGCGTACGTACTTTCTACTATGATAAGGAAGAAAGCACCGACCAAACCATTGCCGATGTAAACCAAATGCTGAAAGATGCCAACCTGGTGCAAGAAGGCGATGTGGTAATTAACACCGCATCGATTCCTATCTTAAAGAAAGCCAAGACCAATATGTTGAAGGTGACGATAATAGAGTAATTGTTGAAAGGTTGGAATGTTGTAAAGTTGAAAGGTGTTTACCTGCAACAGTAACATTCCAACCTTTTAACTTTACAACATTCCAACAATTAATAAATCTCCGCTTTACAAGCTTTCTTCTTCAGCTTGTCCATTTTGGCGAAGTAATAATCCCAGCAAATTCTTATCGTTTTCATACTATTATTTCTGCCCGTTATTATGGGGGTACAAATATAAGAATACAATAACGGTGCCGTAGTTTAATTAGTATGGAAAAATTAGTGCCGCCGGTTTTATTTGGCAGGCTCTTTTTTAAACACCGAAAGGAAGTACAAGGGTTTACCCGTGGTTTCGAATGCTTCAGGGTAACTGTCGCCTTTTAAATTATAGCAAATCCACAACTCGCCGTTTTCCAGTTTATATATTGCGGTGAAATGCCTTCCCTTATTTACGCCGTCTCTGCCGTAAATATCCATCTTATTATCGCCGGCATATTTAACCACACCTTTATCAACCGATTCGGCAATAACCGTGTAGGCACTATCAGCAATTATGAGTTTCTGCTTTTCTACAATGGCTGCGGGCCATTGTTTGCCGCCCATTTCCTGTTTATAGGGCAGCCAGGTGCCGTTCAGACCAACAGGCTGCGCCGCGATGTTCTTTTTACCGGTATGACCAAATGCAATGATCAATACCCAAATAATAGTTAATAAACGCATAACATTTTTTTTTTAAGATTATGACAAAGCTAAACTGCAGCCCGAAGGCATAATTGTAAAAATGTAACCTAATCTACCGGTAAAAAATGAGGTATCATTTTAAGCGATGGTTTTACCTCTACATTTTTCAGGTATTCGCCGGGGCGCAGACCGGTAAACGTTTTAAAGTTGTTGTTGAAATGCGCCTGGTCGAAATAATCCAGCTCATAGGCAAGCGCGGTAAGCCTTTCAGGTTTTGAATGACTGATGGTTTGCAATACGTTTTGAAACCTGTTTAACGACGATTTCATTTTCGGCGAAACGCCGACATATTCCTTAAACAAAAAGTTAAGATGCTTGCGGGAAATGCCGTGCTGTTTGCAAATTTCATTTACCGGTTTATTCTCCCGCCCGCTGAAAAGCACCTCGACAGAAGAGAGCAGTTTTTCGTGCGGCATCCGCAATGTCAGCAAATTACGAAACAGGAAGTTCTCGGTAATGAGGATCTTTTCATTAATGGTTGAGGCCTCGTTTAGTTGCTCCCAAACCTCATCGGCATAACGGCTGTACACACAATCGAGCGGCACGTAACTATCGGTAAAGGTGTGCAGCGGCTGATTCAGGAAAATATAAGCGCCAATGGGTTTAAACTGTACTACCACCATCTTACTTTCACCATAGCTTTCTATATAGCTGGGTTTGGTTTGCAGCCCGGCCACCCAATGTTTTTTATAGTCGGTATAAGTTGTGAATTGGTTACTGGCATAGAGTTTAAAACTATCATTCAAATTAAATACCAGGCTCATGGCTGTTTTGGGGAAGCCTACACCTTTGTTGTTCCCTTCAAGGTACACAATACAATCAACATATTTACCCAGTGGAAATTGAGGTATGTGCTTGTGAAATAGCATGTTGTTTATTGTGTATAGTAAATATACATTAATTTCTGATATTCGTTATTTTCGTCTTCATCATTCCAACGCGCTTTATGAAAGCACAAAGCCTGATTGTAATCGTCCATGTTGCCGATGTAGACGCTTCGATAAAATACTATACAGAAGTTTTAGGATTTACTGTAGATTTTAAATTCGGAGATTATGCCGGTCTCATTTACAATAATGTACAGCTACACCTGAACGGCCCGACAAACCAGGGCATCAAGAAAGCACCCGGCAGCGCCCATTTCTGGATAGATTGCGACGAGATCGATACTTATTATGAGTTCATCAGATCAAAAGGCGCTAATGTAGTGGTCCCGCTGGAAAACCGTATATACGGCGTGCGTGATTGTGCCGTTAACGACCCGGATGGCAACACCATCGTTTTTGGAATGGGGATAGAATGAGGTTTGGTTTTCATCAACACTAAATAGCTGACAAAGTCTTTATCTTTGTCAGCTATTTTGAGAGACCCTATAAAATATTCTTAAACTGCAAAACATGTTTCTAACGATAACTACAGATTGGATATTGGCTTTTGCAGCTATTTGTCAATTGTTTATTACTGGAGTTGGCTTTTGGCTGCTTTATACAACTTTTATTTTACAGGCTAAGGTTGCGAGAGATCAGCAAAAAATTCTCGAAATCGAAACCAGAAGATCAAGAAGAGAGGTAAGGCCATTATTTAAAGTTAAAGGCACTTACGATAGTTACAGAATCATTGGTTTTACAACATTCGATTTTAGCTGCGAGTTAAATGATGCCTATTATTTGCAAGTAAGAGACATCTCTGGCGCTCGAATTATTGCCAGAGAGCCACTGACGAATATCTCTTTAATAAACAAAGGCGAATCCTTAATATTTTCGTATAAGATACAAGACCCTCCTTATTATACATATTACGACTTAAAAAGGTCAGAATATAAGATTAAAATAGAGCTTACTTTTCAAGATGTCGATGGATTTAGCTATAAACAAATAATTAGTGGTCAACATTGCGAACTTGATGCAGAACCGCCTCAATCTATTTGAGTTCTCAAATAGTTAAGCTTTAATAAGATGATTATTGTGAGAAAAAAATGATGGCATCCCTAATGTTTACTCTTATCAGTTCGTATCAGCATCGTCCGTCTCCTTCAGCTCATCTTCCTTTTTGGCATTGCCCAAATGGATCACAGGCTTATCCTGCGTTCCGGTAATGTGCATCGGTATACCGAAGATCCCGAACGGCGGCAAGCCAAGCCGGAATTGCAGGTTGAGGGCGTTATCAAAGCTCACCTGCCCCTCAAACCGCAGCCGGAAACCGGCCATGCGCATTTTAGTGCGCTCGATGGTGATAATATTATTAGCGATGGTGGTTTTGATATCAACCTTAGAAACGTCGCCGCTATCGATGCCTTTATGATCGGTTTTATTGCCTACCGCGCCAAAAAGCTTAAACCCCTTTATTTTTACCTTCTTTACAGAAAGTACGCCACCGCCCTTTAACGATGGATATACCGGGCGCATATTGCTGTTTAGCCTGCCTGCCAGTTTATAATCAAGCGATACCAGGCCTTCCGCTCCTTTTGCCGACGAAGCCATATCATGAAACAGCTTGATGTTATCATAGGCCTTTTTAATATCAAACTCCTTAGCGTTAATATGGTAATCGAACACGGCCTTTTGCGGGCTCAGGCTGCTGTAGGTAGCGTCCATCGTAACCGGGGCATCTACTATGGTAAAGCCGGTTTGCTGCATCACAATGCTGCCTTTGGTTATAGCCACCTTACCTTTCACATCTTTAATATCCATACCGTTGTAACGTACCTTTCTTACATCGGCCGAAAGGTTAAGATTGAGGTTCGCCGGCACCAGGATAACCCCGCTCGCCGCTCCCGGTTTCACGCCCGATTTATCAGGACTTGCATCGGCAAAGGCCATAAAATCGTCGGCAATAATGCTGCTGCTGCCAAAGTTGAGGTCGCCCTTTAACACTGCGCCGGGCCGGGTAGCGTAGTCGATCACATTGGTTAGCGAGCCGTTCAGATAGATGACCGATTTACCGTAGGTTGCCTTAAAGGCATCAAAATTCATCTTGTCCTGGTTAAAGCTGAAAGTACCGTCTTTGATGAAAAACGGCTTTGGAAACAGTTCCGATGTTAGTTTAATATTCTTCATTTTCAGGCTTCCCGAATTGGATAGCTTATCGTAATTCTTAGCCAGCGCATCGCTCTGCTTGCCTTTGAGCGAGAGGCTGGCCTGTATCTGGCCCTTTACATCATAATCTTTAACGGCAAAAACCCGGTAGATCTTGCCGATATCAAGCGTACCCTTCGATGCAATATCGTATTCTATATTGTTAAAATTCTTCAAATTGGCCCGCAGATAAAACGGCTTATCCTCAAAATTGAACGAAACCGGGTTAATATTCACTTTCAGTCCATTCAGCGAAGCTGAGCTATTGGTGATAACCGTGTTTACCTGTATATTCTGAATAGGATGGGGATAGTATTTGGTTTGAATTAACCCGTTTTGAAGCTTAATAACCGCTTTAGTCGACGGGAATATATTCTTTTTGGGCAGGTATTTGCCTTTGGTTTGCAGGTCGGCTGTTATTAGTCCGGATAATGAAATACTATCAATCGGATAAAACTTTTTAATGTCGGCCATATCGAATTTAGCCTGCAGCCCGGCAGTCATCGGGTAACCCGGCGATGTCAGCGTCCTGAAATTGCCCTTCACGTAATTATCCAGCGCGTTGATGTTCAGATTCGAGATCTCGAAGCTCGCGTGGTTATAATTGTTATCAGGGCAATTGGCGTTGATGTTAAAGCTGATGTTTTTTAACGCCTCGGGCAGGTTGGCATATTTCACATACCCGTTGGTTAACGACGACCGGAGCGAAAACTGCGGAATGCTGGTGACGACGGTATCTTTCTTTCCCCTTATTCCAACTTTTTTAACAGCAGTGGCATATTTGCCCTTCACCAGCAGGTTCAGTGCGTATTTGCCTTTTAGCTCAACAGGCTGCTTTGCGCCGAGGGCTTTATCCCATTTTTCAAGGTCTATCTCGGTATTTACTTTGGCATAGATGTCGGGCGTTTTGGCGCCTTTCACTTTAACAACCGCGCTCAAATGGTCTTTATTGATATTGAAATACAATGAGTCCATATTTACGGTCAGGCTATCGGGGTCGAGGCCGGGCAGGCTGGTATCGAAATTCAGGTACAGGTTGCTGATCGGTGCCGGCGATTTTTGATTGTTAATGTAACCGTTGCGCACTTTTACGTTCAGGCTCAGATCGGGCATAATACTGTCTTTGGCAATGTAATTCCCGGCCAGGCGCAGCTGAACATCGCCGGTGCCGTTCACCTCAGTTTTATCGAGCCATTTCAGGTATTCGGGCGGCAGGGCGGTTACAATATCGTGCAGGTTGCTTTTGTTCGAGTTGATCTTGAAATCCATTTCGTAGCCGTCTTTAATGAACCCGAACTTTCCCACAAATTTCACCGGCAATTTATTAATCAACAGATCGTTCTTCTGAAACACAAAGGCCAGCGATTTGGTATTGATCTTGGTGATCAGATCGGCATTTACTTTTTTCGAAAGCAGATAGGGCACATTGTCGTAATAAAAATCGACCGACTGTATATCCGTTTTGGTGTAGAGGTCGAAAATATTTTTGCTGAAATCGCCCTTACCATTGTAGTTCAATCCCCTCGCTACAAACTTTACCGGTATCGATTTATCATCATAAACCAGCTTACTATTTTCAACCAGTATCTGGTCGATGCCGAGCGAGGCGCTTGCGGTATCGGCTGCCGCAGATTTGCCGGCAGGCTTGCCCTTATATACGTTATAGTTTACATGGCCTGCGCTGTCAGAAAGTATATTAACGGAGGCTTGGGTAAGATATATTTTATCGATAGTCAGTTTTTTATCGAAAACCGATGAAAGATTGATTCCGAAGGAAAGCTCTTTAGCCGCCAGCAGGGTATCGTTTTCGAAAGGTGCGCTGCCTTTTAACGATACATCGTAAAGCGTAAGTGTAAGCGTAGGGAAGCGCTTAAAAAAAGAAAGGCGGGTGCCCGAGAAAGCGATCTTCCCGTTTATGCTCTGGTTTGCATATTGCTTTATTTTATTGCTTACGGTTTGCGGAAAAAGGTAAGGCAGCGCAAACAAAAGCGCAATAAGGCTTACCACGGTAATGCCGGTTATCTTAAAGGTTTTAAACAGGATCTTCTTTACAGGTGCACTCATATAATGTGATATCGGAAAATAGGGAACACAAAGGCGCTGATCTCTTTGTAACGGATAACTTGAAAAATGCCAGCGTACACAATCATGCAATAACTTTTCAGGTGCGCAAAAATACCGAATGCGGGTAATCCAAAACCATTAATTTTATTATTTAACCCCGGCGTAATCAAAAGTGACCTTTGGCTTTACTTTTTAAATTAGGGATTAAAAAACACACGGTTAAAATGCCTCCGCATCCAAACTTAATTAATTATTTTTAGAGGAACTTTAGCCATAGAATGTTATGACCCTTAAAGCATGCATCCCCGTTATTCCCAGCGCCGATATTGAGAAAAGCCTGCGCTTCTGGGTTGATGGCCTTGGCCTTACTATGGACCAGGAAATGAGACAAGACGGCCGGCTGATCGGCTGTATGGTGCATAATGATCATTTGTATTTCTGGCTCAACCAACGTGCGGGCACACGGATACCGGAAGAATATCATGGCATCAGGCTTTACTGGACTCCTGCAAACATTCACGAAACCCGGGCCCGCTTAATAGAACGTGGATTCGGGGCATCGGAGATCGAGGACCGCGACTATGGCCAAACAGAGTTTTTCGTTACTGATGATGACGGGTACTCGCATTGCTTTGGTGTGGCTACGAGGGAGTAACCGGTAAAAATTATCGCTGCTGTCACCATCCCGCTTACGGCCCGGACGCTGTATCAAAGGAATTCATTTACAAACACAAAAAAAGCCCTTAGTTTTTTCAACCAAAGGCTTTATGACGTTTGTTTCAAGGGAAGCGAAAAAGCAGATCTTTAACTCTTGTTAGCTATTGTATAGGTAGCAGGATACAACTTCCTAAACATGATATAGGTAATGCTGATTGCTGTAAACGCTATGATGGCATCGATGGTGGCAGGAAAACCGAGCACAACGATCTTCGAGAAAAATGCAAAGAGGATATCAAAGAAGATGCCCGCGAACACCCATTCCTTTAATCTTAGCAGCCGGTTTGGGGTAAGCAATACCGCGACGCCCGACAGCTTGGCCACGCCAAGGATGTAAATAAAATGCGGAGGATATCCAAGTTTTAAGGTGATGTCCCACACGAAAGGATTCCGGGTCAGTTCGCAAAAACCGCTTGCGCCAAACCATAATGACATAAATACTGCACCTGTCCAATAAATTACTTTTGTTGCTTTTGAGTTCATTTTCTTGTTGTTTTAAATATTATGGCTCAAAAGTGCGGTTGAAATGGAGGAAGTCAGAACAGTTTAAAAGCGAAGCGGACCGATTAACAGGTGAGGCGGACAATGAGCAGCGTGAACTGCAACCACGCTTTTTGTATCCTATAAAAAAGCCTCAAGACTTTCGGCTCAAGGCTTTTGACTTCTCTCGTCGGGATGAGAAGATTCGAACTTCCGACCTCCAGCACCCCATGCTGGCGCGATACCGGGCTACGCTACATCCCGAAAGGGCTACAAATATATAGTATCGGCAGAAATTTCAAAATAGCAGTTGACTTTGGATTTATGCTGAATGAGAAATTCCTTCGCTTTTTCGGATGAGGGTAGGTCAAGTCCGTTATAAGCGAATTTCCTACAAATGCAAAACCTCAAATCTTTTGAAATGAGGCTTTGCTTAGTAAACTGGAAGCTTAAAATATTTTAGGTCTAAGTTATACTAAACTTAGACCAGTTATGCGGTTATATATTCAAATATCTCTTTACAACTAATGGTATCGTGTTTGCAGATGTCCATTTACCAATGCTGTTTTTTACATCCTCTTCAGTATTTAATTCTTCGAAGTAGGCTATTATTTTTTCATTTACATATTTTTTAAATAATTCCTTATTGTCGTCTTCCGATATTGTTAATAAGCTTAATATCTCTTCATTTTCATTTTTTATTTGAGAGCCTAATCGATTGAAAATGTGCATATTTATGTCTTTCGTCTCTAATGTCTTGAATTTAACCCCGAAATTCAAATAATAAAAATCAGCAAAAGCTGATTTTTGTAATTGAACGACTTTAACTAAGATTGGGTTTTCTGCGATCCAAATGTTACCTTTTTTTTTAAAAGCCATTGGTGTTAAAATCTCATCTAAACTTTTTGTTAAACTTTCCTTTTTCATAAAATTTAATAGGTATCTAATACAATTTTCCACTCGCCCCCAAAATGTGCCTCAAATGCGGCTTTATAAATATTCAATTGTTTGAGTCCTTGAGAAATAGCTCTGAGATTATTAGGTTTTAGTTCATAAATAGTTTTTGTCGCAAAATTGACAAAATCTGGCCTAATTCCTTTAATCAGGTTATATTCTTTAAAAGTATTTATATAATCTACTTCATTTGCTCTATAAATTGTATGCATAAACCGGCCCAATTTCGTAGCACTTGTTTCACCATTGACCGCCGTCCCAATTGCATCTGCACCAAAAATAGCTGTTTTTATTTCAAATATACCCGAAACGGCAGCGTAAGCGTTTATGACATTTGTTCCAATTGCCAAGCTAGTTGTAGGAAGTCCTAAATCCTGATAATTTACTTCCTGAGTCGGAGGATAAGATTGTATAGTTCCGAAGTTAGGAAACTTAAAAGGTTTATCTACTACCTTCGGAATCTTTGAAATCGTTTTGGTGGCGTCAGCCTTACTAACTGTTCCATTTTCGCTATCCTTACCCCCGCAACAACTTGATGTGCTCCCAAAACCCGCCGTCGAGGCTCCCCCTCCATTCCACGTCAAACCAAGTCGCGATGCAACACCCGCTGCCAGTTGTTCAGACTGCTCTTCTTTTTCAGCCATCTTTCGTTGATGCGCTTCATCTGCCAATTGATCCGCGGATTTAAAATCATTCGGATCAATCATGCCATCAATATCAACAGTATTGATAGCGCTGTTTTTTACATAGCCGTAAGGCGACCATCGTCTGTTTACTTCAAGTAGCGGATCCACCACATTCCATCTACCAATCACCGCATCATAAAACCTTGCGCCGTAATCGTATTCGCTTAAATCAGCCTGAAACTCCTTTCCGTTATATTTATAATTATTTGCCGGGGTTAAAGGTAAGTTTTGCTGGTAATTAATCTCCCGTCCAAACGGATAATAATCGCTAAACTGGATAATTTCATCAGCTGTTATAATGCCGTTATTGTTAGCATCGGCAAAAAGTACCCGGATATTCCCTAAATGGTCTTCAACCTGGTATTGATAGTTGTATGCACCCGATGAAGGTATCGCCCGCCCTTCAGCCGTTTGCACAAAATCCATTGTACTGGCCGAGGTACCAGCATATTCTATGCCGTCATCATAAACACGGTCTTCGTTTACAGTTGCGCCGGTTTTGGTTATGCGTTCCAGTTTCTTACCTGCTGCATCGTATTTATAGGTTAATGTTTTGCCAGTGGAAGTAAAAGTGACTAACGACGGCAGGTCAAGTTCGTTATAAACCAAAGGAGCGGTTGAGATGATCGATTTCTTGCTATCTGTAATCAGGCTACCATTCGCATTGTAAGTATAACTACTGGCTTGTGATTCTGTTACCGCTCCCACGTCTGTAACAACCATCAGCTTATTGCTCCGTGCACCCGCGTTCATATAATTATAGCTCAGGTTGTCCAATGTGGTTGCTCTTGAACCACCTCTACGTGTCAGCGTTAAAATGTTGCCGAGCGCATCGTAAGTGAGGGCCTCGTTGTAAAAACCTGTATCTGATGGAATCGACGCCTGCGATGCTGAACTTCTCAACTGGTTAAGCGCATCGTAGGTGAACACATATCCCCGTTGCTCCTGCGGGAAAGCTGGCACCAAGGCAGCCGGCACCTTGGTTTGCCAGCTTAAACTGCTAATATTGCCGTTGTATCTTGCGTTAACCGATGGATAGCTATAAGTGTTGCCATTGTAATCAAGCCGTTCGGCAAATACATCCAGCACACCCGGGTAATTGGGGTCATTAAGATTTGCGGGGTCGTTAATGGTGCTGAGCCAGCCGCGCTCGTTATAGCGATAGTCGATATGCTGCAGGAACGTGCTGTTAGCCGGAAGCGTACTTGCGTTCGTGCTGCCCAGATGTTTGGTCATCGCTTGTCCCGCCTCGTTATATTTTATTTTCGACAGGGTGTTAATCAGCCCCGTTACCGTTGGCGAAACAAACTGCTGCCTGCTTGCCAAAACGCGGTTGATATGATCGTACACGGTCCAGCCGTTGATGGTAAGCTGCGGGCTTGAAGATACAGGCAGGTAGTGTTTGCGTACGGTACTTACCGGTAACGATTGAAAGCTGTACACGCTTTCCTCGGTATCGTATTTATTGTAAGCAGGGCTGCCGCCTACATAGTTTTGGCTCATTACTTTTACCGCCCGGCCATAAGTATCGTAATGAGTGAGCGAAAACAGGTAATCATTGGTGCCAAGCACGTTTACCAATGTAGCCACAGGCAGGCCGGTAGGCGTTTGCAGCAGTGTATCAACAGCGGTGCTTGGCGCGGTATATATCGCAGCCGAAGGATTAACCGCGGTATTGGTAAGTACGGTATAGTTGTCGTAATAGGTAGCGGTAAGTACTTTGCTGCTTGTGGTGATATCCGGATAGGTAACGTGCGTGTACCCAAAGTTGGTTGCCGCATTGGTAAAAGTTTCCCAAAGATTAGCGGTATTACTGTTTGCGTTGCCCTGGAGGGTTGTTTGGTCGGCGGTGCTGGTGTATTCGCCCGTCATCACAATCCGGCCCTGCGCGTCGTACTTGGTCACCATCCATATCCCCATACTTTTTTGGTTGGCATCCTGTGTTAAAATAGGCTGGTCTAACACATTGTAAACCGTATATTCCCAATCTTTCCCCGGCACCTTTTTCGCCGTTTGCCGCAGCCTGCTATCATAATGATAGCCATAGAAGAAGTTTTTGAATATATCGTCGCTCTCGGTAAAAGTTGCAGGCATGGTTACCGGGGTATTGCTCCCGGTGTTATCGGATGGCAATGGCGGGATCACATAACGAAGATTGCCAATGGCATCGTAAATGTAATAGATAAAGGTACCGGCAGCGAATTTCTTGAACACCACGCGGTCGTCCTTATCCTTATAAGTATAGGTGCTGTTGCCGTCCTCGTCGGTAGTCTCTGTCTTAAACAATTGCCCCAAGCCATACGTTGAATTAGTCGCCGCTCCATCGCCACCGCTGTTTATAGTCCAGATGGAAATGGCCGGATCGGTTGCATCATTGCTGCCGTAATTGAGTTGTATGGTGTGCCCGCCGCCCAATTGCCACGGAGTACCGGGCGAACCTTGTTGGGTCACCCTGTCAAGCGGCGACTCTTCGTATTGCGATTGCCCGAACGGACTGGGATTGACGACGATGCCATTAGCTTGCTGGTCGCCGCTGTTGCCGGTACCGGTAGGGTTGTAAAATTTGAATAAATCGCCCGTCGCAGGTGTTAAAGCATTGCTTTTATAACTGCCGTCAACAAGGTTTGGCGATGCATAAGGTAAATATTTGTATTGTTCCCTGCCTATCGCATCATACGCAACAGGCTGCACCATGTCCTGCCCGTTTGGCGAGCCTGCTACCTGGATGCCTTGCAAGGGCCGGTTCAATCCGTCAAAGTACTGCACGCTTTGTATCATGTAAGCCTTGTTCAGCGTAACCAGTTGCGAAGGATCGGTAATGCCGGGCACCTTCAGCACGGTGGTCATGACGGACGTTTTGTCCAGGGTGGGTATTACGCTGCCGGTAATGTAAAAACGCCAATGCTGCCCGGCAGCAGGAATTGCATTAAAACCGTTTGTAAGATGTATCTGGGCGGTGTTATAATAATCGCCCGGCGGCACGGGTGCATTGGTAGGCGGGTTGATTTGGGTTTGCGCCCGCAAAGCGGCAGGCAAAAGAGCCAGGCCGAATATCAGCAGTCCAAACCTCCGCAGCTTATTTAGTATTGTGATATTTTCTGTTTTCATGAAGGTCAGGCTTTAAAATGAAGGATCGGCTAAATGGTAATCGTAATGTTTCACTATGTTACCGTTCCTGTCTTTAATATCGGTAAGGCGCTTATAATTATCATAGCTATAGGTAGTGGTTTCGCCTTTGGCGTCGATCATGCCTGTCGGGCCAACAGAAGGATCATAAGCCACCATGCTCATCTGGGCATCGGCCGGGTAAACGGCTACATCGTCTATAATAACCCCGCTGAACGTTTTCGACCCTGTATAAGCCTCGCGGTGATAATCCCATTTGAGGGTGGTAGCGTTGTATTGAAACCAGGTGACAACATAATTTTTCCCACCAGGCGGAGAAAAAGGAACGGTATAACTGCCATTCCATGCCTGGCTGCCGGTGTGTGCCGTAGAAGTTACGCTGGTACCCGTAACGAATTCGAAGTTCTCGTAGAATATTTCGTTTGTGGCAGCATTTTTTACCTGGGCAATGGGAAGCAAATTACTGTATCCCCAAATATAGCTGCTGAGCGGACCGCTTGCCTGCGGGGTTGAATTGTATATCTTAGACTGCGATAACAATCCGCCGCTGGTATTGTAATCGTAGAATTTTAGCCGCGGCTCGTAATTACCGGTTGTTTTTGTATTAACGATTGATGGCTGGAAAACGCCTGTACCGGTGCCGAACTGCAGGTAATCGTTTTTTACGCCTTCAAGTAATGTACCATCCTTGTAATTTAATTGTTCAATCACGTGGTCTATATCATTAGCTGCAATCATATCGTCATAGGGTGTGGTTCCCGTAAAGTCATTCGGATACTTATAATCTGTGGTCTCTGCCTTGTTGTCGCTACCCGTTATAGTTGTTTCTTTTAACAAAAGGTTGTCGGCGTTGTAGGCGTAAGTTTTAACCACGCTCACCGGGTTGGCGCCGTTCAGATCATAATTTGTAGTGGTGACCTTATCGGCATACACCCAGTTCGATGTCACGGTGTAGCTCATCCAGTCAAAAGCAGTAAAGGCGTCATACGATCCGGGAACCCCGATAGGAAACCAATTTCTGCGCACCACGTAATTAATCTGGTTGTGTTGATTCTGCTGCACGTTCTCTGTCGCAACGGATTGAACCGTAGTGTACCGATAGGTGCCGTCGGTGTTTTGCCCGGCGTTAATGAACGTGCGGCTCAGCTTTTCGACCCCTGGCGGGTAAGGATAATTGGTTATAGGCGAGCCCGGGATAAAGTTGCCGTGTACGCCGGAATTAAAAGTATTACACTGCTGCGCGTCCTGCCCCGGGTTGGGTGTTTCATATTGGTGTTCAACGCCCCCGTTCGCCCAGGTGGCATCGCGCAGCACAATTACGTTATCGTAGCAAATGTGCCCGCCGGTATAATAGGTTAGCTGAAACTGCGGCTTGGACGAGCCAAGATTATACTGGCAAATACCTAATGTTCCATCGCCAGCCCCGCAATCAGAGCCCTGGTTAACCAGCGAATAGTATTTATTGGGGTCAGGAACCGCTCTCAGCCGACCCGATGATTGTGTTTGCTGGTCAAGCGCGGCATAAATATAGGTCTTGGTTAAGGGACTGCCTGTTACCGGCGAGGATACGTTTTGATAAACCCTTACGCCACCTACCTGGTGATTACCCGGGCCAGCAGTGTAAACTGTATTGGGCTCATACGAGATATGATCCATTCCCTGTGTAGGATAGGTTATGGTGCTTAACAGCCCAAAGTATGAATAACTGCCGTTCGGGGTCCGGTCTGCCAGGCCGGTTGGGAAATAAGGGGAGATCGCCGGATCACTGTTGGGCGGAACCAAATGCTGATTATTTACGCCGTTGAAATATCCCCAATAGTCTTGCGCGAATGACAGGCGCGACGGGAATCCGTTCATACTATAATAGGACATACTATGGGTTTCCGTTTGCATTCCCGTTTGCTGTCTTACTACGCTGGTGAGGAATGGCCTGTAGATCAATGTACCATCGGTACTTCCGTTGTGATAGGTACTATTGCTTGTTGTGGTGTAATTAAGTGTATAGCTTTGATATTTGGCCGGGCTGCCGGTGGCCACGCTCTTTTTGTAAAAATCAACCTGGCTTACCAGTTCATCGCCGGCAACGTCCTGCCTGCTCTGATACCCCACCTGCACCCTTTCAAAAGGAGTGATTATGGTGGTCAATATTACGCCAGAGGTCAGCAAATCGCTGAAACATACATTGTCCGCCGCCGCGCTCGGACAATTCTGGTTAGCGCAATGCTGCAGTATCGTGCTGTTACTGCCAAATATCGATTCATTTACATCAGAAAGATAATGATAACTGACCGGCGTATAACTAAAAGATATTGTTTCTCCGGCATAATGC
>DATCQV010000002.1:0-6606 GCA_036569325.1 Mucilaginibacter sp. | reverse complement strand
CCTACCAGCGCTGCCTTTTTATCATAAAAACTCTCAGGGAAATCGCAGGCATCTATTAAAACTTTAAGCACCCCCGGAAAACTACCGTTATATTCCGGAATAATAAAAAGGAACTTATCGGTTTGGTTAATGAGGTCTTGAATAGGTTTAAAAGCCTCACTGCGTTTGCCGTAAAGGTCATCCTGTATAATATTGGCGGGCAATTGCATAAGCGAGAGCAAGCCGCAATCAAGGCCTTTTTCCTTTAATCTCCGCTGGTAGTATTGTGCCAGTTTATAAGTCCAGCTGTTAGGGCGGTTGGTAGCAGATATGATGGTAGTCATTTTAATTTTGAGTTAGTGAATCAGTGAGTAATGAGGTGCGAATTAGTGAATTCTCCAATAGCTCCGGTAGTATTCATAAAAATAACAGGTAAATACAAATTAAGTCAATTATTCAATTATTTGCCTACTGAAGCGTCAAAACCGTTTCTTCAGGTCTAAAGGAAATACTTTGAAACACAAGACTCTGCTGGGTTCTTAAAACCAACTTATCGCTATCTGCAAACACGGGGCTACGCCTTAGCGCCCATGCATCGCTGTAAATATTAAGGCGACAACCTGAAAGGTTACATTTTTATAGAAAGACATCTATTATTAGGGGCTCAGGCGGAGCCTCCTAAGTTATTCAGGATATTCAAAAATCAAGAATCAAGACAGGAGTTAGCAGCGCTTTTTATTTTCCTGTCTTAACCCTTGGTTCTTGGTTCTTGATTCTTGGCTCTTGACTCTTGATTTCTTAACTCTTTTTCCCCTGTGTAACAACTTTGTTAAAGCGCTTTTTCAGTTTTGCGATTTTTAATAAATAAGTTTGTTTTCAACTGACAGCATTATTAACCGGGCTATTAACATAACGCTAATTCACAGCACTTTAATAGTCAAAAACTGATCGAATGAAAATAAATTTACTCTACACCTGCCTGCTTGTAGCAGCTACTGCGGGCACTGCTTTTGCCCAGGACAACACGCCCGATGCGGCAATGACCCAAAAAATCCGCGAAGAAGGCCTTAACCACTCGAAAGTGATGGACATTGCGTTCCATCTCACTGATGTTGCCGGTCCGCGTTTATCCGGTTCGCCGGGTTTGAAACGTGCGCAGGACTGGGCTGTTAACGAACTTAAATCATGGGGCGCCGTAAACGCTAAACGTGAGGCATGGGGCAAATTCGGCAAAGGCTGGGAAATTCAGAAGGACTATGTAGCTATGACTGCTCCTTACTATCACGCATTGATCGCCGTTCCAAAAGCATGGACTCCGGGCACCAACGGCCCCATTAAAGGCGAGGTTACCCTGGTTAAGGTTGATACGATTGCCGATCTGGATAAACTGAAAGGAACCCTGAAAGGCAAGATCATAATTTTTGATACCAAACCGGGTGTTGAGCGTACCTTCAAAGCCGATGGCGTGCGTTATACCGACGAGGATCTCGACAAAATGGCTAAGGCAACAAGTCAGCCAGCCGGCCAGCGCCGCGGTCAGTTTGATCGTAACTCGCCGCAATTCCAGGCAATGCAGAAGGCTCGTGCCTTACGTACAGCCATCAACACCTTTTTACAAGGCGAAGGTGTAGGCCTGATCTTGACCCAGGCCCGCGGCAGCGACGGTACGGTATTCACCACCAACGGTGCATCTTATGCCGACACCGCAAAAGCCGTTTCTCCTGAACTGGAAACCAGCGGCGAAGATTTTCAGCGCATCCTGCGCCTGGTTAAATCAGGCGTAAAGGTTACTGTCGAGGCCGATATTAAAACCCAATTCTTTACCGACGATCTGCAAGGCTACGATGTAGTTGGCGAAATTGCCGGTACCGACAAAAAACTGAAAGACGAAGTCGTAATGCTTGGCGGTCACCTCGATTCATGGCACGCTGCAACTGGTGCAACAGATAATGCTGCCGGCAGCGCGGTAATGCTGGAGGCCATGCGTATTTTAAAGGCCGTTAATTTCCAGCCCAAACGTACTATCCGCATTGCTTTATGGAGTTCGGAAGAGCAAGGCCTATTCGGCTCACGGGGCTATGTTAAAAACCACTTCGGCGATCCTGCAACAATGGAGTTAAAACCAGAGCAAGCCAAAGTCTCTGCTTACTATAACTTAGATAACGGCAGCGGTAAGATCCGTGGCATTTACCTGCAGGGCGATTCATTAGCCGGCCCGATCTTCAAGGCATGGCTTGAACCTTTCAAAGACCTTGGCGCAACAACCGTTACTATTGGCAACACCGGCAGCACCGACCACGTATCGTTTGATGCAGTTGGTATCCCGGGCTTCCAGTTTATCCAGGACGCGCTCGACTATGGTTCTCGTACCCACCACAGCAACCAGGATACTTATGATAAGTTAAGCGAGGATGACCTGAAACAAGCAGCTACCATCATCGCATCGTTTGTTTACAACACTTCTCAGCGCGAAGAAATGATCCCGCGTAAAGCGTTGCCAAAACCACAGCCTGCAAGAAACTAACTGTTTCAAAACAAAAAGGGTGACAGATCAAATTTGTCACCCTTTTTATTTACAGCTTTACCCTGCTGTCGAATATGAACGGCTGTTTGTCCACGATCTTTATCTTCGAAAAATCCGCATGCTTCGGGTTCATCAGGAAATTGGTTTCTTCCTGAATGATAGACGAAGGCACCTGCAAAATTGCCGATTCTGCGCTTTTGATCCAATTATGCCCCATTGTTTGAGTTCGATGGATCTGGTCGAAGTCGGCCCAGCTGTGGGGCAGATCTTTTAGCCGGATAGTTTTTATTTCAAGCTGATCCGGGATATTTATCACAAGCACCGTAAATAATTGGGTAAGGCCTGTAGCACCGCGATGCACCACGTTCTCGAGGCAAGCTAACGAACGCGACGATGCGGCGTAGATCATTTCCACATCGTTTGGGTTCCAGCGCCCGGCCCGGCCAGGCGAAAAT
Source organism: Mucilaginibacter sp. (assembly GCA_036569325.1). Classification (GTDB taxonomy): domain Bacteria; phylum Bacteroidota; class Bacteroidia; order Sphingobacteriales; family Sphingobacteriaceae; genus Mucilaginibacter. The sequence continues at coordinate 3,648 of DATCQV010000002.1, read as the reverse complement.
AACCGGTCGGCGTATTTTGAAAGTACGATCCTGTAAACCAGCATAATTAAGCCAGGTTACCGAACTCGATGCGGATAAGTTCCTCTTCGATAAGCTGAATACCGGTAATGGTATCCATAAATTCAAAAGGCAATTGATTTCCCAAGCCGTAAGCAGGCATATTAAGCCATTGCTGAAAAGCCTTTGCCGAACCGAAAACTTCAATGCCCTTATCAAAAAGCGCAAAAGATTTGAGCAGCTTTTCACTGAGGGCGGCATCAAGGGTAAGGCTGCTTTTAACGTGGTTTTGGATAGTTTTAACCGTGGTTTTAAATGTTTCCTGGAATTCATCCTGGGTAAACCCCGACAGCGACAAAAAATCAAGAGCTGCTTTGGCGCTTAATCCTTTTTTTGATTGAGCCAGCAAACTGATATCATCATCATAAAACCATTTGCCGGTTTTATAGGGCGCTTCAAAATCAGCAGCTACAAAAGGCTTGCTATCTTCAAATTTGTACGGTTTCGATGGTTTCTGCTTTGCCATATTCAAATGTAGAAAAATTTCTCAATAAAAAAGAAATTTTTCTACATTTATTTTAAAGCTCGATCTTTTGATGCTGATAAGGAATCTCAACATCGTTAAACCCTTTGGCCAATATCTTCTCTCTAAAATGCTGCTGCACCTCGTATTCGCCATGAACAAGGAAAACTTTTTTCACTTTGGCCGCATCCTGGTTACTGATAAAACGCAGCAAATCATCATAATCGCCATGTGCACTCATTGATTTTATAGATTGTACTTCGGCCCTTACTTCATACCGTTCACCAAAAATAAACACCTCATGGTCACCGCGCAGCAGGTGGCCGCCTAATGAGCCTGGCTCGCAGTAGCCCACTATTAGTATGGTATTTTTATGATTATTGATGTTATTTTTAATATGGTGCTTCACTCTTCCCGCTTCGGCCATACCCGACGATGAAATGATAACGCACGGGGTAGGATCGTCATTCAGCGCTTTGGATTCTTCTGTGGATTGTATAAAGCGCAGCCCCTTAAACCCAAATGGATTGGCATCAACCTTTAAAACATGGCTTACTTCTTTATTATACACTTCCGGATGATCCATCAGCACCTGGGTAGCTTTTTCCGAAAGCGGACTATCCACATAATAATGCAGATCGGGCAGTTTGCCGTCGAGTTCTAATGAATTAAGCGCATATAAGATCTCCTGTGTACGGCCGACGCTGAAAGCCGGGATAATCAGCTTTCCCTTTTTTACCAAACAGGTTTGGGTAACTACATCAAGCAAAGCATCCTCAATTGCCCCGACATCTTTATGCAACGAATCACCATAAGTTGATTCCAGTAATATATAATCGGCCTGCGAAAACGGCTGCGGGCTTTTCAGCAGGATATCGTCGTAACGGCCAACATCGCCGCTAAACGTAATTGCGGTCTGCTGCCCGTTCTCGGTGATCCATAAATGGATCGATGCGCTGCCCGCTAAATGTCCCGCGTCGGTAAAACTGAATTTAATGTCCGGCCTTATCTCGTACTCCTCGCCGTAATCAACAATCTTAAACAGCCGGAGCGATTCCATGGCCTGTTCTTCGGTGTACATGGCCTCCAATAAGGGCTGCCCGTTTTTCCTGCGATGCTTGTTGCTGTATTCGGTATCCTGTTCCTGTATCCGGGCCGAATCCATCAGCAGTATCCTGCCGAGTTCCATAGTTGCCGCAGTACAAAAAATGGGACCATCAAAGCCTTCGGCAACCAGGCGCGGGATCAATCCGCAATGATCGATATGTGCATGCGACAGGATCATGTAGTCAACTTTTTTAGGGTTAAACCCAAAATGCTCATTCAATACTTCGGTATGCTCCCCCATCCCCTGGAACATGCCGCAATCCAGTAAAATTCCCGTTCCGTCGTTTAATCTGATCAAATGTTTGCTGCCGGTTACGTTACGCGCGGCGCCATGAAAGGTAATGTTCATTTAAGAAATAGCGTATTCAGGTTGATGAAAAATAAAAATAAATTTTGATAACTAATATTTTAGTTATACCTTTAGTTTTGCAGGCTAAAAAGCATGAAGGTAACAATATAAAACGATTGTTGTTTACCTGCGTGCCAACCGTCCTGATAATGATAATTATTAAAATACAGCAGCCGCTGACTCCGCCTGAAAGACTGCCGTATTTGTACTTACAGGTAATAAATTTTAATAAAAAGCCGATACAATGCCCTCCCCCGAAGCGGGCTAATTAACACGATAACCCTAACTAACATGGAAATAAAAGAATTAACAAGAGCCGAAGAACAAATAATGCAGGTACTTTGGCAGCTGCAGCACGGCTTTGTAAAAGACGTGATCGACATACTTCCGGAACCTAAACCAGCTTACAACACGGTATCAACCATTATCAGGATCCTGGAAGCCAAGGGCTTTGTTGGCCATACCGCGTTTGGTAAAAGCCATCAGTACCACCCGGTAATAAGCAAAGAGGAATATCAAAATTTTGCTACCGATAAGCTGATGAGCGGATACTTCGACAACTCGGTAAAAAGGATGTTCTCGTACTTTGTAAAGAAAGAGAAGATAGACCTTAACGAGGCTGATGAGATCATGAAACTGATTGAAAAACTTAAAGAAAAATAATCATGACAGGGTGGCAATACTTGTTGCTGGTAAATATTTACCTGCTGCTGTTTTACGGCTTTTACGTTTTGTTACTGCGGAAAGAAACTTTCTTTCAACTTAACCGGCTGTACCTGGTTTCGGCTGCGTTATTGTCTTTTTTCATTCCCATGATCCAGTCGGATTGGGTACAGAATCTGTTTATTACCCAGCAGGTACAACATACCATATATAGCAGCCCGCTGGTGGTTTACCAATTTCGCCCTGTTATTGCGCATACGCAGATCACCATCGGGCAAATTGTAATGGTTGTTTACCTTACAGGCATCGGGGCATTGGTGGGAAGGTTCATCTGGCAAATGGTAGTGCTCAACAAAATGATCAATAAACCCGATTCGGAACTGGCGTATTCGTTCTTCAAAAAAATAAAGCTGGCACCGCATCAGCAGGATAATAAGGTGATAGCTGCGCACGAGCATGTACACGCCAAACAATGGCACTCGGCCGATGTGCTGCTTATCGAAGCGGTAATGATCATCAACTGGTTTAACCCGGTTGTTTACCTGTACCGTTACGCCATTAAACACATCCACGAATTTATTGCCGACCGCCAGGCCGTGAGATACGGCACCAGCAAAAGCGACTATGCGCTGCTACTGCTGAGCCAAACCTTTAATGCGCCGGCTCACCAGCTGGTGAACCCGTTCTATAATCATAGTTTATTAAAACAAAGGATCATGATGCTTCAAAAAAACAAATCGAACCGGATAGCGCTGATCAAATACGGCCTCTCGGCGCCGCTCTTTATTTTGATGCTGATCTTGTCATCGGCAACCATCAGCGATAGTAAAACTGTAAACCTGGTGAACAAAAAGGCCGAGCAGGTATTTTCGCGCCCCGCAAATATCATTGCTCCTTCTGATGTGGTTCTCGGCAGTTCATCCATAGTAACAAATAAACCGGCGGAAACAACAAAATCAGTTAGCGTTACCGAAGGTCCAACAATGCCGACTACGCTTGTTGCCGATAC
>DATCQV010000001.1:0-12543 GCA_036569325.1 Mucilaginibacter sp. | reverse complement strand
GAATACCGCATTACTTAACTTAAAGCCGGATAGCTTAAGCAGTTCCTTAAGGAAAGCGTTTATCGTCGCCGGTTCGTTGGCAATCTCTGTGTGAAATAAAAAGCAATTACCCCGTTGAACGGCAAAGTCCAGTTCGTTTTTGGACACATCGATGCCAATGAAAAAATCAAATCCCATATCTTTACACTGTTTATGTGAGTAAACAGTTAACATGTTTTAAACACCATCAATTCCTTACTAATGAGCCTGGTAAACTCTAATTTCTATTTGATGCCATAGTTTAAAACAAGCGGTAAAGGAGTAAATCGACCGATAGGCCTGCTAGCCTGGAAATGACAATAATGCGCCTTTACCGCTGTTAACCTTATCAACAAAATTCCAGGTTATTAACAAAGAAAAAGAAGCAAAAAGAAAGCTTCAACAATAATAATAACCCTTGTTATTCTGTTGAAGCTAAGCTAAAGGAAATGACAAGGGGAGATAACAGTTGGTAGGCCAACTTAATCTAATCAACTATCACTTGGCATCATTAACTGCTTTAATAGCGTCATCAGCAGCCTTAGCCGATGCGTCATCATTCATCTTGGCGCGTTTGGCTTTAATGTCGGTTAACTGGCCGGTAATGAACGGACCTACACCGAATTGTTTGTATTTGATACCCAGATCGCGCAGGGCAGCGATGCCTTGCTGTGCATATTCCGGTTTATCAACGCGGCCGGTAAAGGCAGCGAAGTTGCGGGCAAGCGGGAATTTATTCTGCGGATTGGCATTCATGAATTTATCGTAAACATAAGGCCATTGTGCAGAATTGCCATTCAACGCATAAGTGTTCACAATAGCCTGCGTTAATGCGCCTTTATTATCGGCCTCAAATCCTTTGGCAATTGATAATGATTGTGAAGGATCGATCAGCGCAATAGCGTTCAATGCTGCGCCCTGTACCGCGTACGACTGGCTGGCCAGCGCTTGTTTGAACATAGCCAAATTACCTGAGACTTTCAATGCGCCTAACTTTGTAATAGCGGCGGCGCGCACCAAAGTGTTCTCGTCATTCAAGGCCAGGCCCGACAGAATTGGAACAGCCGCATTATGAATATCATCGATGCTCATGTTCAGGCCTCTGATGGCTTTAATACGCAGGCCGTAATATTTGTCTTTCAATGCAGCCAGCATCACCTTTTGTCCGGCTTTATCGGCCTGGTGACTGGTAGCGAAAGTAATGGCCTCGTTACGGTCCATAAATAATGGCGCGTTGGCATACTGGAACGCAAATTCTTCAAGCGTTTTGTCGTCGGTTTTTTTGGTGAGGAGCGTTTTGTCGGCGTCAACATTCACTAAATCCGGTTTAGAAGCTACCTGGAAGTTCAGGGTGTCGGCTTTGTCGTTCATCCAAACTTTGTAACGGTTCTTTTTACCGCCGGCGTAAATGTCGATCGCCATTGGCAGTTTGAAGGTTTGGCCATCTTGCGTTTGTGCTAAATAAACGGTTTGGGTCTTGGTAGCGTCGTCATATTTATAACTGATCTTCAGTTCAGGGTGACCTGCACCATAATACCACTGGTTAAAGAACCAGTTCAGGTCGCGGCCGCTTACCTGTTCTAAAGCTAAGCGTAGTTGCTGTGCTTCGCCATTGCCGTAAGCATTGGTTTTCAGGTACAGGCCTAATCCTTTGTAGAATGCTTCGTAGCCTAAATAGTTGCGCAGCATGTTCAGGATCCGGCCGCCCTTCTGATAAGTAACCACGTCGAAAACATCTTCTTTATCGTTGTAGTGGAAACGTACCAGGTCTTTGGTCTTCGCATCAGGTGAATTCAGGTAATTCTGCATGGCATCATTGCTGTGCGAATCAGCTTCGTCTTTGCCGTATTTGTGCTCAGCCCAAAGCATTTCGCTGAAATCGGCAAATGATTCGTTAACAGTCAGGTTGCTCCAGCTTTCGGCAGTAACCAGATCGCCAAACCATTGGTGAAATAACTCGTGTGCGATAGTACTGCGGCCTTCATTGTAATAAGCATCGATCAGTTCGCGCGGAGTTGCCTGTACATAATCGCCATGCAGGGTTGCCGATGTGTTTTCCATCGCACCGCTCACATAATCGCGAACTACGATCTGCGAATACTTCGCCCATGGATAATCAACACCCAATGTTTTTGAGTAGAACTCGATCAGTTCAGGTGTCATGCCGAAGATCTGCTTGGCATAAGGTGCATATTTTGGCTCAAGGTAATAGCTTACTTCTTTGTTGCGCCATTTGTCTTTATAGATCTTGAAATCGCCCACGGCCATCATAAACAGGTACGGCGAGTGCGGCAGATCCTGTTTCCAGGTATCGGTACGGGTGCCATCGCCGTTAACTTTCGATGACGCCATCAAGCCGTTCGACAGCGTAACATATTTAGCCGGCACGGTCATGGCAATTTCTTCAGTAGTTTTTTGCTCCGGCATATCGATGGTCGGGAACCAGCACGATGAGCCGGTGGTTTCGCCCTGTGTCCAGATCTGGATTGGCTTGTCTTTTTCGGTACCGTCAGGGTTAATGAAGTATAAACCCTTTGCATCATTTATAGCCGCACTGCCTTTCACATGCAGTTCGTTGGGCTTGGCGGTATAATCGATATAGATGGTATAGCTTTCATTGTTGTGGTAAACTTTATCCAGTTGAATGTTCACCGTAAGGCTGTCATCGTACTTAAATTTCAGCGGCACATTTTTGCCGTTTTTTACTACAGCAATGGTTTTAAGGTCCATGCCTTTAGCGTCGAGGCGCAGGGTGTCGGTAGGGTAGAAGTGCGGCTTCAGCGTTACCCACTCTTTACCATACATGTAGCGCTTTTTATAGTCGAACCGAACAGCCAGCTTGGTATGTACCAGGTCGTTGATCTTTGGGGGAGTTTCCCGGTAGATCTTCATTTCGGGCGATTCCTGTTTGGAGTTTTGCCCGTAAGAGGCAGTTACCGCCAGGCCCATAAAAAGGCCCGATAAGATAAGCGCCGAAAAAGGTTTTGTTGTTATCATAATTGATGAATAAAGTTTGCAGATAAACGCAGGTCAGTTTAAGCGAATATATAAGCTAAATTATAAAGAATTTGTTTACAAAATTCTATGACGCACCGGGCAGACACAGGTTACAGGGCCGAAGATTTTTATTTTTTAACGGATAGAAATGCCCTTCCGAGCCGAAACCGAACGCAAACTGTTCGGATGCGAACGATTTTTTATGATGTTTATTGATGTATATAATTGATAATGAATGTATTAATCAACTGGCATGTATTTTATTATTTTACAGGCAAGCTGATAACCCGTATAGCCGTTTCCTGAAAACAAAAAACAGAGACGGATAGGCGCCATCACCATTAAAGATCAAAATCCCCCTTTTAGGGTGATGAGTTATCGGCCGTATAATTATCACCGGTAACGTGACACTAATGACCAATGACAATTGACTAATGACCAAAACAATGATAAAAAACTATTTAAAAATCGCCTGGAGAAACATCCTGAAAAATAAGGCCTCGTCGGTCATTAATATCGGCGGACTTGCCGTAGGTATGGCAGTGGCTATGCTCATCGGCCTGTGGATCTGGGATGAGCTGGCATTTGATAAATATCACCAGAACTATAACAGCATTGCGCAGGTGATGCAGAACCGTACGTTTAACGGCGAGGTCAGCACCGCACGGGCGGTGCCCATTCCCCTGGGCAATGAATTGAGGAAAAGCTATGGCAGCGATTTTAGATATATCGTAATGTCGTCATGGTCCTGGGGGCACGTTTTAACGGTGGGCGATAAAAAGATTTCGAGCGGGGGTACCTTTATGGAAGAAGATGCCCCTAAATTATTTTCACTTAAAATTGTTAAGGGAACCGGAACCGGCCTTAAAGACCCATCTTCTATCCTGCTTTCACAATCTATTGCTACAGCGCTGTTTGGCAATGCCGATCCGTTAGGTAAATCGCTTTCGCTCGACAATGAGAAAAGCTTTAAGGTTACCGGCGTTTATGAAGACCTGCCGCAGAACATCACCCTTCATGATGATATCCCTTTTATTGCGCCCTGGAGTTATTATGTAGCAAGCAGCGTGGATAAAAGCGCTGTTGCCGATTGGGGCAATAACTCATTCCAAATGTTTGTACAGCTGGCCCCCAATGCCGATATGGCCAAAGTATCAGCCCAAATAAAGAATGCAAAGCTAAACAACATCAGTAAAGACGATGCCAAATATAAGCCGGAGATCTTCCTGCAGCCCATGAGCAAATGGCACCTGTATTCGGAATTTAAGAACGGCGTTATTTCGGGCGGAAAGATCCAGTATGTTTGGCTATTCGGCATCATCGGGCTGTTTGTACTGCTGCTGGCCTGCATCAACTTTATGAACTTAAGCACGGCACAAAGCGAAAAACGCGCGAAGGAAGTTGGCATCCGTAAAGCAGTGGGTTCGTTGCGCGGTCAGTTGGTGATCCAGTTCTTCTGCGAGTCGTTATTGATTGCAGTACTTGCATTTTTGTTTTCAATAGCATTGGTAATACCGGCATTGCCGTTGTTTAACACCCTTGCCGGCAAAAACATTACGCTGTTATGGAACGATCCTGTTTTCTGGTCGCTTGGCGGGGGCTTCAGCATCTTTACCGGGATATTGGCGGACAGCTACCCGGCTTTATATTTATCATCATTCCAGCCGGTTAAGGTATTAAAGGGCGCATTCAGGGCGGGACGTTTTGCAGCCACGCCGCGTAAGGTGCTGGTGGTAATGCAGTTTGCCGTTTCGGTTATACTCATCATTGGTACCGTGGTAGTGTTCAGGCAGATCCAGTTTGCCAAGAACCGGCCGGTTGGTTATAACCGCGATGGCCTTGTAAACATAGCTATGGCCACAGCCGATCTCCACAAACAATTCTCGGTAGTACGAAATGAACTGATGCAGTCGGGCGTTGCAACCGAGGTAGCGGAATCGTCGAGCCCGGTAACTCATATCGATAACAATATGGGCGGACTTACCTGGAGCGGAAAAGACCCCAGCCTGTCTGACGATTTTGGGATCATATCCGTAACGCCCGAATATGGAAAAGTTATCGGCCTGCAGTTTACCGATGGCAGGGATTTCTCACGCAGTTTCCTTTCCGATTCTACAGCCATTGTATTGAATGAGGCTGCCGTAAAATACATGGCTTTCAAAAAGCCTGTAGGCGAAGTGGTGAAATTAATGGGCGGCAATTTCCGGGTTATCGGGGTGGTAAAAAATATGATCATGGAATCGCCTTATGAGCCGGCTAAACAAACCATTTATTTCCTCAGTAAAAACATGGGCGGCTACCTGCATATCCGGTTAAACCCGCAGATCAGCACACACAACGCGCTTGCTAAAATTGAGAGCGTATGCAAAACCTATTCGCCTTCGGCACCATTCAAATATAGTTTTGCCGATAACGCCTACGCGAAGAAGTTTTTTGACGAGGAGCGGATCGGCAAACTGGCCAGCTTTTTTGCCTCGCTGGCTATTTTCATCAGTTGTATAGGTTTGTTCGGTATGGCCTCGTTCATGGCCGAGCAGCGTGCCAAAGAACTGGGTGTGCGTAAAGTACTGGGTGCAACGGTTTTTGGCCTGTGGCGATTAATGTCGGCAGATTTTGTATCGCTGGTAATTATCGCATTAATTATTGCCGCCCCGGTTTCATGGTACTTTATGCAGCAATGGCTGCAGCATTACAGCTACCACGCCGAACTTTCCTGGTGGATCTTTGCCGCTACTGCCGCAGGTGCCATCATTATAACGCTGCTAACGGTAAGCTACCAAAGCATAAAAGCAGCGCTGGCCAACCCGGTAAGGAGTTTGAGGAGCGAGTGAAATTAGTCATTGGTCATTAGTCATTAGTGAATTGGTCATTTATAATGAGTGATTGATTGGAACCAATGGCTAATGACCAGTGACTAATGACTAATGCCCAAAAAATAAAAACCCGGCTTCTGCAAAAGCAGGCCGGGTTTTATTATAGGTATAAAAAATCTTTAGCAATACTGCTCAAACGCGCCGATCAGGTTATCGGCTATCATTTGCGCCGGGCGGCCTTCAATCTGATGGCGTTCGATAATGTGAACCAATTTACCATCTTTAAACAGGGCCATAGCAGGAGACGATGGAGGATAAGGCAGCATATAAGCACGTGCCTTGTTTACCGCATCGGTTTCCATACCTGCAAAAACAGTCACCAGTTTATCCGGGTGTTTTTCGTTCTGTGCAGCCATACGTGCGGCCGGGCGTGCATTGGCAGCGGCGCAGCCGCAAACAGAGTTTACCATCACAAATACGGTTCCTTCGCTTTCAATAGCCTGGGTAACGGCATCTGCATCTTTCAATTCTTCAAAACCAACCCGGGTCAATTCTTCCCGCATCGGGGCTACTAAATATTCTGGATACATTTTTCTCTTTTTATAATTTCAAACAAAAATAATAAATCATTGATAGTTAAAAGCCAAAATTGCGAATATTAACATTTTGCTGACGGTGCGGGGGGAGCCAAGAGCCAAGAGCCAAGAGCCAAGAGCCAGGAGCCAAGAGCCAAGAGCCAAGAGCCAAGAGCCAAGAGCCAAGAGCCAAGAGCCAAGAGCCAAGAGCCAAGAGCCAGGAGCCCAGGAGTGTAGTTAAAACGTACGCTCCTTTTGGAGAGAATTTAGGTGAGGCATGTACGAGGCTTTGATCCGGCCTATGGTCTATCGTCTATGGACCATGGACTTAACATAAACATCATTTTGTTTTCTTAAGCCTATTAGTTACCTTGCATTCCCTAATTAATAGTTACAATGAAATTGAAACCCGCTGACGTAAGCACAGTTATTATTGTAAATAAAAACAAAGAAGGCTCGCAAACGCTCCAGGTAAAAACAAAACATATAGAAAGGCTCAGGCATTATTTGCTGAGTGTGTTGGCGGTTATTACCATTCTCACGCTGGCCGTCATTTATCTGAGTCATCAAAATGAGCTGCAGCAACAGGAAAAGCAAAAGCTTGTTGCACAACTGGCAAAACTGAAAGGCCAGATCCCTCCGCCCGATATAGAAGCCAAAAAAGCTACAACTGCTCAAAGCTATATTCAATCCATCGAAGCCAAACTCCAAACCATAAATGATTACTTGCGCAAACGCGGACTGAAAGGTTTTTCAACCAAATCGGTAGGCGGTAACGGTAATGCCGAGGCACCCAAACTTACCGACGAGGAAACGTATTCGATGTACGATGAATACCTGAACCGTTTGGTGCACACCGTTGCCTTTACGCCGATGGGCTATCCCCGGGTTAGCTCGCTCACTTCATACTTCGGGTACCGCAGCGATCCTTTTAATTCATCAAACGCGGAATTTCACCCCGGCATTGACTTTAAAGGCGCGCGTGGCGATGAAGCCAAATGTACCGCAACCGGAAAGGTGGTTTTTGCAGGATGGTATGGCGGTTATGGAAACTGCGTACGCATAGCACACGCCAATGATTTTGAAACGCTGTATGGCCATTTGTCGCGCATTACAGTAAAGGTTGGGCAACAGGTTACCGTAGGCCAGAAGATCGGCGAGGTAGGTTCAACCGGACATTCAACCGGAACACACCTTCACTATGAGGTGCGTAAAAACGGAAAAGCCATTAATCCGGCTAAGTTTCTGACCCTAAATAACTAATAACCAAACAAACATGGCATTATTTTCAAAAAAGGAGAAGGTTGCATTAGACCTGCAATCGATATCAACGTTGATTAGTGAAGGATGTATTTTTGATGGTAACCTGAAAGCCCCCGCTTTTGCCCGCATTGACGGACAAATTACCGGCGATGTTATTGTTGATGAAGGCCTGATATTAGGCGAGACCGGATCGGTGCTCGGCAATATCATCACCAAAGAAATGGTAATTTATGGTACCGTGACCGGTGATATCCAAACCAATTCCCTCGAAATAAAAGCCACCGGAAAAGTAACCGGCGAAATAAGAACCCAAACCCTGCAGGTAGAGAATGGCGCCGTTTACAATGGCAGCCTTTCAATGACGCAGAACAATAAACTTGCCGCTGCCAACAAGCTTCCTAAAAAGGAGCAGCAGGTTATTGAAGTGGTTTAAAAGGAGTAGCAGTTACGAAAAAGTAGCAGTAGCAGTGGGAAGTAGCAGTGTGGAATTGTTAAACAGAAGTCAGCGTCTTTTACTGCCACTTAACGCTGCCACTACCAACTAATTCCTCACTGTAAACTGCAAACCGCCAACTAATTTACTGCTACTACCAACTGCCACTGCAACTAACTCAAACACTTGCCCTATGGCAACTTATCCCCCTTTATTTCATTTTAAAAAAGTGAAGGTTTACCTTTGCCCAAATTAAACTTGAAAAATTATGTCATCAGTAGAGACCGAATTTGTTAAATACAAAGTGAAGGATATTTCACTGGCTGAGTGGGGCCGCAAAGAAATTGAACTGGCCGAGGCAGAAATGCCGGGCTTAATGGCCTTGCGTAAAGAATATGGTCCGTCGCAGCCGCTGGCTGGTGCGCGCATTGCAGGCTGTCTGCACATGACCATTCAAACTGCCGTTTTAATTGAAACCCTGACCGCACTGGGTGCTGAAGTTACCTGGTCGTCATGTAATATATTCTCAACCCAGGATCACGCTGCGGCTGCTATTGCCGCTGCCGGAATCTCTGTTTATGCCTGGAAAGGTATGGACGCTGAATCGTTCGACTGGTGCATCGAGCAAACCCTGTTCTTCGGCGAAGAGCGCAAACCGTTAAACATGATCCTTGACGATGGCGGCGATTTAACCAACATGGTATTAGACAAATACCCTGAGCTGATTGCCGGGATCAAAGGTTTATCAGAAGAAACTACCACCGGTGTTCACCGTTTGTACGAGCGTATGAAAAACGGTACCCTGCCGATGCCTGCCATCAACGTAAACGATTCGGTTACCAAATCGAAATTCGATAACAAATACGGCTGCCGCGAATCGTTAGTTGATGCGATCCGTCGCGCTACCGACGTAATGATGGCCGGTAAAGTAGCCGTAGTTTGCGGTTACGGCGACGTAGGTAAAGGTTCTGCCGATTCATTGCGCAATGCCGGTGTTCGTGTTATCGTTACCGAGATCGACCCGATCTGTGCCCTGCAAGCTGCTATGGAAGGCTTTGAAGTTAAGAAACTTTCAACCGCTATTGCTGAGGCTGATATTGTGGTAACTGCTACCGGTAACATGAACATCGTTCGCGAAAGCCATTTCCGTGCGCTGAAAGATAAAGCCATCGTTTGTAACATCGGTCACTTTGATAACGAGATTGATATGGCCTGGTTAAACGGAGCTTACGGCAATACCAAAATCGAGATCAAACCACAGGTTGATAAATATACCATTGAAGGCAGAGACGTTATCGTTTTAGCAGAAGGCCGTTTGGTAAATTTAGGTTGTGCAACCGGTCACCCAAGCTTTGTAATGAGTAACTCGTTCACCAACCAAACTTTAGCACAACTTGAACTTTGGACAAACAGCGGTGCTTACGAAAATAAAGTTTACACCCTGCCAAAACACCTCGACGAAAAAGTTGCCCGCTTACACTTGGCCAAAATCGGTGTTGAGCTGGAAGTTTTAGACAAGGATCAGGCTGAGTACATCGGTGTAACTGTTGAAGGCCCGTTTAAACCGGAATATTACAGATATTAAAAATTAGATTCAGGAACACAAGAGTCAAGAATCAAGATAGAAAAGGAAGGGTATGGTTTTAGAGCCGTACCCTTTTTCATTTTCGTTAAATTCAAAATGTTATCGTGAATGTTGTACCTACACCCGGTTCGCTTTCAACGCTTATTTTGCCGCCAAAGGTTTCTATCTGCGTTTTGGTCATGAACAGGCCCACACCCTTGCTGTCGTAACCGCTATGAAAGGTATGATTCAGCTTAAAGATGTTGTTGGCGTGCCGCGCCATATCTATCCCTATCCCGTTGTCAGCGAAGGTAAGGGTGACATTGCCGTCAGTTACATTTGAGGTGATATCGATCTCGGGCGGTAGGTCAGCTTTGCTGTACTTCAACGAATTGCTGATCATGTTATAAAAGATACTTTCAAGGTACATTTTGGGGAACTTCATTACCGGTACCTGGAAATCGGTGCGGATAATGGCACTTCTCGAAACGATCTGCCCAATCAGCATCCGCCTAACGCTTTCTGTTATGCCCGCAAGGTTGCAGTCGTCATAAGGCAGGTTCTGGTTATTTCTTACTTCAAGCACTTTCATCAGTTCGTTCAGCGTTTCGATGAGCGTTGAGCTGGATTGCTTTAATAACCCTAAATATTGGTTCTTTTCCTCTTCTGAGTCGGCCTCTGCTATCATATTCAGCATCATGTCGATACTGCCTGCCGGGCCGCGCAGGTTGTGCGCTACGATGCGGTTAAAATCCTCGAACTGGCTGACGCGGTTCTCCAGATCGAGCGCACGTTTGTATTCGTCGATATCTACACATGAACCGAACCATTTGATGATCTTACCGTGCTCATCCTTCATGGCCGATGCCCTGCATAAATGCCATTTATAAAGGCCGTCTTCCGCGCGTTTAAATCTCAACTCAAGCTGGTAAGGCTTGCCCGTATGCAGCGCTTCGGCCCACGCCTCAGCATGCTTTTTGAAACCTTCGGGCGCTAACACCGGTTCCCAGCCTTTTTCGAGGGTTTCATCAAAATTCATCCCGGTAAAATCGAACCAGTGTTTGTTGTAATAATCGAAATCGCCATCGGCATTGGCGGTCCAGATCATCTGCGGAATAGAGTCGGCTAAAAATTTAAACTCCTGGATCTTTTCAATCGTTTTGTCCTGTTGCTCTATCAGCCTGATGTGCTCAAACATAACATCGTTCAGCTTCTCCTGCGTCTCCAGCGACTGTTGTAGTGCAAGCTCATTTTCCTTGGATGCGTTTATATCCTGGAAAGTTCCGTAAAGCCTTTTGCAAACACCATTTTCAAACTCCGCATTACCAATTGACCGTACCCATATTTTTTCGCCATGCGCATTGGTCATCTGCCGCTCCTCGTTCCAGGGTTTTCCCTGCGTCACTGCCAGGTTAATGGTTTGCCGTATCTCCGCCTGGGCCTTCTCATCATAAAAGCTAAGGCCTTGCGCAAGAGTTGGTATAAAATCAGGCGCTACCCCGTGGATCTCTTTGGTTACGGATGACCAGTAAATGGTTTGCTTTTCAATATCATGTTCCCAGCCGCCTACGCGTGCCACCTGGTTAGTTTGCTCCAGCATCCGGGTAGTACGTTTCAGGTCTTTTTCAAGGTTATAGCGCCGCGTAATATCCATGCCGTTGGCTATCACATACGGCTCGCCGCCCGGATTGTTTTCGTAAACGTTGTTATACATCCAGATGCGTACGGAGCCGTCTTTTTGAATGGTTGATGTTTGTCCCTGCAGGCTGCCTTCCTCCTTTATCTTTGTCAGATAATCGTTAACAGCCTGGTGCCGGTCGCGGAGGTTAATATCGTACAAGGTCATTTGCATCAGTTCTTCCCTCGAATAACCCAAAACAGCAGCTCCTGCATTATTTATAGACAGGAACCGGCCCTGCATATCGTGGGTAAACATCAGGCCCATAGAGTTTTCAAAAAAGGCTCTTTGCCGCTGTTCGCTGGCGGCAAGCTGCCGTTCCTTTTCCATCAGTTCTGAAACATCGCGCCCTATGCCGAAGATATTGCCGGTTTCTTTTTCCGGGGTCGATGTCCATTCAATGGTTTTATAATCGCCGCTGCTTGTTTTAAATCGCTGTAAAAAGTTAATCGTATTTTGGCCGCCGGCTAATTTGGTAAGTTCCTTAGCCGTATTTTCAATGTCATCCGGATGATAGAACTCGAACGAGGAGGTCTTTAACAAATGTTCCTCGCTCCAGCCAAACAGTGCGGTAAATGCCGGGTTTATCTTTTTAAAATAACCGTCGATCCCGCCTATAAAAACAAGATCGCTCGATAGCTTAAAAAGCTTTTCAAAATTGCGTAATTCCTCCTTTTGCCGGCGCTCCACAATAAGCGAGATCACTTCGCCGGCAAGCAACTCTAAAGCCCTTGTTTGTTCGGCGTTAAGCTTCTTAGGCGCCCTGTCAACAACGCACAGTGAGCCAAGCGCGTAGCCTTGCGGATCGACGAGGGGATACCCCGCATAAAACCGGATCCTCGGATCGCCGGTAACCAGGGCGTTGTTGTTAAACCGTGTGTCGGCTGCGGCATCTTCTATTTCCATCATCGATGTTTCCATGATGGTATGTGCGCAAAAAGCCAGTTCACGTGGTGTCTCTTTAGCATCAAGCCCCACCACCGACTTAAACCACTGCCTGTCATCATCAATCAGGGATACCAATGACATTGGCACATTGCATATAATAGACGCAAGTTCTGTAATGCGGTCGAAATCGGGTTCGCTCAGTGTATCTAATATATTGTAGTTTCGAAGCGCCTTAAGGCGTTCGTTTTCATTTTGGGGTATCGGAAACTTATTCATAGGTTTCTCTATGCTTTCTTCCTGGCTTATCATAGATG